>NZ_LBHW02000006.1:0-235993 GCF_001005835.2 Achromobacter sp. LC458
CCCCCCAGGAAAAAAGTAAAAGGGTTGGGCCCACCCGCCCCAACCGTCGCCACCCGGGCCAAACCAAAAAAAGCCTTGGGTTACAAAACCCCCCCCCCCCCCCGCCAGCGCCGACCAACCCGCCGCCGCCCCTCCGACAACTCCCGCAATTACTGCCGCTGCGAGCCCCATGGCGCCCTGCGCCGCCAATGCCAACAGGAGACCTCGGCTTGCTTGAGCATTCAGCGCGGCGCGATCCGCGTCGCTAAGCACCAGAACTTTTACTTCGTCATCCTGGTCCAACAAATCTCGCTGCTGGCGCAGTTGCGGTTTTTCACCTGGCTTTTCACCGGTTTTTTCGCCGGTTTTTTCACCATACAACGCGCCTTGCATCGAGCCTTGTGCTGAGCTTTGCGCTGCCTCTACTTCCGACCCGCGCATCTTTTGCATCAAGCATCCCCGCTGCACTACTACCCTGTCAGAACCGGCTTGCCCATGCATGTCAGTGCTTTTCAGCCCCGCTTTTGCATACCCGGCCGCCACGTGTTCTTATCCCGCAAGCGTCAAACCCGCAGAGTATAGCGTGAATCTTTTTGCCCAAGCAAATGAACTTTCGGCCGTTTGTAAGGTGGATGCAACGGCCGCGCAACGCTGAAATTAGGGACGCGAGCAATGCTTGCTCAACGGCCCCGCAAGCCTTGCCCCACGCGGCCCGCGATAAAAAATCGGCCCTTGTTCAAAGGGCCGATTTTAGTTTCGACAAGCGGTGCTAATACACCGACACCGCGCAGATCAATCTTCCTTGACCGGCGGCGGCGCCCACAGGCCGTCCAGCGCGGTGTCCTGCGGCCAGTACAAACGCATGCTCAACAGGAACGGGCCGTCGGCGGCGGGCGAGCTGATCCAGTTGGAACGCTTCTTCTCACCCGGGTCGCGGCGCTGGATGTAGATGTCCAGCGAACCGTCCGCGTTGTACTTCAGGCCGTCGGTGCTGCGCAGCGCGTAGCGGTTGGCCGGGTTCTCGCCAAAGCCGTGCTTGTCGTTATAGACGTGCAGCGACCAGAACGCATTGGCCGGCGGCAGCTGGCCCTTGTCGAAGTGCAGCACGTAGTCTTCATCGGACTTGAGCTGGCGGCCCTTCGAGTCAGACACGGTCACCGGATACAGCACGTCTTCCGGCGTCGGCGCGCCCAAGCCTGCGTAGGCGATGGCGGCGCGGCGCGAATAGTCGGTTCCATAGGTGCCGATGCCGGACAGCACGGTATTCCAGCCGTTGATCGGCGTACCCAGGCGCGCCACGCCATCGGCGATACGGCGACCCGCCAGCGGTTGCGCGTCGGCCAGCGCCTGTTGCACCGTCGGGCTCAGGCGACCATACGAGAACGGTTGACGGCTATCCAGGCCGATGCGGCGCATGCGATCCAGGATGGGCGTGTCGTTGGCGTGCGGCGGGTTGTTGCGCAGCACGTCGAAGAACACCGTGAAGAACGACGCGGCGTCCATGCTGGCGGCTTGTTCGGCGGGCGTGCCGTCCGGAACATTCACCGGCGTCGGCATAGGCAAGCCGCTGCCAATTGGCGCCGAGCCCACGCGCGAACCGGTTTGCGGATACGCGTTGCCGGCGTTGCGGTTGCGGGACGGGGTGGTGGCGGACGCTGCCGGGGCGAGCAGCGGCGACGCGGTCATGCCGGCCTGGATCTGATTCACGGCAGCATAGTCTTGCGGGCCACCGGTTTGGGTCCAGCCGATCAGCCAACCCGTCGAGGTCGGGCTGTGGATGACGTCCATGCCCGTGGGCAGGGTCCCTTGCCAGTTCGGGCCGACGATCGCAAACGACTGCGCGCCGCGACCGTTGGTGCGCGTGCCGCGCGAGGCGAACACGTCGCTCCACATGTCCAGGGCCGACAGCACCGAGTAACGGCCGCCGGTATCGGGCAGGTTCACGATCAGCGGCGCTTGCGACACGTCGAACCACAGGCTGGAGTACAGCGCATCGGCGCTGGGCCACGGCGTATCGGCGGCGCGCGGGTCCGGGAACGCGGTCTTGTGGCCGAACTGGTTGACGGGCGCGCGGCCGTCCAGCGGCGTCTGTACGGCGGTAGCCTTGCGACGCGCCAACTCCATCAGCACCATCGGGTAGGCGTAGACATAGGCGTCGATCGCGGTGTCACGCAATTC
Organism: Achromobacter sp. LC458; assembly: GCF_001005835.2. Classification (NCBI taxonomy): domain Bacteria; kingdom Pseudomonadati; phylum Pseudomonadota; class Betaproteobacteria; order Burkholderiales; family Alcaligenaceae; genus Achromobacter; species Achromobacter sp. LC458. Next base: position 2,158 of record NZ_LBHW02000006.1, read on the forward strand.
CGCTTCGCTCATCTGCGGCGCGGGCGCGGACGAGGCCGGATAAGGCGTTTCGGAAACCAGGCGCAGCGAGGGCTGCGGCGATTGAGCCTGGGTGGCGGTCATGAAGCAGACGCTCAACGCGCCGGCGAGTACCGCGGTCGACCACCGGCGGTTAGCGATAAATGTACGCATGCAAGGCTCCTTCTTGATTTTGTTTGCTAGCGAGCCGCCGCGCGGGACTTGCCAGTGGGGCAAGCCGCTCTGGCGCGGCACCTCTTGATGACGCTTAACCAGCATAGGGAAGAACCCTGCAACAAGGTGCTGCCCAGACGTTTCAAGGCGCAACGTGCCTGCACGCCCTTCGCGCCCATGAAAAAGCGCGCCGGTGCGGGCGCGCTGGGCATCCCGCGACATTGGCGCGGGCGTTTTACTGTCGTAACAAGCCTTAACGGTGTTTAAAGTCCGGTTTGCGCTTTTCGGTGAACGCCGCCATGCCTTCCTTCTGGTCTTCGGTGGCGAACAACGAATGGAACACGCGGCGCTCGAACAACAAGCCTTCGTTCAACGAGCCTTCGAACGCGCGGTTCACGCATTCCTTGGCCATCATCACGGATGGCAGCGACATCGAGGCGATCACGGTGGCCGCATCCAGCGCTTCTTCCATCAGCTTGTCGGCGGCCACCACGCGGGACACCAGGCCGGCGCGCTCGGCTTCTTCAGCGCCCATCATGCGTGCGGTCAATGCCAGGTCCATGGCCTTGGCCTTGCCCACCGCGCGCGGCAGACGCTGCGTGCCGCCCGCGCCGGGGATCACGCCCAGCTTGATTTCGGGCTGGCCGAACTTGGCGGTGTCGGCGGCGATGATGATGTCGCACATCATCGCCAGCTCGCAACCGCCGCCCAAGGCATAGCCGGCCACGGCGGCGATCACGGGTTTGCGAATGCGCTTCAGGGTTTCCCAGTTGCGGGTGATGTATTCGCTGCCATACACGTCCATGTACGACCAGTCTTTCATGGCGCCGATGTCCGCGCCCGCGGCAAACGCTTTCTCGCTGCCGGTGATGACCACGCAGCCGATGTCGGCGTTGGCCTCGAACGCCAGCAGCGCCGCGCCGAGCTCATCCATCAGTTGATCGTTCAGCGCGTTCAGCGCCTTGGGGCGGTTCAGCGTCAACAGACCGACGCGGCCCCGGGTTTCGACCAGCACAAACGACTCGCTCATTGAATGTCTCCAGTAGGAAGTATGAAATAAGATACGAGCATGAAAAAAGACAACGCTTGCCCCGTACTTTACCGCCTGACGCCCTATGACCCGGCCGGACACCGCTACCGGATAACCCTAACGATCGACGCCCCCTCGCCCGACGGCCAGCGCTTGTCGTTGCCGGCCTGGATTCCGGGTAGCTATCTGATCCGCGACTTTTCCCGCCAGATTGAATCCGTGGCGGCGTACTCGGGTTCGCGCCGGGTGATTGTCGACAAAATCGATAACCACACCTGGCAGGCCGCGCCCGTCGACGGCCCCCTGCGCGTGGAATACGTGGTCTATGCCTGGGACTTGTCGGTACGCGGCGCGCACCTGGATGAAACGCATGGCTTTTTCAATGGCACCAGCGTCTTCCTGCGCGTACACGGGCAAGACCACCTGCCTTGCCTGCTTGACCTGGCGCCCCCGCGCGGCATCGACGGCTGGAAGGTCTACACCAGCCTGCCGGAAGCCTCCGGCCAACGGGGCGCGGCACGGCGCCACGGCTTTGGGCTGTACCTGGCGCCCGACTACGATGCGCTGATCGACCACCCGGTGGAAATGGGCCGGCCGCAGGCGGTCAGCTTTACCTCGCATGGCGCCGAGCACGAACTGGTGTTCACGGGCGTGGCGCCCAACCTGGATTTGGCGCGCATCGCGTCCGACGTGAAAAAGATCTGCGACACGCAGATTGAATTCTTCGAGCCGCGCACCAAACGCGCGCCCTTCCTGGACAGCTCGAACCGCTACGTGTTCATGACCATGATCACGGGCGACGGCTACGGCGGCCTGGAGCACCGCGCCAGCACCGCGCTGATGACGGCCCGCAAAGACCTGCCGGTGCTGGGCCAGCAAGGCCAGGGGGAAGGCTATCGCGGCTTTCTCGGTCTGGTCAGCCATGAGTACTTCCACACCTGGAACGTCAAGCGCATCAAGCCGCAGGCGTTTGCCCCCTACCATCTAGAGCAGCCCGACCTGACGCGTTTGTTGTGGGTGTTTGAGGGCTTCACGTCTTACTACGACGACCTGCTGCTGCTGCGTTCCGGCGCAATCACGCAAACGGAATATCTGCGCCTGCTGGCCAAGACCATCACCAGCGTCGCCCGCACCCCGGGCCGCGCCAAACAGTCGGTGGCGGAAAGTTCGTTCGACGCGTGGACGCGGTATTACAAGCAGGACGAAAACTCGCCCAATGCGCTGGTCAGCTACTACACCAAGGGCGCGCTGGTGGCGCTGGGGCTGGACTTGCTGATCCGCCGTGAAAGCGGCGACGCGCGCTCGCTGGACGACGTGATGCGTTTGCTATGGGACCGCTACGGCCGCGACTTCTATCAGGGCAAGCCGCAAGGCCTGCCGGAAGACGCACTGCCGGGGCTGATCCTGGAAGCCACCGGCGTGGACACCCGGCGCTTCATCGCACGCCACGCCTACGGCACGGCCGACGTGCCGCTGGCCGAACTGCTTGCCGATCAAGGCATCACGCTGCACTGGAAAACGTCGGTCAATATACCTACGCTGGACGTGCGCACGCGCAAGCAAGGCGACGCGCTGACGCTTGCCACGGTGCTGGAGGGCGGCGCGGCCCACAAGGGCGGGCTGTCGGCGGGTGACGTACTGGTGGCGCTGGACGGACTGCGGGTGGAAGCGCCGGCGGGCCTGGACATGCTGCTGTCGCAATACCTGCCGGGCGACCGCGTGACGGTGCACGTGTTCCGGCGGGACGAACTGCGCGCCTTCCGCGTCAAGCTCAATGCGCCCGAAGCGCTGGACTGCGTGTTGACGGTGTAGGAAACACGGGCGGGCGCGCTATCGGCCCGCCCCGTCATTTCCCTGGCCACTGATCCCTATTCGTAAAACAGCGTCACGGTGGCGGTGGCATTGATGAGTCCCGCCACCAGCGTGTCGTCCGTCTGGTAATAGCGCGCCACCAGCGGGATAGACAGCCTTTCCTTGTCAACCGTCGTCACGGCGGTTGTCAATGCCGTGCGCGTGCCCAGCGGTTGGACGACGTTGCTGCCCAGATCGCCCTGCAGCAGTTGCACGCCGACGCCGCGCGCCATACCGTCCCCTTGGGCGTTCTTGATGACGTGTTCCGGCGTGCCATCCGCATCGATCCGATAGGCCACCTTGACGCCTTGATCGCATTCAAGATTAATGCCAAACGCCTTCTCCCCGGCCGTGGCGCCGCGATGACCCAGGTGACGGTTGTTGATCGTCAGCAGATCCACCTTTACCGTTTGCCCGTCACGGACCGTGCAACCCATGCTGTTGACCTCGTACGCCACATTGCTGAAGTCCACCATATTGCTGCGCAACGCACCGTAATAAACATCCGCGCGATGCGCGAAGGACACACCGGACTTGATCGGGCCGGTCTTGATGAGTGTGAAGGTGAATTTCTGCGGCGGGTAATACTGCCAGTTCCGGAGCTGAAACCGAATTCTGGGGTAGTTCATGTACACCCCGCCCTCGTGCGTCCAGAATATCCGCATGCCGATGCCTGGAATGCCGCTTTCGTAGACGTCTTTATAGCCAGGCACGGGCTTGGCGCCCGCCTGCAATCCATACGAAAACCACTCGCCGTTGGTGGTGCAGCGCAGATAGCCGTCGCCTTGGTCGATATTCTTGCTGTAAATGATGCTGCCCACGGCCGCGTCACGTGGCGGCTTCATTTCTTTCAAGTCCTGCGCGGTAATGTACGTCGACAGAGATTCACCAGTACATGCTGCCCAAGCCGGGCCTACCGCGCACAACAACAGGGAGATTCCAAAAACTGCGCGTCGCAACCATGTATTCATGACACCGAATCCTGTAGCGCAGCGGGGTGGGCGGACGTGCACGACAGCTCCAGCTGCGGGTAGTAATGCACGTCTTCGGACGCCGCCTGCTCGTCCACCTGATAGATGGCCTGACATTGCTGATCGGCGGCGGCTCCCCACTTGACCGCCAACTCCCCTTGGCCCTGCAAGCCGCGCACAAAGGCCCGGCCGCCCTGGCCCACCAGCGTGACGGCATCGATGCCCGGGATGATGACTTCCGCACCCATCGGGATCGTTGCGCCGTGCTCACGCACCAGCTTCAGCAAGATCGGCCGGCCCGCCACGGTGGGGTAGCGCAGCAACACGACTGCCCCCGCGCGCGGCGCCACCTGCTGCGAGGTAATTTCCAATTCGACGTCACGCGACGTGCCTTTAGGGTCCAGCGCAACCTCGTTGCGGCGGTAGGGCATCAACCCCGCCAAGGCACCATAGCCGTTCGCGCCGATGTACCCGCGCGAGCCCGAGACGATGGCCGCGCCATAGGCGTCGGGCGCCTCAAGCACCGCCATCGTTTCGCCCTGCGCCTGGGTCGCGTTGATGCCGCCGGCGTGGGCGATCAAGGTGCCGCGCATGCCCGCGCCGTATTGGCGATAGCCGTCGCCGCCGCTACCCGACAAGCTGTAGTTGGCGTGCGCCGTGTCGTAGCGCACGCTGCCGCCCTGGTTGCGGCTGCCTTGACCGTTGGTGTGGTTATACGAACCGTATACGTTGTAGCCGAACTGCCCTGACTCGCCGGCAGATCCGCTGACAGACGCATTGGCGCTGCGCTTGCCATTGCCTTCAAGGTTCATGGACGTACTGAGATACGGCGCATTCGATCCGCGTCCCAAGGGCAGGCTGAGGCTGAGCAGATACTGGTTGCCAGCGCGGCCGCGTTCGTCGCGGGCCCGCACCAGGCTGATATTCACGCTGCCCCAAGAATAGCCATTGGCGTAGCTGGCGTAATAGCTTGTGTCGCGGCGCTGGTGTCGGTTCCAGTAGTTTTGCGAAACGCCGGACAGCGTCACGCTGCCCAAGTCATTGCCCAGAGGCTGGCTGATATTGAATTGAAGGCGGCTGCGCTCTTTGCCGCCATACACCGACGGCCGACGCGCTTCGCGGATGCGTGCAAATTCGCCAAGGCTCAAGTAATTTTCACTGGAAAAGCGATACGCCACCACGCTGAAGTTGGTGGAAGTAGGCTCCAGCAGCTTGCTGTAACTGAGCCGCACGCTGCGCCCGCTGGCCGTATCGCGGGTAGAGCCCATCGCGGCGTGAGACTGCGTCAGGTCCGCCGCCAATGCGCCCAGCGGGGTGCTGACCGCCACGCCGCCAAGAATTGCCCGATACTGCTGCGCCACGATGGCGCCGCCATAGCCCGTCACCGTATCGGACAAGCCGCGTTGATAGGTGCCCTGCATGAACGAGGGCGGAGCGTTCAGGGTGTCGTCACGATACCGCCCACCCGTTACGCTGAAGCGCGAACTGCCGGGACGCAGCAACTGGGCCACCGACGCGTAGGGCACCACGAACCGCTTGGTGCGCCCGTCGGCTTCGGTCACCGTCACGTCAAGATCACCGGCGTAGCCTGTGTTGTAAAGGTCGTCGATGGCGAAAGGCCCTGGCGATACGGTGGTTTCGTACAGCAGGTTGTTGCCCTGGCGCACGCTGACCTTGGCCGTGGTGTCGGCCACGCCGCGCACCACCGGCGCAAAACCGCGCATGGAGTCCGGCAGCATGCGTTCGTCGCTGCTGAGCTGGAGGCCCGTGTACGGAACACTGTCAAAAAGATTGCCGGGCGTATAGAACTGCCCAAGCGTCAGTTGGGCACTGGCGGCGGTCACATCACGCTGCGCGTAGGTGCTTAACGCCTGATAACGGCTGCGCTGGCCCGGGCTGGAGCGATCGGTGTAGCTGAACGACCCGTTGTGCCGGAAGCGCCAGTCGCCCAGGTTCAGGCCCGCGTTCGCGCTGCTGTAGAAGGTGCGATCGGTGCGGTTGCCAAAGCGATTGGACGACAGGTTGATGCCGTACCCCAGGAAGCCGGCGTTTATGCCCGCGTCCCATTCTTCAGGTGGAACGTAGCCACGCGCCACCGACTTCAGGTAGATCTGAGGAATGGAAAGGTCGGCGCGCAGATCGGCTATATCCACCTCGAACTGGCTGGCCGCAGGCAGGTCATCGACACCCAGGCAGTCGGTGTCCGGGGCACGCGGGTCGGCAGCGGTGTTCGCGCCGGACAGGTCGACGCCGATGCGCTCAAGCACTGTGGCCGGCAGGCACGGCTGCATGCCGGCATGGACGGTGGCCGAAGAAGACGGCAAGGGCGAGGAGTCGGGCAAGAATGGCGACGTCGTTTTGATCTGGATGCGCTCGCGACCAATGCGGTTGCCGTTCAAATACAAGTCCAGCTGATAGACACCCGCTTCCAGGGCGTTGCCCTGCTGAAATCGGGATAGATCCACCGTTTGCCCTCGACGGCTGGCAAAGAAGGCGGGGTTGAATTCAACCGGTTCGGTCGCTTGAGCCGTGGCGCATGCCAAGCTGGACCAAAGCAGAAGCCAACGGTTGATGGGGGTACGGCGGGCCATGACGCCGCTTAAGGATCAAGACGACTTTCGCGCCGCACCGTTGCGCCGTAGTCGTTGACCGATTCGAATACCACGGCGCCTTTGGCGCCCGCCGCATTCGGCAGCTTTCCACTGCCCAGTTCTGTGACGGACCGGGGGGCCAGCATGCGGCTGGGCACTGATATTGCCCTGCCGTCCTGTAGCGTCAACGACACGGACGTCAACGACACGTGAAACGCGCTGTCGTTGCGCACCCGCAGCGCCGGGCCATTACCTGCCTGCACGATTTGCCAGCGCAATTGCGCGGCCGCGTCGGCGGCGGTACCGGGCAGGCCGACGGGTCGAAAGAACAATTTGATGCGGCTGCGAAAAGCCAGCTGCATGTGGTTTGCCACCTGCGCGGACGGCAGCGGCGGAACGTCCAGCACGTTAAGCCAGAAGACGGACTCGCGGTCGGCGGGCAAGGCGGATGACGGCGCATAAGCGATGCGCAGCGTCTGCCCCTTGCCGGGATTGATGCGAGCAAGCGGCGGCATGATCACGAACGGCGCGTTCACTTCATCAGGCGTGGCGTCCAGGTCGCCATCGTCGATCCAGGCTTGCACCAGCGCCGGCTGGCCGCCGTCATTGGTTAGCCGCAACGTGACTTCGCGTTCTTGGGCGGGATAGACGACGCGCGTGCCACCGATCACCACGTTGGATTGGGCGGAAGGGGGCAGCAGGGTTGCACAAGCCAGGCACAGCAACGCGCAGAAATGGCGAAGCGTGGCCCGGCTTGCGTAGTCCGGAAGCCCCCTGAGCTTGCGCTCAAGGGGAACCGGCTTCATTCGTAGATCAGGTCCAGCAGGACTTCGGTCTGGACCGGGCCGGGCGTGGTGCTGGCGGTGGCCGCCAGGTACTGCGCGTAGAACTCGATCGTTGCGGCATTGCCCGCGATGTTGACCGATTCAGCGCCGTCGTTGGTGAACAGATTGATGGGCTGGTACTTGCTGTTCAGCAGCTGCACCTGTGCGTTGGAGGGGGTGTCGTTCCCGGAGGCAACCGCCCGGTTGATCAGCGCGCCCGTGGTGGGATCGACGTTTCCATCGCGGTTAAAGCGCGTGGTGACCTTGCTGCCGGAGCAGCCGGTCAGATTCAACGTGATGAGCTCGCGTGCGGCCACATCGTTCTGCTTGGCCAGCGCGCTGACGCTGACCGGCTTCAGATTCACCTGTTTGACGCCGCCCTGGCCCACATCCTTGATTTCGCAGGTGGACGATGACACGTAGCCCTCGAACACCAACTTCACATCGGCCGCCAATGCGCCGCCGCACAGCAGCAAGGACGAAAATGCGAGACCTGCCGCAACAATCTTCTTATTCACCGAACTCTCCGACTGACTTGTCCCCAGGGCGCGCAACCCGCGCGCCCTGGGTCCGCCGCGTAGAGTCAGGCTGAAGCCTTCAACGCATCAACGCAGGGACGAGTGCCATTGTTTCGAATCCGTCGGGCCAGAAATATGAGAAAGTTCTCAAAGCAAAATCGCGGCGGGTCTGATGAGGTCGACGCGCAACACATCGGCCGGCTTCTGTCATCGCCGTTAATTCAGTTTGGCGCCCGACACGGTCACGGCCTGCTTCCACGTTTCCAGTTCACGGTCGATATGGCTGGCGAATTCGGCGGGCGTGGATCCCACGGTTTCATAGCCGTAGCCCGCCAGTTGCTGCTTCAAGGCAGGCACCGCTACCGCGTCGGCAATACCGCGACTCAACGCATCCACGATGCCCGGCGGCGTGCCGGCGGGCGCCAGCACGCCATACCAGCCGTTCACGACAAAGCCCGGCACGCTTTCGGCCACCGTCGGCACGTTGGGCAACAGCGGCGACCGGCGTTCGCCCGTTACCGCGATTGCCTTCAACTTGCCGGCCTGCACCTGCGGCAACGACGTTGAGATGCTGTCGAACATCAGCGACACCTCGCCACCCAGCAGTGCCACCACCGCCGGGCCGCTGCCTTTGTAGGGCACATGCATCATGTCCGTTCCAGTCTGATTCTTGAACATCTCGGCGGCCAGGTGGCTGGTGTTGCCATTGCCCGCCGATGCAAAGCTGAGCTTGCCGGGGTGACTCTTGGCGTAGGTCATCAGCTCGGGAATCGTGTTGGCGGGCGTGTTCAACGGCGCGGCCACCAGCATCGGCAAGGTGGCAACGAGCGACACCGGCGCGAAGTCCTTGCGCGTGTCGTAAGGCAATGACGGATACAGGCTGGGGTTGATGGCGTGCGCGGCCAGCACCATCAGCAGCGTATAGCCGTCGGGTTTGGCGCGCGCCAGTTGGGCCGAGGCGATGGCGCCACCCGCGCCCGGCTTGTATTCCAGCACCACCGGCTGGCCCCACATCTTTTGCAATTGCGCGCCCAGGGGCCGGGCCAGCATGTCGGCGCTGCCGCCGGGCGGATACGGGATCAGCAAGGTGATGGGCTTGTCCGGATAGACGGGCGCGGCGTGCGCGGCGGCCAGCGGTAACGCGCATAGCGCGGCGGCGGCCAACAGGGAACGGATCATCAGCGGTCTCCTTGGCCCGGATCGGGCTGGATGGGTCGGGCGATATGGGTCGGGCTTGAGCGGTCGGGCTTGAGCGGTCGGGCTTGAGCGGTCGGGCTTGGCGCGGTCGGGCTTAACAGGTCGGGCTGAATAGGCCGCGCTTGAGCTGCCGGGCTGCGCGCGCGAGGCGATCACGGTTGACGCCATCACGCGTAGCGCGGCGCGCCGGCGGCATCCTGCACGATCACACGCGGCGTCTCTGGAAAGCGCAATGGCGCATCGGTCACCGATCGCAGGTACTCGGGGTCGACGCCATCGGTCATCGCGTAAACGCTCAACCCGGCGGGCGTCACATCGATCACCGCCAGGTCGGTGTAGATGCGCGTGACCACGCCCTTGCCTGTCAGCGGATAGGTGCATTGGCGCAGCACCTTGGGCGTGCCGTCGCGGCCACGGTGTTCCATGGTCACCAGCACCTGCTTGGCACCCACGGCCAGGTCCATGGCGCCGCCCACGGCGGGAATGGCATCGGCCGCATCCGTCTTCCAGTTGGCCAGGTCACCCGTCTCCGATACCTGGAACGCGCCCAGCACGGCATAGTCCAGGTGGCCGCCGCGCATCATTGCAAACGACACGGTGTGCTCGGTGATGGACGCACCGTCCAGCAAGGTGATGGGCTGGCGGCTGGCGTTGATGAGGTCCGGGTCCACGTCCTTGCCGCTGGCAGCCGGGCCCATGCCCAGGATGCCGTTTTCGCTGTGCAAGAGGATGTCCTTGTCGGGCGGCAGGTAATCGCCCACCAGCGTCGGCATGCCGATCCCCAGGTTCACGATGGACCCATCGGGTATATCGCTGGCCAGCAACTGCGCGATCTGCTGCCGGGTCAGCCCGGTGATGGACCGGGCATGTGGGTCGCCGTCGTTGCGCTGGTTGCCTCGGTTGCCTGGAGTGCCTTGATTGCCCTGGTTGCCCTGGTTTCCCTGATTGCCCTGGTTGCCTCGGTCATTTTGATTGCCCTGCATGTCAGCCCTCCACCCGCACCACGGATTTGACGAAGATGCCTTGCGTCATGACCTGCTCAGGCACGAAGGTGCCCAGCGGCACGATCTCGTCCACCTGCGCGATGGCGTGACCCGCCGCCATGCACATCACCGGATTGAAGTTGCGCGCCGCGTGGCGGTACATCAGGTTGCCCCAGCGGTCGCCCAAGTGGGCGCGGATCAGCGCGTAGTCGGCGCGCAGCGGTTGTTCCAGCACATAGCCCACGCCGTCGATGACTTCCTGACGGCGCCCTTCGGCCAATTCCGTGCCGTAGCCGGTGGGGGTATAGAACGGCCCCAGTCCGGCGCCGGCCGCGCGCAACCGTTCGGCCAGGGTGCCTTGCGGCACGCATTCCAGTTCGACCTCGCCTGCCCGATAGGCGTGTGCGAAGGCGTCGGAATTGGGCGGGCGCGGGTGCGAGCAGATGATCTTCCTGACCTGCCTGCGGATCAGCAGCGCGGCAATGCCGCGTTCGAACGTGCCGGCGTTGTTCGAGATGATGGTCAAGTCGCGCCGCCCGGATTGCGCCAGGCATTGCAGCAATTCGTACGGCACACCGGCCTCGCCGAAGCCGCCCACCAGCACCGATGCGCCGTCGGGGATAACAGCCACGGCCTGGGCCATGGACGCCTGGATCTTGTCGATCATCTATTGCTCCTGGGCCAGTCCGGCCGTGTCCACGATCTGTTTCCAGCGCGCGCGTTCCTGGTCGATGAAGGCGGTGAATTCGGCGGGTGTGTTGCCGCCCGCCTGGCCGCCCATGGCCTTGAAACGTCCGCTGATGTCGGGGCTTTGCACCACGTCGCGCGTGGCGGCGTAGAGTTTGTCGACGACGTTTGCCGGCGTGCCCGCCGGCGCGACCAATCCAAACCACGCGGTGACCACCATGTCCTTGACGCCGGCTTCGGCCATGGTGGGCACGTCCGGCAGTTCGGCCAGCCGCTTGTCGCTGGTGACCGCCAGCGCGCGCAGCTTGCCCGACTGGATGTACGGCATGGAGCTGGGCAGGTTGTCGATCATGAAGGTGAACTGCTGGCCCAGCAGCGCGGCCACGGCGGGGCCGGCGCCTTTGTACGGGATATGCGTGCCGGCCACGCCCGCGCGTTGCTTGAACAGTTCGGCGGACAGATGGGGCGATTGGCCGGCGCCGGAGCTGCCGAAGGACACCTTGGACGGGTCGCGCCGCGCTTGCGCCTGCAAGTCGGCCACGCTGCGCACGGGCGACGCTTCGTTCACGACCAGTACATTGGGCACCGATATCACCAACGTGACCGGCGCGAAATCGGCGGGCTTGTAGGGCAGCGTCTTGTACAGCGCGTAGTTGATGGCGTTGGGGCCGATATTGCCCATCAGCAGCGTGTAGCCGTCGGGCTTGGCGCGCGCCAGCGCCTGGGCGCCGATGATGCCGGCCGCGCCCGCGCGGTTCTCGACGATGACTTGCTGGCCCAGCTTGGCCGCAAGCTTGTCGGCGATGAGCCGCGCCGAGATATCGGTGGTGCCGCCGGGCGCGGCCGGGATGATCAGGGTGATCGGCCGTTCCGGCCAGGCGGCGTGAGCCGGACCCGCGATGGCGGCCGCCATCACGCCCGCGGCCAGCCAGCGATGCGCTTGCAACATGCTTGTCTCCGAACGCGGTCATGGATGACCAACTTGTCGGGCAAGTGTGTGCGGCGCGCCCGCAAATGCCAATTCTGCAATCTGGAGGACGGGCTTCGCCTGAGCTTAACGCCGAGGTGGGCGCGCGGATCGGGCAAGCGTGGTCCGGCCGCGTGGCGGCTCCGGGAATTCGGGCTGGGGCTGGGGGCTTGGGCTCAGCCTGCCGCGTTACTCACGAGGGCTTAGTCGCCCGCGCGTTCCCAGCGGCGCTGGATAGCCTTGGCCGCGACCACGCCGTCCGCCATCGACGTCACCACGCAGGGGTGCATGCGGTGGGCGACTTCGCCAATGGCATAGATGTCCGGCACGCTGGTCTCGGCGGTGGCGAAGTCGGTGCGGATGTAGCCGCGTTCGTCGCGGGCCAGTTGCAGGCCGTCGGCAAAGGCGGCCTGCGGTTCCCAGCCGTAGAAGACCAGGATCAGGTCGTACTGCCGGCCGTCCACGCTACGGTGGGCGGGGTCGACGGTGTAGGGGCCGATGCGCACGCCCTCGCGGCCGGCGCGGGTGACCCATTGCTGCTGGGCGCGCACGCTGCGCGCATACAGGTGCACCATGCGCGCGCCGCGATTGCGCACGTAAACGTAATTCTCGAAGGCGTTGTCGCCGCCGCCCAGCACCGCCACCGACAAGCCGGAGTAGTCCTGCGCGACGATGGGCGAACCCGGGCCGACCAGCACGCCGGGCCACGAGGCGCCCGGCGGATGATCGGGCAAGCCCTTGGCGCGCACGCCCGATGCGATGACCAGCGTACGGCCACGCACCTGTTCCTGGCCGCCGTCGGGGCCGGCCAAGGTGGCCTGGACGCCGCCTTTGCAGGGCAGCACGTCGACAACGCGGGAGTTCATGCGCAGCGGCACGTTGGCGGCGCGCACGCTGGTGTCGATATTGGCGGCCACCTGCTGACCGGTCACGCCCGGCAACACGGCGATCCAGTCGTCAGCGAAGGGGTTGTCCTGCGCCAGGCCGCCCAGGCGGGCGCCGGCCTCGACTAATATCGGGGACAAACCAAGCCTGGCCAGCCACAGGGCGCAGGACGCGCCGGCCGGGCCGCCGCCTACAATGACCGCATCGTGCATGTGTTGCATTTCCACCCTTATTGACCGCGCCGGCGCCTCACGGGTGCCAGGACGTGGCGCAATTGTAGCCAGCGCGCCGCCCCCGATCCGCCGTCCCCTTACAATTCCGGCTGTCCCACCCAGGTTTTCATCATGCCCACACGTCGCATCATCCTTTCCGGGCTTGCGCTCGACGCCCGCATCGGCATCCTCGAACACGAGCGCCGCGCCACCCAGCCCCTGCATGTCGACGCCGAATTCGATGTGGACATCCAGCGCTCGGTCGACGACCACGATATCCACAGCGTGCTGGACTACCGCCGTCTGCGCGAGGCCATCGTCGAGGAATGCACGCAGGCGCATGTGAACCTGATCGAAACCCTGTCCGAACAAGTCGCCGCGCGCCTGTTGGCCGACTTCCAGGAAATCCGCTCGTTACGCTTGCGCATCAGCAAGCCCATGGCCTTTTCCGACTGCGCGGCGGTAGGCGTGGAAATCCAGATTTCGCGTTGATCATGAACGATATTGCACCGCCCCCCGCCGTCCGCTCCCCCGAGGTCCGCTTTCGCACCGAGGCCGAGGAAAAGGCCCGCCACGAAGGCAACAAGCTGACCAAGCGCCTGGCCCGCGAGACGACGCGCGCGCTGTCCGACTACAACATGATCGAAGATGGCGACCGCGTGATGGTCTGCCTGTCGGGCGGCAAGGATTCCTATGCCATGCTGGACATCCTGTTGCAGCTGCAAAAGCGCGCGCCGTTCAAGTTCGAGCTGATCGCCGTCAACCTGGATCAGAAGCAGCCGGGCTTTCCCGACCACATCCTGCCCCAGTACCTGAAAGACCTGGGCGTGCCCTTCCACATCGAGACGCAGGACACGTATTCCATCGTCACGCGCGTGCTGGAAGAAGGCAAGACGATGTGCTCGCTCTGTTCGCGCTTGCGTCGCGGCATCCTGTACCGCGTGGCGTCTGAACTGGGCGCCACCAAGATCGCGCTGGGCCACCACCGCGACGACATCCTGGCCACGTTCTTCCTGAACCTGTTCTACGGCGGCAAGGCCAAGGGCATGCCGCCCAAGCTGGTGTCGGACGACGGCCGCCACACCGTGATCCGCCCGTTGGCCTACGTGGCCGAAACGGACCTGATCGCCTACGCCGAACTCAAGCAATTCCCCATCATCCCGTGCAACCTTTGCGGCTCGCAGGAAAACCTGAAGCGCAAGGAAGTGGGCCGGATGATTAAAGACTGGGACAAGCAGCATCCTGGCCGCTCGTGGAACGTGTTCAACGCGCTGTCGCGCGTGGTGCCGTCGCACTTGATGGACCGCGACCTGTTCGACTTCGTCGGCCTGAAACCCACCGGCGTGCCGGACGCCAACGGCGACACGGCGTTTGACGCGGTGGACCCGGACGACAACGCGGACGACGCCTGCGGCGACACGCCCGAAGCGTCCGCCGACGCCAGCGGCATCGTCGAGAAAAAAGTGATGTTTACGCGCGGATAGTTGCGTGGTCGGTAGCAGGGGCAGGCGCAAACGCCTGCGCCCGCGATCACGCCGCCGATGACGGGTTCAACACCCGAATCGGCTTGCCCGCCTGAAACGCCTTCACGGCGTCCAGCGCGTTCTGGTAGAACGCCTCGAAATTCTCGCGGCTGACGTAGCCCAGGTGCGGGGTCAGGATCACGTTGTCCAGGTCGCGCACCGAGTCGGTGGGCGATAGCGGCTCTTCGGGGTAGACGTCCAGGCCCGCGCCGGCCAAGCGGAATTTGACCAGAGCGTCCATCAGGGCCTCGTTGTCGACCAGGCCGGCGCGCGACGTGTTCACCAGATAGGCGGTCGGCTTCATCGCGGCAAGTGCCGCGGCGTCCACCACGTGACGGCTGCGCTCGGACAAGATCAAGTGCAGGCTGACCACGTCGGACGTGGCAAAAAGCGTGTGCTTGTCGACACGCTTGACGCCCGCCGCCTCGGCGCGTTCGTCCGTCAGGTTGGGGCTCCAGGCCACCACGTCCATGCCGAAAGCCAGGCCTACCTTGGCCACGGCCGCGCCCAGCTTGCCCAGCCCCAACACCCCCAGCCGCTTGCCGGCCAATGGCTCGGGCATGGCGGTTTGCCACATGCCGCGGCGCATGGCCGCGTCTTCCGCGGGCAGGTGCTTGAAAAGCCCCAGGATATGCGCCCAGGCCAGTTCGGCCGTGGCGGTGTTGGCGTCGGCACTGCCCGGCGCGCCGCACACGACGATGCCCTGTTGCGTGCAGGCCTGCATATCGATGGCGTTGTTGCGCATGCCGGTGGTGATCAACAGGCGCAGCTTCGGCAGCGCGCGAATGCGCTCGGCCGGAAACGGCGTGCGTTCGCGCATCGCGACGATCACGTCGAAGGGTTCCAGCGTGGCCTCGACCTGTTCGACCGGAATGAAGTTGTTGAAGATCTGCACCTGGGCGTCACCGCCCAGCGAGGTCCAATCCGCATAGCGCCGTGCTACGTCGTGGTAATCGTCCAGTATTGCGATTTTCAAGTGTCTTCTCCGGGTGGCAAGGCGGCTATCGCGCCAGCCACCCGGCCGGCGCGATCAGCGCCGGTCAGTTCAAGCGTTCTTTCAGTTGGTCCAGCGGAATGGCGCCGCTGACGCGCGAGCCGTCGGCAAAGAACAGCGTGGGCGTGCCGCGCACCATCAGGCGGTGGCCCAGTGCAAGCAGCTTGTCTTCAGGCACATCGCAATTGCCGGCGGCCGGCTTCTTGTTGCGCACCATCCAGTCGTCCCAGGTCTTGCCCTGGTCCTTGGCGCACCAGACGTCGCGCACCTTGTCCTTGGAATCGGGCGACAGAATCGGGTACATGAAGGTGTAGACGGTGACGTCGTTCAGGTCTTCCATCGTCTTGCGCAACTGCTTGCAATAGCCGCAGTTGGGATCTTCAAAAATGGCGACCTTCTTTGCGCCGGTGCCCTTGACCTGCTTGATGGCCAGTTCCAGCGGCAGCTGATCAAACGTGACGGCGCTGAGCTTTTCCTGCGCCTCGCGGGTGACATCGCGGCGCGTCATGGCGTCTATCAACGGACCTTCCATGACCCAGGTGACTTTTTCGTCCGTGTAGAGCAGGTCCATGCCCAACTGCACTTCAAAAATGCCGTAAGGCGTCAGGCGCACGGCGGTGACGTCCATGCCGGAAAAGCGTTGTTCGAAGCGTTCCTTGACGGCGTCGAGCTGCGGCGTCGACACGCTTTTTTCGCCGTTGGCCGGTTTGCCGACCGACTCGGTGGAGACGGCCTTGCCTTGGGCCGGCGCCTGCGCCAGAGCCGGGGCGGACAAGCCCAGCCCGCCGGCCAGGAAACAAGCCGCCAGCGTGGCGGAGATGCGGAAAGTCATGGGTGCTCCTGTACTTATCGTGTTCTTTGGGGGAAAGCGTAACTCATCCGGCAAGGAGCCGGGCCGGACGACATGCCGGTTGGACGCGGAAAGGCGAAGTGTCGTTCAGACGCCCGGCACGCTTCAAGGTTCCAAAAGAAAACCTCAAAGCGCGGGGCTGATCGCCCGTGCCGGATCGCCCGCTGCGGGGCGTGCGCCTCAACGCCGCATCAATTGGCCGATGCACCCGCGATCAGGCGGCGTTTGACCAAGGGCGCGCGTTCCACCAGATGCATCCCCGCGTTTCGCAGCCACACCAGCGGCGTCGCGCGCGAGGCGAACAGCTTGTGCAGGCCGTCGGTAGCCAGGCGCATCGCCAGCACCGGTTCGGCGCGGGCGCGCTGGTACCGATGCAGCACGCGGATGTCGCCCGCCGACCGGTAGGACTCGCGGCCAGCCACGGTGCGGGCCAGCGCCTCGACGTCGCCCAGGCCCAGGTTCAGGCCCTGGCCCGCCAGGGGATGCAGCCGGTGCGCGGCGTCGCCGGCCAGCGCGATGCCGGGCGCCACCATTTGCGCGCGTTCCAGCGTCAGCGGAAAGCCGTGCAATTTGCTGCGTACCTTCAAGCGGCCCAGCCGGCCCTCGGCGGCGTCGGCCAGCAAGGTTTCCAGCCGGGCAGTTTGCTGTTCGGCCGGCAAGGCCAGCAGCGCCTGCGCCGGTTCGCTACGCATGGACCAGACCATCGACACTTGCGGACCGTCGGCGGTGTCGGGCAGCGGCAACAGCGCCAGCACGCCGTCGTCACGGAACCACTGGATGGCAGTGCCATGGTGGGCGTGTTCGGCATCCAGATGCACCACCAGGCCCGTGTCGTTGTAGGACACGGTGTCGTGCTTCAAGCCGGCCGCCGTGCGCAGCGGCGAGGCCGCGCCGTCGGCACCCACGAACAATTCCGCCTGAATGCGCGCCCCGCTTTCGGTATCGACCGCGCCATCCTGATAGCCGGTACAGCGGTCTTCCAGCCAGGGGATGCCGAACATCCGCACCGCCTGGATCAACACGCGCTCGATCTCGCCGGATTCGACGATCCAGGCCAGTTGCGGCAACGCCGCCTGCCAGGCGTTCAGGTTGACCTGCCCATCGGCGTCGCCGTGGATTTCCATGGCTTGCACCGGCATCAGCCGGCCGGCGGGCATGGCGTCCCACACGCCCAGCTCGGCCAGGAAACGCTGGCTGGCGGGCGAAATGGCGTAGACGCGGGGGTGGTAATGGTTGGGATCGGCGGCGGGCACGGATGAACGCGGCGCCAGCACGGCAACGCGCTGGCCGCGCCGGGCCAGCGCCAGGGCGGTGGACAGGCCGACGATACCGGCCCCGCATACGACGATTTGATGGCTCATCTTGCCGAGGGCTCCCCAGCTTGCTTAGGCCACAGCACCCACATCTGGCCCCGTTGTTTCATGCGGCCCGCCTGCTGGCCGGCTTCTTCACCGTAACCCCAGTAGAAGTCGGCGCGCGCGGCGCCCCGGATGGCCGTGCCCGTGTCTTGCGCGAAAACCAGCCGTTGCAACGGGCGGTCGGAGGCCGGGAAGGTCGTGGCCAGGTACACCGGGGTGCCCAGCGGCACGAAGGTGGCGTCCACGGCGATGGATCGCTTGGGCGCCAGCGGGATGGCGTAGGCGCCCTTGGGCCCCTGTTCGGGGTCGATGACCGGCTCTTCGCGGAAGAACACCACCGCCGGATTCGCGTTCAGCATTTCAGGCACGCGCTTCGGATTGCGCTGTGCCCAGGCGCGGATGTTCTGCATGGACGCCTGATCGGCGCTGAGTTCGCCCCGGTCGATCAGCCAACGGCCGATGGACACATAGGGCTGGCCGTTATGGTCGGCGTAGGCCACGCGGATGGTCTTGCCGGCGTCGGGACCGTCGGTCAGCTGGACGCGGCCCGAGCCCTGCACTTGCAGGAAGAAGTTATCCACCGGGTCATCCACCCAGACGACGACAGGCGGCTTGCGGCCCGAGGGGGATTCGATGGCGGCGCGGGTGTCGTAGGGCACCACGCGCTTGCCGTCCAGCTTGCCGCGCACGCGCTTGCCGGCCAGGTCCGGGTAGACCGAACCCAGGTCGATGGTGAGCAAGTCGGCCGGCACGGCGTACAGCGGCCATTGGTAGTTACCGCCCTGGCGGCGCGATCCGCGCACCAGCGGCTCGTAGTAGCCGGTGACCGTGTTGGTGGCCGGCTTGCCGTCGGCGGCGTTCAGACGCCACGGCTGCAAATAGGTTTGCAGGAAGCGGCGCACGGCTTCGCCGTCGCCCGCCGCCGGCGCGCGGGCCGGGTCGATGGCCGCGGCGCAGACGGGCTGCCACGCACGCGGCGTGGCGCGCGCCGGGGCGGCCAGATTGCCGCTGGTCGGACGCATCAGCCCACGGCAATTGCGCAGGAACAGGGGCCAGAACTGGGTCAGGTCGTCGGCGGACCAGCCGGGCATTTCGGACCAGGTGCCGGCCTTGAACTTGCCGGCCAGCGCGCGCGGCGGGGTGTCAGGCAACGCCGACAGCGACGGCACCACCAGGGGGCCGTCAGCCGCCGGAGCACGCGAGCCGGGGATGGTGCTGGTTTCGCCGGGGCCGGAAGGAATTTCCGACGGCGTGGAGCATGCCGCCAGCAAGATCGGCAGCAGGGACAGGCTGAGAATGCGCTTCATGAGCTAGGAAAAAAACGAGCGACGGGCGGGGCCATTCAATGCAGGGTGCGAGGCATGGCCAGGACGAATTCGGAGATCGGCACTTCGAACGGGATGCCGTTCTCGCCAACGCAGTGATAGGTGCCGCGCATGGTGCCCACGGGGGTGGGCAGCGGACAGCCGCTGGTGTATTCGAAGGTTTCGCCGGGCGCCAGCAACGGTTGCTGGCCCACGATGCCCAGCCCGCGCACTTCCTGCACGCGCTGGTTGCCGTCGGTGATGACCCAATGGCGGCTGATCACCTGGGCGGGATGTTCGCCGGTGTTGGTGATGCGAACGGTATAGGCAAACACGAATTGCTGTTCGCCCGGATCGGACTGTTCAGGCACGAAGCGCGGAGAGACAGAGACGCTCAGGTCGTAAGGTTTCACAGTCCTTCCCTGTGTGGCTGGACGCGGGGGCCGGAGATCGGCGCCGGGCGTTCGGGAGACGTTTGGACAACGCAGAATTGGGAGCCGTGGAACCGGGCCTTTCCCGAACCCGCGCCTCAAACTGCAATAATGGCACATTATGCCCTCCCCGATCCCGAACATCATGTCTACCTCCACGGCCTCCACCCGCATCACCCCCAGTATCCTGTCGGCTGACTTCGCCCGCCTGGGCGAGGAAGTCCGCAACGTCGTCGCCGCCGGTGCCGACTGGATACACGTGGACGTGATGGACAACCACTATGTCCCCAACCTGACCATCGGCCCGATGGTGTGCGCGGCCATCCGGCCCCATGTGCAAGTGCCGATCGACGTGCATTTGATGGTCGAGCCGGTGGATGACCTGGTCCCGATGTTCGCCAAGGCAGGCGCCGACTACATCAGCTTTCACCCGGACGCCAGCCGCCACGTGGACCGCACGCTGTCGCTGATCCGCGAAAACGGCTGTAAGGCCGGGCTGGTATTCAACCCCGCCACGCCGCTGTCCTACCTGGACTACGTCATGGACAAGATTGACCTGATCCTGATCATGTCGGTGAACCCGGGCTTTGGCGGCCAGAGCTTCATTCCCGGCACGCTGGCAAAGTTGCGCGAAGCACGCGCCCGGATCGACGCCTGGACGCAGGCCGGCGGCCAGGAAATCGTGCTGCAGGTGGACGGCGGCGTCAAAATCGACAACATCGCCGAAATCCGCCGCGCGGGCGCCGACACCTTTGTGGCCGGCTCGGCCATTTTCGGCAAGCCCGACTACGCCGGCATCATCAAATCCATGCGCGAACAGATCGCCATCGGCGAAACCACCGCCGTTTAAACCACCAGGAAACCTCGACATGACCGCTTTTCGCGCCGCGCTGCTGGACCTGGACGGCACCCTGCTGGACTCCATCCCCGACCTGGCGTTCGCCGCCAACGCCATGCGCGTCGACCTGGGCCTGACCGTGCTGCGTGAAGACGTGGTCGCCACGTTCGTCGGCAAGGGCGTGGACAACCTGGTCCGCCGCAGTCTGGCGGGCAGCCTGGACGCACCCGACCCGTCGGCCGAGGAATTCGCCCGCGCCCGCGACTCCTTCTACCGGCACTATCACCTAGTGAACGGCGAACGCGCCCAGGTCTACCCCGGCGTGATCGACGGCCTGAAGCACATGCGCGACCAGGGCCTGAAACTGGCGGTGGTCACCAACAAGCCCACCGAATTCACCCTGCCGCTATTGCAGCGCACGGGTTTGGCGGGCTTTTTCGACGCCGTGGTCTGCGGCGACACCTGCGTGCGCCGCAAGCCCGACCCCGACCAGGTGCTGCACGCCTGCGAACTGCTGGGCGTGGCGGTGACCGAGGCCGTCACCATCGGCGACTCGATCAACGATGCCCAGGCGGGCCGCACGGCCGGTACGCAAGTGCTGGTGGTGCCTTATGGCTACAACGAAGGCCGGGACGTGCGGGAGCTGGATGTCGATGGTATAGTTGACACGCTTGTCAACGCCGCTCAGTGGGTTGCGCTCTGGAACCAAAACCAGAACGCCGCAAAAATCGCTTCCTGAATCGCTTCCTGAATCGCTTCCTGAATCGCTTCCTGAATCGCCTCCTGAATTGCGTCGGCAAACACCTGAACAACCGAACACTGCACCTCATCAAGACACACCCGGATCAATGAACGCTTACCCCCAGAACCAAATGCTCGGCGCCTCGTGGCGCTGGTGGCGTTTGTCTTCCGGGTGGCGATGATCCCTCCCGGCCCTGGACGCGTATGCCGCCTAGTGCCGTAGCTGTGTAAACACAGAGCCAAGCCCGGAACCAGACACCTGGACCGGGCTTTTTTGTTGTGCGCCCGGTCTGAAAGCAAACCAAAAACGCTTACGAGACCCCGACATGACCGAAATCGAATTCAAGGCCCTCGCCGCTCAAGGCTACAACCGCATCCCGCTGGTGGCCGAGACCTACGCCGACCTGGACACCCCGCTGGGCATCTACCTGAAGCTGGCGCACGCAGGCCCCTTGGCCGGCCGCATGACCTGCCTGATGGAATCGGTGGTGGGCGGCGAGCGCTTCGGGCGCTATTCCTTCATCGGCCTGCCCGCCCGCACCGTGATCCGCGCCAGCGGCACGCTGACCGAAGTGCTGCACGACGGCAAGATCGTGGAAACGCACGAAGGCGATCCGCTTGCCTTCATCGAGCAATACCAAAGCCGTTTCAAGGTGGCGCTGCGCCCCGGCATGCCGCGCTTTTGCGGCGGCCTGGCTGGCTACTTCGGCTACGACACGGTGCGCCACATCGAGCCCTGCCTGGGCCCTGCCGTCAAGCCGTTCCCGGCCGGCATGGAGGGCGGTACGCCCGACCTGATGCTGATGCATGTGGACGAATTGGTCATCGTCGACAACCTGGCGGGCCGCATCTACCTGATGGTGTACGCCGACCCGAGCCAGCCCGAATCCTACAGCCGCGCCCAGCAGCGCCTGCACGATCTGCGCGCGCGCCTGCGACGCCCCGTGGAAATTCCGTACAGCCACGCCAGCATGCAGACCGAAGAGCGGCGCGATTTCAAGAAAGAAGACTATCTGGCCGCCGTACACCGCGCCAAGGAACACATCGCCGCCGGCGACCTGATGCAGGTGCAGATCGGCCAGGTCATCGCCAAGCCGTTCCGCGATTCGCCGCTGTCGCTGTACCGCGCGCTGCGCTCGCTGAACCCCTCGCCCTATATGTACTTCTGGAACTTCGGTGACTTCCAGGTGGTGGGCGCCTCGCCCGAGATCCTGGTGCGCCAGGAGCGCGTGGTGGACAACGGCGTGCCCAAGTCGCAGATCACCATCCGCCCGCTGGCCGGCACCCGCAAGCGCGGCGCAACGCCCGAGGAAGACGCGGCACTGGCCGCCGAATTGAAGGCCGACCCCAAGGAAGTGGCCGAACACGTGATGCTGATCGACTTGGCGCGCAACGATGTGGGCCGCGTGGCCGAGGTGGGCTCGGTCAAGGTCAGCGACACCATGGTCATCGAACGCTATTCGCACGTGATGCACCTGGTGTCCAACGTGACGGGCAACCTGAACCCCGGCATGAGCAGCATGGACGTGCTGCGCGCGTCCTTTCCCGCCGGCACGCTGACGGGCGCGCCCAAGGTCGAGGCCATGAAGATCATCGACGAACTGGAACCGGTGCGCCGTGGCATCTACGGCGGCGCGGCCGGCTACCTGAGCTATGGCGGCGAAATGGACGTGGCCATCGCTATCCGTACCGGCGTCATCAAGGACGGCACGCTGTATGTGCAGGCCGCCGCCGGCATCGTGGCCGACTCGAACCCCGAGGCCGAATACGCCGAAACCGAAGCCAAGGCCCGCGCCGTACTGCGCGCCGCCGAACAGGTCCAGCACGGCCTGGACGAACCCATCTGATCCCGGCCCGGCCCCGCCGCACGCCCCCCGCCCGCACGGAGAAAAAAATGCTGTTGATGATTGATAACTACGATTCGTTTACCTACAACCTGGTCCAGTACTTTGGCGAACTGGGCGAAGACGTGCGCGTGGCGCGCAATGACCAGATCACCCTGGAAGAGATTGCCTCGCTGAACCCGGACCGCATCTGCGTGTCCCCCGGCCCGTGCTCGCCCGCGGAAGCCGGCATCTCGGTGGCCGCCATCCAGGCCTTTGCCGGCAAGAAGCCGATTCTGGGCGTGTGCCTGGGCCACCAGGCCATCGGCGCGGCCTACGGCGGCAACATCGTGCGCGCCCAGCAAATCATGCACGGCAAGACGGTGCAAATTTCGCACACCGGCACCGATATCTTCACCGACTTGCCCACGCCCTACACCGTGATCCGTTACAACTCACTGACCATCGACCCCGCCACCCTGCCCGACTGCCTGGCGGTCACCGCCACCGCGCCCGACGGCGACATCATGGGCGTGCGTCACAAGACCCTGCCGCTGTACGGAGTACAGTTTCATCCCGAGTCGGTGCTCAGCGAACATGGCCATGCCCTGCTGCGCAATTTTCTGAACCTCGCCTAAGACAAGAAGGACGCATCGTGACCATTTCCCCCACCGAAGCCCTGACGCGCTGCATCGAACACCGCGAAATTTTCCACGACGAAATGCTGCATCTGATGCGCATGCTGATGCGCGGCGAGATGTCGCCGCAGATCGCCAGCGCGCTCTTGATGGGTCTGCGCGTCAAGAAGGAAACCATCGGCGAAATCACCGCCGCCGCGCAGGTCATGCGTGAATTCGCCACGCCCGTGGTCACG
The DNA here is from genome assembly GCF_001005835.2 of Achromobacter sp. LC458. Taxonomy (NCBI): domain Bacteria; kingdom Pseudomonadati; phylum Pseudomonadota; class Betaproteobacteria; order Burkholderiales; family Alcaligenaceae; genus Achromobacter; species Achromobacter sp. LC458. The sequence continues at coordinate 25,781 of NZ_LBHW02000006.1, forward strand.
CCCAATCCGCAAGACCTGCTGGATATGTGCGGCACGGGCGGAGACGGCAGCCACACCTTCAACATCTCGACCACCGCCATGTTCGTGGCGGCGGCGGCTGGCGTGCCGATCGCCAAGCACGGCAATCGCAGCGCGTCTTCGTCCAGCGGCAGCGCCGACGTGCTGGAAGCGCTGGGCGCCAACCTGGTCCTGTCGCCCGAGGAAGTGGCCGAATGCATCCAGGCCACCGGCATCGGCTTCATGTTCGCGCCCGCGCATCACGGCGCCATGAAGAACGTGGCCGCCGTGCGCAAGGAATTGGCCGTGCGCACCATCTTCAATATTCTTGGCCCCCTGACCAACCCGGCCGGCGCCGCCAACCAGTTGATGGGGGTGTTCCACCCGGACTTGGTGGGCATTCAGGTGCGCGTGCTGGAACGCCTGGGTTCGCGCCACGTGCTGGTGGTGCACGGCAAGGACGGGATGGACGAAGCGTCGTTGGGCGGGGCCACGCTGGTGGGCGAGCTGAAAGATGGTCAAATACGGGAATATGAAATCCATCCCGAAGACTACGGGCTATCCATGATGTCCAACCGGTCCATCAAGGTGTCCAATCGCGAGCAGTCACGCGAACTTGTCATCGAGGCGCTGGAAAATGTCGAGGGCACGGCCCGCGACATCGTCGCCCTGAACGCAGGACTTGCCATCTACGCCGGCAATAAAGCCGATTCCATTCCCGAAGCCTTAGCGCTAGCATTTGAAATGATCGCCACCGGCGCGGCGCGAGCCAAGCTGGAAGAATTCTGCGCATATACCCGGAAATTCCAGAAATGAACGATATTCTTGCGAAGATCCTCGCCGTCAAGGTCGAGGAAGTCGCCGCCGCCCGCCAGATGCGCAGCGAAGCCGAAGTCCTGCGTGAAGCGCAGGCGCGACAGGACGTGCGCGGCTTTGCCCAAGCCATCGAAGACAAGATCTCGCAAGGCAAGGCCGGCGTCATCGCTGAAATCAAGAAAGCCTCGCCCTCCAAGGGCGTGCTGCGCGACACCTTCGCCCCCGCCGACATCGCCTCATCCTATGCGGTGCATGGCGCGGCCTGCCTGTCGGTGCTGACCGATGTGCAGTTCTTCCAGGGTTCGCACGACCACCTGCGCCAGGCGCGCGCGGCGTGCTCGCTGCCCGTGCTGCGCAAAGACTTCGTGATCGATTCCTACCAGATCATCGCCGCGCGCGCGATGGGCGCCGACTGCGTGCTGCTGATCGTGGCCGCCCTGACGCCGACGCAATTGCGCGACTACGAAACGCTGGCGATGGAACTGGGCATGGACGTGCTGGTGGAAGTGCACGACGCCCGCGAACTGGACGTGGCATTGACGATGAAGACGCCGCTTCTGGGCATCAACAACCGCAACCTGCGCACCTTCGAAACCAGCCTGAAGAACACGCTGGACCTGCTGCCCAACATTCCGGCGGGCAAGCGCGTCGTCACGGAAAGCGGCATTCTCAAGCCCGAAGACGTCAAGCTGATGCGCGACAACAAGGTCAATGCCTTTCTGGTGGGCGAAGCCTTCATGCGCGCCAAGGACCCCGGCGCGGAACTCGCGCGTCTGGTCGGCTAGGGCCGCTATCGCGGACGCGGCACAACCAGATTGCCCGCGCGCCGATACACGGTGCTGCGGTGCACACCCAACGCGCGCGCCGCTCGGCTGACGTTGCCGCCATGCGCGGCCAGCGCATCCCGAATGGCGGTATCGGTCATCGATTGCAGATCCGCCGCGCCGCTGTCCGTCGTCGGCGCGTCTTGCGTGGGGTCGGATGTGGCGGGTGACTGCAACAGCTCGGCGGGCAGCATGTCGACATCGACCACGCCCGACGGACCGGCCAACACATGCAAGGTGCGCAGCACCGCTACCAATTGCCGGTAATTGCCCGGCCACGAATACCCGGCCAGCCGGGCCTCGATTGACGGTGGCAGCACCGGCCCCGGGCCTTGCGCCGCCCACAACGCGCGCAGCAATTCCAGGCGGTCGGCGCGGGCGCGCAGCGGTTCCAGCGTGACCGTGTATTCGGCAATGCGGAAATACAGGTCCGGGCGCACCGGCGCATCGGACCCTTCGTGCGCCAGCGGGCGATGGGTGGCGCACACCAGCGCGAAGTCCACCGGCACCGGCCGCGCCGCCCCCAGCGGCGACACTTCGCGCGTTTGCAGCACCCGCAGCAAGCGTGATTGCAGCAGCAGCGGCATGTCGCCAATTTCATCCAGGAACAACACCCCGCCATGCGCCTGGCGCAGCAAGCCCTTGCTGCCTTGCCGGCGCGCCCCGGTGAAGGCGCCGTCTTCGTAGCCGAACAGTTCGGATTCAATCAGGCTTTCGGGCAGCGCCGCGCAATTGACCGCCACGAAAGGCCCCGATGCGCGCTTGCCTCGCGCGTGTACTTCGCGGGCGAACACTTCCTTGCCGACGCCGGTTTCGCCTTGCAGCAATAGGGAAACGCCCGCGTCCGACAAATGCACCGCACGCGCCAGCGCACCCAGCGTGGCGGCATCAAAGCTGGGCGCCGCCGGCCGGACGGCGGCGGCGGGCAGAGCCGGCGCCGTGGGCTGCGGCGGCCGCGAACGCGGCTGACGCAAGCGCGCGTGGTAGCCGGCGCCCGATCGCGCCAGCACCCGGCCGGACGCGTCGGGGCAGCGTTCCAGTTCGCCGTCGAACACGTCGGCGTAGCGATACACGCCCAGTGCGGTCGGAGCCAGACCCAATGCCTGCAACGCACGGCGGTTCGCGCCGATCAGCAGATCGCCCTGAAATGCCAGCAAGCCTTCGCCGGGCGCGCCCAGCCCGGTCGGGTCGTCGTGCAGACGCAGCACCGCGTAGTGTTCATAAGCCTGTTCAAACAGGCGGTGTTCGATGACGTCCACGGCCGCGCGCACCAGCGCCAGCACGTCGGGGCGGACATCGCGCGCCTGGCTGGACAAATCCAGCACGCCCAGCGTGCGCCCTTCGCTGTCGGTGATGGGCACCGCCGCGCAGGTCAGGATGCGATTGGGTTCGAAATAATGTTCCGCGCCATGCACGGCGATGGGTCGGCCTTCGACCAGAGCCGTGCCGATGGCGTTGGTGCCCGCCGCCGCTTCATCCCACGGCGCGCCCGGCATCAGCGCCACGCGCGATGCGCGGCTGGCAAAACCGCTATCGCCGTCGCTATCCAGCACCAGGCCCTGGGCGTCCGACAGAATCACAAGATTGCCGCTGCCGCCGGCCTGGCGGCGCAGGTAGGACATGGCGGGTTCAGACAAGCGGCGCAGCGCTTCGTTGCGCTGCTGGGCCTCGCGCAGTTCGCCTTGCGTCATGAGCTCGGCACGCCGCACGCCGCGCATGTCAAAGCCCAGGTCGGCGCATCGGCGCCAGGACCGCAGGATGGGCTCGGCAACGATGCCGCCGGGCACGGCGCCCTGCTGGTTGAACAGCAGGCGCGCTTGCGTCAGCGCGTGCTGACGAGATTGACTGGCCATGCTTGTCTCCTTGGACAGGCGCTTCTGCGACACCTGTTCCGCGACAACGTCGCAAATAACGACATCTCGAAGGGGCAAAACTGTTGCACGCCGGACAGGGCGCGTCGAAGTCAACTTTCGCACGCGAGGGCGCGCGCTGTCCAGCGGGGAAGCCCGCACGTTGGCATGTTCCTTGCTTGATACCAGGCAGGCAGCTCACTGCCGCTATCCCACAAAATCGGAGACAAGCATGGACATCGCGACCCGCATCACCCCGGACACGTATGGCACCCGTCTGGACCTGAAAACGCAGTACGACAACTTCATCGACGGCAAGTGGCAAAAGCCGGCGGATGGCGAGTACTTTGACAACGTCACGCCTGTCACCGGCCAGGTGCTGACGCGCAACGCGCGTTCGAAGGAGCGCGACGTGGACCTGGCGCTGGACGCCGCCCACCGCGCCGCGCCGAAATGGGGAGCGACCCCGGCCGCTGAACGTGCCCGCATGCTGATGCAGATCGCCGACGTGATGCAAGCCAACCTGGAACGCCTGGCCACCGCCGAAACCTGGGACAACGGCAAGCCCATCCGCGAAGCGCGCGCCGCCGACATCCCGCTGGCCATCGACCACTTCCGCTACTTCGCCTCGTGCATCCGCAGCCAGGAAGGCGGCCTGTCGGAAATCGATAGCGACACCGTGGCCTACCACTTCAACGAGCCGCTGGGCGTGGTCGGACAGATCATTCCGTGGAACTTTCCCATCCTGATGGCGGCGTGGAAGCTGGCACCCGCGCTGGCCGCGGGCAACTGCGTGGTGCTCAAGCCCGCCGAGCAGACCCCGCTGGGCATCCTGCTGCTGATGGAACTGATTGGCGACATCCTGCCCCCGGGCGTGCTGAACGTGGTGACGGGCTTCGGTCTGGAAGCCGGCAAGCCGCTGGCCTCCAGCAAGCGCATCGCCAAGATCGCCTTCACCGGCGAGACCACCACCGGCCGGCTGATCATGCAGTACGCGTCGCAGAACATCATCCCCGTCACGCTGGAGCTGGGCGGCAAGTCGCCCAACATTTTCTTTGCCGATGTGGCGGCGCAAGATGACGACTTTCTGGACAAGGCGGTCGAGGGCTTCGTGATGTTTGCGCTGAACCAGGGCGAGGTGTGCACGTGCCCCAGCCGCGCGTTGATCCAGGAATCGCTGTACGACAAGTTCATGGAACGCGCGCTTAAGCGCGTGGCCGAGATCAAGCAGGGCAACCCGCTTGACGGCGACACCATGCTGGGCGCGCAGGCGTCCACCGAGCAACTGGAAAAAATCCTGTCTTACCTGGATATCGGCAAGCAGGAAGGCGCCGACGTGCTGGCGGGCGGCTCGCGGGCGCAGATGCAAGGCGCGTTGGAAGGCGGCTACTACGTGCAGCCCACGGTGTTCAAGGGCCACAACAAGATGCGCGTGTTCCAGGAAGAAATCTTCGGGCCGGTCGTGGCGGTAACCACGTTCAAGGATGCCGACGACGCGCTGGCGCTGGCCAACGACACGCTGTACGGCCTGGGCGCGGGCGTGTGGTCACGCGATGCCAACACGTGCTACCGGATGGGGCGCGCGATCAAGGCGGGCCGCGTGTGGACGAACTGCTATCACGCCTATCCCGCGCATGCGGCATTTGGCGGATACAAGCAGTCGGGCATCGGGCGTGAAAATCACAAGATGATGCTCAACCACTATCAGCAGACGAAGAACCTGCTGGTGAGCTATTCGCCCAAGAAGCTGGGTTTCTTCTGACGCGAAAAGCGTGAGCAACGCGCGCCGGGCCTTCGGGCCTGGCGCGCGGGAACTTCGGAGCGCAAGATCGCCGGGACGCCCCACCGCCGGGCCGCCGGACCGCGGCCCCTACACAGGACACCGAAATGGAAGCACCCACCCCGCGCGTCGTCGCCACCGACCAAGCGCGCCAACTGATCGACACCTTGCGCGCCAAGCACGGCCCGCTGATGTTCCACCAATCGGGCGGCTGCTGCGATGGCAGCTCACCCATGTGCTATGCCCAGGGCGAATTCATGGTCGGGGGCTCGGACGTGCTGCTGGGCCAGCTGGAAGGCTGCCCGTTCTACATGGGCGAGGACCAGTTTGCGTACTGGGAGCACACCCAGCTCATCATCGACGCGGTGCCCGGGCGCGGCGGGGCATTCTCGCTGGATAGCGCGGAAGGCAAGCGCTTCCTGCTGCGATCGCGCCTGTACTCGGACGAGGAATGGGCGCGCGTGGCGCCCGTTACGAAGGGCTGACGGAATTGTCCTGGTCACCCAAGGCAACGTCGCCGGCGCCTACCCGATCGCGCGCCCATTGCAGCGCGTCTTCCAGGCGATCATTGCCCCAGAACATTTCGCTGCCCGCAAAAAACGTGGGCGCGCCGAACAGGCCCAGGTCCCGCGCGCGGTCCACCTGACGGCGCAGCGCTTCCTTGGCGGCTTCGGACTTGCCGCGCGCGATCAGCGCATCGGCGTCCAGCCCCAGGTCTTGCAGCAGGCCATGCACCACGTCTTCGGACTGGATGTCCAGGTCGTCCTGGAAATTCGCGCGAAATACCGCCACGCAGAAATCGCGGCACCACGGTTCGTCCTGGCCCAGCAGGGCGATGCGCGCCGGCAGCACGCTCATGCGCGGGAACAGTCGCGGGCGGTTGTAGGTAATGCCGTATTTGTCGGCCAGGCGGGCAATGTCCCGCATCATGTAGGCGCCCTTGCCCGGGAACAGGCGAAACGGAGAATCGTTCCAGCCCTGGGCCTGGAAAATCGGCCCCAGCAAAAAGGGGCGCAAGTCCACCACCACGCCCGCGCTTTCCGCCAGCGCCTGCACGCGCAAGATGGCCAGATAGCTGTAAGGGCTGGCGAAATCGAACCACATCTGCATGCGGGGCGAGTCGGGCAAAGACGCGTTCATCAGGCAACTCCGGCAGGCTGGGCTGCGACCAAGGCCCGGCTGGCGCTTGTCGCAGGCTTCTATTGAACGCTGCGGGCGTACTATTGCTCAAGCAACATTTCCGCCCGATACGCATGAGTTTCACGAATGTCATATCCGCTGGCAAAACTCCCGCCGCTTGATCTGGTACGGGGCTTCGTCGCTGTGGGCCGCCGCATGAGCATCACCCTTGCCGCGCAGGATCTGCATGTGACGCAGTCCGCCGTCAGCCGCCAGATCCGCGCCCTGGAAGCGCATTTGGGCGTACCGCTGTTGGTGCGCGGCTTTCGCAGCGTGTCGTTTACCTCTGAAGGCGCGCAGCTATTTCGCATGGCCGACGTGTGGCTTAGCCAGTTGGGCGACCTGACCGAACAGCTGCGCGCGCCCGAGCGCCGCACACCGGTCACCGTTACCACGACCATTGGCGTGGCTTCCCTGTGGTTGCTTCCGCGCCTGGGCGCCTTCCAGGCGGCGCACCCGCATATCGACGTGCGCGTGGCTGCGGACAACCGCCTGATCGATATCGACCGCGAAAGCGTCGACATCGCCATTCGCTACAGCCTGCGCGACAGCGTCCCGGATACCGCGGCCTGGATGTTCGGAGAGTCGGTGGTGCCCGTGGCGCACCCGTCGCTGAATGCCCGCGAGCTGGATGCGCGCGAGCTGCAACGCCATGTGCTGCTTGAATTCGACGACCCGACCCGGCCCTGGCTGCAATGGTCGGAATGGCTGAATGCGCGCGGCCTGAACCGGGCGCGCGCCAAGGGCATGCTGCGCTTTAATCAATACGACCAGATCGTGCTGGCGGCGCTGGCCGGCCATGGCATCGCGCTGGGCCGGCTGGCGCTGATTGCGCCGATGCTGGCCGACGGGCGCTTGCAACCGGTGGGCGGGCAGGCCGCCTTGGCCACCGAGCACGCCTATTGGCTGGTCCGCAACGCGCGGCGCAGCACCGCCGACGCCGATGTGGTCGCCGCGTGGCTGATGCAACAGGCGGCGACGACGGCCCGCGACCTGTCCGGCCAATCCCCCCCCGGCTCTGCCCGCTGACCGCCGGCCATCCGACCCCGCCACGGTTCGTACACGCCACTCACAAAGCTATACAAACCTTTGTACATTTCGGGTCCTGCTCGAGTACAGTTCGCGCTGCATGGCGAACAGCGGCCATAACCCGAACCACGAAAGCCGCCTGTTCTATCCCAGCCACTCCGGTGCGCCTTGTGGGATCCCCGCGATCCCCGCAACCCGGAAATCGGGGCCGGAGTTCCATCATGCATTCATCCCCTGATGGCCCATCAAGCCCGGGCCAGGGACGCTTTGTTGCCGCAACCCCCGTTTTTCGCCTGGCCCCCCCACTGATGCAGATAAAGCGTTTACGCCTGACCGACACCGACACCTGGCAAGACTGGTTTCACAACGTGCAGCGCGCATTCCTCGTGATCCTGGCGCCCTGGCTGGTCAGCGTCCTGGCGCAGTTCATCGGACGCAGCTATCTACTGGTGAAGTACGCGCCGTCGGCCACCTATTCCGCGCTGCCACAAGACGTGGGGCGCACACTGGGGATCGGCCTGCTGTTCGACATCAAGGTCACCAGCATCGCGTTTTCGGCGTTGCTGTTGATGGCGATGCTGGTGGCCGGCAGCCGCCCCCTGTATGCCCGCTGGCTGCGCCTGACGCCGGGCGTCGGGGCGGCCATGGCCGCGTTGATTGCCGGTTCCACCGTGGTCAGCGTCTGTTACTTCGCCACGTTTTCCCGATCGATCGATATCTTCGTGTTCGGCATGATCGACGACGATACCCGCGCCATCCTGATGACGCTGTGGCACGGATACCCGGTGGTGCAAGCAGGCGTGCTGCTGTCGGCGGTGCTGGTCTGCACGTGGTGGCTGGGGACACGCTGGCGGCGCCGCGTGCTCAGCCTGCCGTTGCGGCGGCGGGCGCTGCTTCCCACCGCGCTGCAATTGTTGTTCATCGTTGCCGTTACCGTGTTGGCCTGCCGGGGGTCGCTGGGCCGGTTTCCGCTGAACAAGGACGACACCAGTATCTCGACCATGCGCTTGTTGAACGCCATTGCGCCCAACGGCATCTCTGCTTTCTCGTGGGCGCTGCGCGAGCATGGCAACGACAAGCGTTTCCTGCCCGCCACCGCCGCCGAAGGCGAAGCGCTGTACGCACGGTTTCTCGGGCACCCGGTAAAACCCGACCTGACGCCCTTCAACGCGGTGACCGGCGCCAACCCGGCGGCGCTGGCGCGGCCGCCGCATGTTGTGCTGCAAGTCATGGAAAGCATGGGTCACCACCTTAATGCCTATGACCAACCGGGCCGCGATCTGCTCGGTGCGCTGCGCCCGCATTGGGAACAGGACTGGCGCTTTGACCGCTTCCTGTCGGAAGGCAACGGCACGATCGATTCCCTGGCCCGCCTGCTGGTACGCAGCCCGGTGCCGGCCATCGGCCAATCGTCGGCCGCCGACGACACCTTCGCCAGCAATGCCTTCGCACCGTATCTGGCACGCGGCTACCGTGTGTTGTTCGTGACGTCCGGCGCGGCCACCTGGCGCAACCTGGGCACCTTCGCCACGCACCTGGGCGCCCACGAATTCATCGACCAGCAGACCTTGCGCGCCAAGTATCCCGAAGCCCAGGCAGGCACGTGGGGCGTACCGGACGAATACATGTTCCGCTACATCGAAAGCCGCCTGGCCGATGCCGATCGGGATGGCCAGCCGCTGTTCATCGTTGCGTTGTCCACCACGCACCATCCCCCGTTCATCGCGCCCGACGGCGCGCAGCGCAGCGGCCTGGACTTGGCCGATGTGACGCGCCAGCCGTACTTTAAAAGCTGGAGCTCGGTGCAAGACGCGTTCTACACGCTGCGCTACGCCAACGATCAGTTGGGCCAGTTCCTGACGCGCGTGAAGGCCTCGGCCAGCGGCGCCCGCACCATCATCGCGGTCACGGGTGACCACAACATGCAGGGCCTGAATTACCAGGACGCGCGCGAAGCCGCGCTGGCCCGCGCCGTGCCCTTCTACCTGTACGTGCCGCAAGCGTACCGGGGCCAATCGGTGTTCGACCCGGCCCGCGTGGGCGGCCACAAAGACATATTGCCCACGCTGTATCAGCTGAGTCTGCCCGCCACGCCTTACTACCGCACGGGCTGCGATCTGCTGGCGGCGCAGCCGGACCCGGTCTGGTGCTTCGGTATCAACGACCCGCATCTGACGATCACGCAAGACGGTGCGTACCGGCGCGACCGCCCAGGCAAGATCCTGCCCTGGGCCAACGCGCAGGGCCTGGCGCTAGGCGCCGAACAACCAACCACGCCGACGCAGCGCGCCCAGCAAGAGCGGTTGGCCGCCTATCCCAAGCTGATGCTCTGGCAGATTAATTACCAGGTGCAATCGCAAGCCCAGCCGTAAGGTTGCACTGCCGCGCCCGAAAGCCGGCGCGGCGCGGCATGCCGCAGCGCCAGGCTGCCACGATCAGCCCAGCGGCGGCTCGGAACCGCCCCTGACCGATGCACGGTCAGCCAACCTGCACTTGCCCGTCGCCCGCGATCATCTCGCCCACGACGGTTGCCTGGTCAAAGCCCTGCTCACGGAATAGCGCCAGCACCGCGTCGGCCACTTCCGGCGCGCAGGACACCAGCAGTCCGCCCGAGGTTTGCGGATCGGTCAGCAAGGCGCGCTGCGCGTCGGTGACGCCCGCGGACAGCTGCACGGCGTTGCCGTACGAGGCCCAATTGCGGCCCGATGCGCCCGTGATGACGCCCTGGGAAGCAAACGCTTCCACGCCGGGCAGCCAGGGCAACGCATCCAGGTCAAGGCGCGCGGTCAGTTTTGCGCCGCGCGCCATTTCCAGCGCGTGGCCCAGCAAGCCAAAGCCCGTGACGTCGGTCACCGCGTGCACGCCGTCCAGCGCGGCCAACGCGGCGCCGGGCCGGTTCAAGCGGGTTGTCGTGTCGATCATGACGCGGTAGCCGGCTTCGTCCAGCTGGTTCTTTTTCAGCGCGGCCGACAAGATGCCCACGCCCAACGCCTTGCCCAGGATCAGCACGTCGCCCGCACGCGCATCGGCGTTGCGCTTGACGCGGCTGGGATGCACCAGGCCCATCACCGCCAGGCCATAGATGGGTTCGACCGAATCAATGCTGTGCCCGCCCGCCACCGGAATGCCCGCTTCGGCGCAGACCGATTCGCCCCCGCGCAGAATGTCCGCGATGACGCTGTGCGGCAGCACATTGATCGGCATGCCCACGATGGCCAGCGCCATGATTGGCGTGCCGCCCATCGCATAGACGTCCGACAGCGCGTTGGTCGCGGCGATGCGGCCGAAGTCGTGCGGGTCGTCAACGATGGGCATGAAGAAATCGGTGGTGGCGATGAGCGCCTGCTCGTCATTAAGCCGATACACTGCCGCGTCATCGGCGGTCTCGGTGCCCACCATCAGGTTGGGGTAGCTGGCGGCGGGGCCGAAACGCTTGAGCAGTTCGGACAGAACGCCCGGCGCGATCTTGCAGCCGCAACCGCCTCCGTGCGAAAGCGAAGTCAAACGCGGCACTGCCGCGGACGCTACATCGTGGGTCATTTCAGTCTCCGGATCTCAATCGAAAAAGGATAGCATCGCGCCCGCCCTTCGCCCTATGATGTTTCGGCGACGCGCGCGGTGGCGGTATGCCGGGCAGGACCCGCGCGACGCCCGCCATCCAAGCCCGTTTCCCTTTGACCTTTGCGAAGGACGCCGTCTTGATCAGCCGCCGCCGCCTGCTTCAAACCGGCCTGTCCGTGGCCGCCCTGCCATATCTGCCCAAGCTGGCACGCGCCGCCGATGACGCCGCGCTCAAGGCCGCCACCGGCCCCGATTGGGCGCCATGGACCTTGCCCACCCCCGCCCTGGTACTGCCCGACCTTTCCGGGCGCGAGCAAAAGCTGTCGGCCTGGCGCGGCAACGTGGTCATCGTCAGCTTCTGGGCCACCTGGTGCGAGCCGTGCCGCGACGCCATCCCGTTGATGTCCACCATGGCCAAGCGGCATCGTGAAGAAGGCCTGCGGCTGGTGGCCGTCAATGTGGGCGAAGCGCTGGGCAAGGTTTCGACCTTTCTGGCCAAGTCGCCGGTGGCCGGCACGGTAATGCACGACCGCAACAGCGCGGCGTCAAAGAAATGGGATGCCATCGCCTTGCCGGCCAATTACCTGGTGGACCGAGGCGGGTCGATCCGATATTGGCATCTGGGCGAGCTGGACTGGAAGTCTGAACAGGTGACGGCCGTGGTGACGCGCATGTTGCGGCGGTAGACGCGCAGGGGCGTGCGTGGATGAAGCCGTGGCGGGGGGTGTGGCGGGGGGTGTGGCGGAAGGCAGCAGGAGTCGAACCTACCTGGGAACGTCTGACGCCCCCAACTGGGTTTGAAGCCCAGCCGTGCCGCCGGGCACGGATGCCTTCCGCAGCGAAGGTGCCTATGATACCGGCTGCGGCGCCTCTTGCGTCGAAGCAAAAGCGCTGTCGCCGCGCAGCACGTGGGTGTCGCGCACACGCCGCGTGTAGCCCACGCGATCAAAGAATTCCAGGATCTGGATGGCGCGCTTGCGTCCCAGGCCCGTGGCGTCGCGGAACACCGCCGCGTTCAGGCCGCGCGCCTGGCTTGCCAGGTCCGCCGCCATGCTGGCCAGCACACGCACCTGATCGCGGTGATAGAACAAGTCCTTGACCACTTGCGCGACTTCGCCGCGACGCAGCAGCTTGCGCAGCAGCAGGCGCACGCGCTCTTCGGGTTCGGCCAGCGCGCGCGCCACGTCGCGCACCCATGGCGGGTCGAACGCGCCGGCGTTCAATAGCGGCAGCACACGCGCGGCCAGCGCATTTTCGTCGTCGGCGAGCGTGGACGTGTGCGACGGCAGGTGCAGCCAAGGGCCGTTGCGCGAAAGGCGCCCATCGCGTTGCAGCGCGTCGAGTACGGCGGTCCACAACGCATCGGGGCCCACCGGCATCGCCATGCGACGCAGGCGTGCACTGTCCGGGCCGGGCTCGTCCGGCGCGCCGTGGTGAAAGGATGCCAGCGCCTGTTCGACGCGGGCAAGCAGCGCCTGCCAGTGCGCGGCCAGGATCAACGTGCGGGGCGCCTGCGCGTTGCGCGTTTCGACCCACAGCGCGCCATGAGGGGCGGCGATGTCGCGCACCGGCATGCCCGTCAGGCGTTGCAACGCGGCTTCGTCCAGGCCCAGCGGCGCGTGCGCCAGCACCGGTGGCAAACCGCCGCCATCCAGCATGTCGGACAGGGCCTGCAACGCTTGCATGCGAGCGGCGGCGCGGCGCTTGCGGTCGGGTGCGTTGGGGTCCAGCACGCGTCCGCCACCGACCGTGCGCGTGGCCTGCGCGTTGCGCACGATGTAGCGGTCGCCCGGCATGGCGCACACGGGCTCATCGAACACCAGTTGCACCCAGCCGGACTGCCCGGGCGCCAAGGTCTCGGCGCTGATCGGCACCACGTGCGCCACGTGCCGCGCCGCGCCGATGTGCACGTGCAACGGCGCCCATGCACGCAAGGGCGCGTCGGCGGACGGCAACAAGGTCAGGGCCACATCCAGATGGCGCGACGGCAAAAAACAGCGGGCGTCCGCGATCCAGTCGCCGCGCGCGATGGCATGCTTGTCGATGCCCGCCAGATTCAGTGCGCAACGCTGGCCCGCCGCGCCGGTTTCACTGGGCCGGTTCTGCGCATGAATGCCGCGCACCCGCACGCGCGTGCCGGCGGGCATCAGGCGCAGGTCGGCCGCCTCGTCGCCGGCGCGCGCCACGCCCGAATGCGCCGTGCCGGTGACCACGGTGCCGTGGCCGGCCAACGTAAACACGCGGTCCACGGCCAGCCGGAACAAGCCGGCCGCGTCGCGCCGTTGCAGGTCTTGCGCCTGACGGTGCAGATAGTCTTTCAACTTCGCCGTGCCAACGTCGTCGGTCTGCGTGGCGCTTACGGCATGGACCGGCGCGCCGTCCAGAAACGTGCCCGCTGCCAGCGCGGCGATATCGGCGCGCACGGCGGCCAGGCGTTGGGCGTCGGCGCGGTCGGCCTTGGTCAGTGCCACCGCGCCGCGCGAGACGCCCAGCAGCGTCAGGATGGCCAGGTGCTCGCGGGTCTGGGGCATGACGCCGTCGTCGGCGGCCACCACCAACAGGCCGAAGTCGATGCCGCTGGCGCCGGCGGCCATGGTGTGCACCAGCTTTTCGTGACCAGGCACGTCGATGAAACCCAGCACGTCGCCGTTGTCCAGCGGCGTGTAGGCGTAGCCCAATTCAATGGAAATGCCGCGCGCCTTTTCTTCCTTGAGCCGGTCGGTATCTACGCCCGTCAGCGCGCGCACCAACGTGGTCTTGCCATGGTCGATGTGTCCGGCGGTGCCGATGATCATGCCAGCGGCTCCGCCAGTTGCGCGGTGAAGGCGGCTTCGTCACGGGCTTCAAGGCAGCGCAGGTCCAGCCACAGCGCGTCGTCGGCAATACGGCCGATGACGGGAGTGGGCAGACCGCGCAGCCGGGTTTCCAGCTTGTCCAGATGGCGGCCGGGGCGCCCGCTGCCGGTGTAGCGCAGCGCAAGGCCGAAGCTGGGCAACTGGTCCACCGGCAACGCGCCGCTGCCGATCTGGCTGAACATGGGAACGGCCTGCACGGCGTAGTTCGCACCGACCGCATGCGCCAAAACGTCGCGCAGCCGGTCGGCCAGCGGCTGGATATCGCGTTGCGGCCGGGTCAACAGGCGTAGCGTGGTGAGCCGCTGCGCCAGGAATTCGGGCGCGCGATACAGGTGCAGCACGGGTTCCAACGCCGCCAGCGTCAGCTTGCCGACGCGTAGCGCGCGCTTGAGCGGGTTTTTCTTGATCTTGCGGATCAGGTCGGCGCGGCCGACCAACAGGCCGGCTTGCGGGCCGCCCAGCAGTTTGTCGCCGCTGAAGGTGACCAGGTCGGCGCCTGCCGCGATGGTGTCGCGCACCGTGTCTTCGCGCGGCAGGCCGAACTCCGTCAGGTCCACAAGCGTGCCGCTGCCCAGGTCTACCGTGGCGGGCAAGCCCTTAGCATGCGCCAGCGCCGCCACCTCGGCCACGCCGACGCTCTTGGTGAAGCCGGTGACCGCGTAATTGCTGCAATGCACCTTCATCAGCATCGCGGTGCGCGGCCCGATGGCGCCGTCGTAGTCGGCGGCATGCGTGCGGTTGGTGGTACCCACTTCAACGAGCTTGGCGCCGGCGCGTTTCATGATGTCGGGGATGCGGAACGCGCCGCCGATTTCAACCAGTTCACCACGCGACACCACGACCTCGCGCCGGTCCGCCAGGGCGTTCAGCATGAGCAGCACGGCGGCGGCGTTGTTGTTGACGACGGTGGCGGCTTCGGCGCCCGTCAGTTCGCACAGCAGGTCGTCGATGAGATCGTCGCGATCCCCGCGGCCACCGGTATCCAGATCGAATTCCAGATTGGCCGGCGTGGTCAGCGCGCGCAGCACCGAGGCCACCGCTTCGTCGGGCAACAGCGCCCGGCCCAGGTTGGTGTGCAGCACGGTGCCGGTCAGGTTATAGACCGCGCGCAGGCGGGGTTGCGCGGCCTTGTCCAGCGCTGCCGTCACGCGGGAGGCCACCGTGCTGGCATTCAGTTCGCGCTGCATCAAGCCGCCGGCCAGCGCGCGTTGACGCAGCGTGTCCAGGTGGCGCCGCAATGCCGCCACGACCTGCGTGCGCCCGTGCGTGTCCAGCGCGGTGCGCATCGCGTCCGCGTTCAACAGGCGGTCCAGCGGCGGGATGTCGGACGCAGCAGCGGCAGTATCGGCGGCGGCGGTTTCAGCGGCGACAGTCCCGACGCCGGCAGCCCCAGCGGCGGCGGTTTCAGCAGCGGCAGTCTCAGCGGCGACGGCGCTGTCTTCTGACGGAAGCTCGGCCATGCGGCTAGTCCTCGTTGCCATGCCACAGCAGCGGGTTGCCGCTGGCGCGCGAATAACCTGCCTCGCCCACCAGCACGTCCAGCATCAGGCTGGCCAGGTCATCGGCCACGGGTTCCACGTGCAGGTCCTTGTCCTGGTAGAAGATCTTGCGATAGGTGTGGCAGTGGTCGCAGGTTTCGGCCTTGATGGCGGGTGCGCGGCCGTCGATGGCCTGGTACGCCACCGATTCCACGTCTTCGCAATGCGTGCACTTGACGCGCACCATGTGCCATTGCGTGGCGCACAGGCTGCAACACAAGTAGCGGTAGCCTTCGAACTGGCCGCCCACGCGCACTACGCTGGCCACCGGCAAGCTGGCGCAAACGGGGCACACGCCGAACGGGCTGACCACGGGCAATTGCTTGGCGTCGAAGCGGCTGGCCAGATCGGTCCAATAGACTTGCAAGGCCGCCATGACGAAGGGCGCGGCCGCGCCGTCCACGCCCTGGTCCTGTTCGGCCAACACGGCTTCGGCCAGGTCTTCGAGGGATTCGGGGTCTTGGTCGATTGCGCGGCGCAACGCAGTACAGACTTCGACGGCTTCGGCAGGCACCCCCGCGGTACGCGATACGTCATCGACCAGGCGCGCCAGGATGCCGCGCCACATCGGGTCGCGCGGCCAGCCCACCGCCTGTAGCGGCGGCATGCCATGCGCCTGCGCCAGCGACAGCCGGTCTTCGGATACGCCGGGCGCGGCGCAGGCCTGCAGGGCGCGATGCTGGGCGTCGACCAGATGCGCCATCAGCAGCAGGTAATCGGCCACCGGGCTATCCGACGCCAGTTGCCGCAGGCGCGCCGCGCGCGTTGAAAAAATCGAGCCGCGTTCAGGCAGGCTGACGCGGGGGATGACATTGTGGTCTAGCGCTTCGATTTCACCGCGCGGAAGAATTCGCTGCAATTGCGTCTCCAAAAAAACAAACACGGCTGCCAGCCTTCGAAGAAGGATAGCAGCCGTGCGATCAGGATAAAACCGGCGCTACTTCCGGATCTGTTCGCGGAACCAGGCGCGATGGTGCTTCCACGCCCAGCCCGCCGTGACATAACCGCGCAGCATGGCCGTCAACGAGCCCTTGACCCAGATCGCGGCGTAGATGTGCACGATGATCGAGCAGATCAGCACCAGCGCACTGACGGCGTGCACCACGGACGCGACCCGCACCACCCAGATCGGGAAATAGAACGCGAAATATTCGCGCCAGATCACGATACCGCTGGCGAACAGGCCCAGCATGCACAACACCAGCACGTAGAACAGCAGCTTCTGGCCGGCGTTGTACTTGCCGACTTCGGGCAGCTTTTCCTCGCGGTTCTCGACCACGTCGTTCAGCTGCTTGAGCCACTGGCGATCAGCGCGCGTCATCAGGTTGTGCCGCCACATATGGCCGGCGAACACGACGAAGCAGACGAACATCACCACCCCGATGATGGGGTGCAGAATGCGCGTCCAGGGGCCGCCGCCGAACAGGTTGGTCAGCCAGTACATCGACGGGTGAAACAGCGCCAGCCCGGACAGCGCCAACAGAATGAACGTGAAGGCGATGATCCAGTGGTTGGTGCGCTCACCCGGCGAATAGCGCTTGATGCGACGGTGACGGTGGTCTTCAGTCATGGCGGATCTCCTCTTCGGCGCGGCGCTCGTCTTCCTCCGACACCTCGTTACGGCCCACGCGGGCGTAGTGGAAGAATCCCGCCAGGGCGGTCAGGGCCATCGCGGCCACACCCAGCGGTTTGGCCAAGCCCTTCCACAGCGACACCATGGGACTGATCTTCGGGTCCTGGGGCAGGCCGTGATACAGCCCGGGCTGGTCGGCGTGATGCAGCACGTACATGACGTGGGTGCCGCCCACGCCTTGCGGGTCGTACAGCCCGGCTTGGTCGAAACCGCGGGACTTCAGGTCCACGATCCGTTCCTCGGCATGCTGCTTCATGTCTTCCTTGGTGCCGAAGACGATGGCGCCGGTGGGGCAGGCCTTGACGCAGGCCGGCTCCTGGCCGACGGCCACGCGGTCGGAACACAAGGTGCACTTGTACGCCTTGTGGTCTTTCTTGGAGATGCGCGGCACGTTGAACGGACAGCCGGTGATGCAGTAGCCGCAGCCAATACAGTTTTCCTCGTGGAAGTCCACGATGCCGTTGGTGTATTGGATGATGGCGCCCGGCGAGGGGCAGGCCTTGAGGCAGCCCGGGTCCTCGCAGTGCATGCAGCCGTCCTTGCGGATCAGCCATTCCAGGTCGCCGGCGGGGTTCTCGTATTCCGAGAAGCGCATGACGGTCCAGGAGTGCTCGGTCAGGTCGGCCGGGTTGTCATAGACGCCCACGTTGGTGCCGATCTCGTCGCGCAGATCGTTCCATTCCATACAGGCGCTTTGGCAAGCCTTGCACCCGATGCACTTGGAGACGTCGATCAGCTTGGCGACCGAGCCGGTGATGGGTTCACGGATACCGGGCGGCGGCGTGGTGGTGGCCGAGCGCCGCTTGATGTCTAGGGATTGCATGGACATGTCGGTTCTCCTAGGCCTTCTCGACCTTGACCAGGAACGACTTGAATTCCGGTGTCTGGGAATTGCCGTCGCCCACGAATGGCGTCAGGGTATTGGTCAAAAAGCCGGGTTTGGCCAGGCCCACGAAACCCCAGTGGATCGGAATGCCCACGTGGTGCACCGTCTTGCCTTCGATGGTCAACGCACGCAGGCGCTTGGTGACCAGCGCCACCGCCTTGATGTAGCCGCGGTTGGACGACACCTTGACCCGCGACCCGTTGGCAATACCCAGTTCCTTGGCCAAGGCATCGCCGATCTCGACGAATTGCTCCGGCTGGAGAATCGCGTTGATGCGGACGTTCTTGGTCCAGTAGTGGAAGTGCTCGGTCAGGCGGTAGGTGGTGGCCACGTACGGGAACTTGTCGACCGTGCCCATCGCGGCCAGGTCGTCCTTGAAGACGCGCGCGGCCGGGTTGCTGGTCACGCCCTTGGCCTTCGGGTACAGCGGGTTGTATCCCAGCGGCGTTTCGAAGGGTTCGTAGTGTTCCGGGAACGGCCCTTCGGCCATGCCCGCCCGCGCGAAGAAGCGCGCCACGCCTTCCGGGTTCATGATGAACGGCCCCATGCCGCCGTCGGGGTTTTCGTCGCCCTTGAAGTCGGGGATGTCGGCACCGGCCCAGATCTTGCCGTTCCAGCCGATCAGCTTGCGGCGCGGATCAAAGGGCTTGCCCGCCACGTCGCAAGATGCGCGGTTGTACAGGATGCGGCGGTTGGCCGGCCACGCCCAGGCCCAGTTCAGGGTCTGGCCGATGCCGGTGGGGTCGCTGTTGTCGCGCCGCGCCATCAGGTTGCCGCCGGGCCCCCAGGCGCCGGCGAAGATCCAGCAGCCGCTGGCGGTGGAGCCGTCGTCGCGCAGTTCCGCAAAACCCGCCAGTTGCTCGCCGCCCTTGCGGGTGACCTTGGTGGGGTCCTTGGGGTCGACCAGGTCCACCAGGGCGCGCCCGGAGTATTCCTTGGCCAGTTCCTCGGCGGTGGGGTTCTGCGGGTTCGAGTACGGCCAGGACAGGTTGACGATGGGGTCGGGATACGTGCCGCCTTCGTCCTGGTACATCTTGCGCAGGCGCGTGAAGATCAGCGACATGATTTCGATGTCGCTCTTGGCTTCGCCCGGAGGCTCGGCGCCCTTCCAGTGCCATTGCAGCCAGCGCCCGGAGTTCACCAGCGCGCCGTCTTCCTCGGCGAAACAGGTGGTGGGCAGGCGGAAGACTTCGGTCTGGATCTTGGACGGATCCACATCGTTGGCCTCGCCCGCGTTGCGCCAGAATTCGGAGGTCTCGGTGACCAGCGGGTCCATGATGACCAGGAATTTCAGCTTGGCGAAACCGTCATTCAACTTGGCCTTGTTGGGCGCCGCCGCCAGCGGGTTGAAACCCTGCGCGATGTAGCCGTTCATCTTGCCCTGGACCATCAGCTCGTAGACCTGGAGCATGTCGTAAAGCTTGTCCAGCTTGGGCAGGTAGTCGAACGCCCAGTTGTTTTCCGCCGTGGCGGCGTTGCCCCACCAGGCCTTCATCAGGCTGACGTGGAACTTGTTGTAGTTCTGCCAGTAGCTGAGTTGGTTGGGACGCAGCGGCTTTTGCGTACGGGTCTCGATGTACTTGGCGTAATCCTGCTCGGGTTCGTTGGGCAGCGTCATGTAGCCCGGCAGCAGGTTCGACATCAGGCCAAGATCGGTCAGGCCCTGAATGTTCGAGTGCCCGCGCAGCGCGTTCATGCCGCCACCGGCGATGCCGATATTGCCCAGCAACAGCTGCACCATCGCGCCGGTGCGGATGATCTGCGAACCGATGGAATGCTGCGTCCAGCCCAGCGCATACAGGATCGTGCCCGCGCGGGTGGGGCTGGCGGTGGACGCCAGCATTTCGCACACCTTCAGGAACTTGTCTTTGGGCGTGCCGCACACGCGCTCGACCATGTCTTCGGTGTAGCGCGAATAGTGCTTCTTCATCAGTTGGTAGACGGTGCGCGGATGCGCCAGCGTCGGGTCCGTCTTGACGAAACCGTCGTCGCCGCGCTCGTAGTCCCAGCTGGCCTTGTCGTAGGAACGCTTGTCGGCGTTGTAGCCGGAATACAAGCCTTCCTCGAACGTGAAGTCCTCACGAACGATGAAAGAAAAGTCGGTGTAATTGCGCACGTACTCGTGCTGGATCTTGTCGTGATCCAACAGGTACTTGATGACGCCACCCAGGAAGATGATGTCGGTGCCGGTGCGTATGGGCGCGTAGAAATCCGCCACGGATGCCGAACGCGTAAAGCGCGGATCCACAACGATCAGCTTCGCCTTGTTATGGGCTTTTGCTTCCGTGACCCATTTGAACCCGCACGGGTGGGCCTCGGCGGCATTGCCACCCATGATCAGCACTACGTCCGCGTTCTTGATGTCGACCCAATGGTTCGTCATCGCTCCACGGCCAAACGTCGGGGCAAGACCTGCCACCGTCGGGCCGTGTCAGACACGTGCTTGGTTATCGAACGCCAACATCCCCATGCTGCGCACGGTCTTGTGCGTAACGTAGCCCACCTCGTTGCTGCTTGCAGAGGCGGCCAGCATGCCGGTGGTCAGCCACCGGTTGACTGTCTTGCCGTCCGCGGTCTTCTCGACGAAGTTCGCGTCGCGGTCGGCTTTCATGAGTTTGGTGATGCGGGTCAGCGCGTCGTCCCACGACATCCGCACCCATTTGTCCGACCCGGGCGCCCGGTATTCCGGGTACTTCAGGCGGTTGGGGCTGTGGATGAAGTCGATCAGCGCCGCGCCCTTCGGACAGAGCGTGCCGCGGTTGACGGGGTGATCAGGGTCGCCTTCGATGTGCATGATGCTGGCGCGCGCGTTCTTGGCGCCGTCGCCCAGACCGTACATCAGCAAGCCACAGGCGACCGAACAGTAGGGACAGGTGTTGCGCGTTTCAGTCATGCGCGCAAGTTTGTACTGGCGCACTTCAGCCATGGCCGTGCCGGGGGCTACCCCGAGCAATGCCAGGCTAGAGCCTGCCAGGGTGGCACCTGTCACCTTGAAGAACTGGCGGCGATTCATGTTGACCATGAAGCACTCCTCTCCTGGTGAATGACGAAAGCCGGTGGCTTGCCCAACGCGGAAAAGCCCTACAACTTCCAAGGATATTTCAATAAGTATATTCGCAAGACCAAGTCGCGCGCCACGGAAAAAGCCCGGCTAACGCCGATTTGGCGGCGAAATGGGAGTTGTTCGCAGATTTTGGAGTGTCTGGCGGCTGCTACATTCCTCGTTCACGCTTGACCGTTGGAATGCCCGATGCGCCGTTTTGTTCCCTTGGCTTTGTGCCTGGCCTGCCTGGCCGGGACGCCCGCCCCCACCGCACTGGCCGCGCCCGCATCCGCGCGGCTCACACCGGCCGCCGCCGCAACCGAAGTCGCCCAGCAAGCGGCCATGGAAGGCTACCTGTACTTCTATCCGCTGGTGACGATGGACTTGAACCGGCGGCAGTTCACGCATCCGTCGCGAGGCGCCCAGGGTGCGGCCGCCAACACGTTCCTGCATGGTCGCGGCCTGCCCCCGGCCGGCGAGGCGGCCCCGTGGGCCAACCCCGACATGCTGCGCAGCACCGGCTGGATCGACCTGACGGCCGGCCCCGTCGTGCTGTCGGCGCCCGACACCCAGGGCCGGCTGTATTCGTTGACGCTGGTGGACATGTGGACAGACGCCTTCGCCATGCTGGGCAAGCGCACCACCGGCACGGGCAAGTCCAACACCGTGATCGTGCCGCCCGGCTGGACGGGCACGCTGCCCTCCGGCATGGCCCGCATTGACGCACCGACCCCGCACGTCCTGGCCAAGCTGCTGATCCAGGCAGACCGGCCCGCCGATTTCGCCGCCGTGAATGCCTTGCAGGACGGCTACGCGCTGACGCCGCTGTCACAGTGGAACTTGCCGGCGCAGTCGCAGCGGGTGAAGTCGGACCCCAATCTGGACCTGAAGATAGCCGTGCGCGAGCAGGTGGAATCCATGCCGACCGACGCGTTCTTCACCTACGCCGCCGAGCTGCTGCGCAAGAATCCGCCGCACGCAACCGACCAGCCGATGCTGGCCAAGCTGCGCCAGGCAGGCCTGATTGCGGGCCGTCCGTTTGATTTCGACAAGCTTGACCACCCCGCCAAACAAGGCATGCGACGCGGACTGCGCGCGGCGCGTGAGCGCATGCAGGCCGCCGCGGGCGCCTCGCTGCGCAACCTGAACGGCTGGCAACAGGAAACAGCCAGCGTGGGCGTGTATGGCAACGCGTACCTGCGCCGCGCGCTGGCCGCGCAAGCACAGCCTGGCGCCAGCCTGCCCGAGGATCTGGCCGTGCTGCTGCTGGCTGCCGACAACCAGGGTGCCCCGATCAACGGCGCGCATCGTTACTTCTTGCACTTTGAAGGCGGGCAGCTCCCGCCCGCTGGCGCGCTGTGGTCATTGGCCGCTTACGACAGCCAGGGCATGCCCGTTGCCAACATGCTTGGCCGTCATACCCTGGGCGACCGTCAGCCGTTGCGCTACAACGCCGATGGCTCACTGGACCTGCATTTCAGCCAGACGCCGCCCGCCCCCGAGGACCAAGCCAACTGGCTGCCGCTGCCCGCATCGGGCGCCGTGACGATGTTGTTGCGTATGTACGAACCGCAGCCGGTTTTGTTGGACGGGCTGTGGATGCCGCCCGCCTTGGTGCGCGATGATCCGCAGCCGCCGGCGGAAGTGGATTCGGATGTGGATGTGGAGCCCGCCGCCAGCGCCGCCCAGCCTTCCGAGAAGAAACCCTAGCACGTGGCCGGATGACGGCTCGGTGACAGGCGCCTGCCGCTACCATAGGCGTTTTATTTTTCAATGATGAGCGCCCGCCATGGACGACGCCTTTAGCCACCAATTGTCGATGACCATCCTGATGACGCCTGACATGGCGAATTTTTCAGGGAACGTACACGGCGGAACCATCTTGAAGTACCTGGACCAGGTGGCCTACGCCTGTGCCAGCCGCTACGCCGGCCAATACGTGGTCACGCTGTCGGTGGACCAGGTCGTGTTCCGCGAACCCATCCACGTGGGCGAATTGGTCACTTTCCTGGCGGCGGTGAATTACACCGGACGCACGTCGATGGAAATCGGCATCAAGGTCGTCACCGAAGACATCCGCAAGAAGCTCGTGCGCCATACCAACAGCTGTTATTTCACGATGGTGGCGGTGGACGACAACGGCGCACCCACCGCTGTGCCGCCGCTGGCCCCGCGCAACCTGGAAGAAAAGCAACGCTTCGAAGCCGCGCGTCTGCGCCGCGAACTGCGCCAGGAAATGGAACGCCGCCACGACGAAATCAAACGGGAAACGACGCACGACGCGCCGTAACGGCTGGCGGACCGGCGGGGGCTATTTCTCTGTGCCGGGTTCGCTGGCGATAAAGTCATCCAGGGCTTTTCGGGCCGCTTCCGCCTGGGCGGGGGTAGGTCCACGCGTAGCGCTTTGCGGCTCGACGCGGGGCGGAGCAACGGCCCCGTAACGCGGGCGCAGTGAACGCATAGCGTGATCCCAGATTGCCAGCGCCTGATCCTTGCTCAATGTGGAGTCGACAGGTGGACGGGGCCTTTTTCTTTGCCACAACGGAGGATCGCCCCGAGGGACAAAGTTGGGCAAAAGCCAATTAAGCAACTTGTCCGGTGTGACCTCCGGGTTGGCGTGCAGTCGGGGCACGCCGCCCGCGGTCAGGCGGAAATTAACCGATGGACTCGCCAACGAACGACTATCCCTGTAGTTTTCAGCCACAAACAAGAACCCGCGATGGTCTTTCGTTTCATACCGCATCAGGTATTCCTCCGCGGGATTCCCAGCCAGCGTGGTATGCCCCTTGCGCACCACATCGGGGTCCCAGACGCGAAAGGCTTTGAAGTCACGGACCATGCGTTCGATGAGGCGAGGCGACTCATTGCGCGCGGAGTCACTGAAGTAGATTTCCAGTTTGACGTTCGAGCCTCGCGCCATGAAGCTCACGATGCCCATCTCGTGGTCGTGCGTACCCCGGATGATGACGGGGCCCAGCGAAAGGCCCGGGCCGGCCGCTTCGGCTTGCTTGACGCCGACAACTTGCGCAGCGAGCTCAAGCAGGCGCGACTCGACCTGTGCATTGCTGCCCTCGTACGAGTTTGCTGCCAGCTTGACGTGCGTGCCGTTCACCAGCAGATGCAGTTCATAGGTTTGCGACCCCGTGCTGCCCAGGCTCCGGTGAAATTGGAACAGCCACTTCCCCCGCGCCAATTCCTCCGCACCGAGAAGCACGGATTTGCCGGTTTCAGAACTGTTGACGGCGCCGATGCGGCGGGCGCGTTCTGATAGAGCCTCGTCAAGCTGAGCCAACGTGATGTCTTGCCCCAGAATATCGATTTGAACGCTCGTATGATCGGCCCCTCCTCCGTAGTAGAGCTTCGCGAACGCCCTGGAAGGCGGCCCCCAGTCGGCGGGAAGTTCGATCAGTTGTCTGCCTACCGCCCACGTTCGCATGGGGCCGGTAATCTCGTTCACGGCGGATTCCTCTTTTGAATGAAATAGGGCCATCACGCCCGCGGCGAGCCCGGCCGACAGACAAAGCAGCGGGATCAAGCGACGCATGACGGACGCTTGGCTTGAGCAGCGATCTTGATGAGGCTATACAGCGTGAAGTGGCGGGTCTGCATCACTTTGAATGCGCCCTCATGGTCAAAGCCCGTGGCGCTGACTTGCACCCGCACTTGGCCTTCGCGCGCCTGCGCGGCCGGCGCCTGGCCTGAACTGACCGGAACCGTGCCATCACCGATGCCGTCCTGCATTTCGCAGTGCAGTTCCCAATGGCTGACTTCCATGGATACGGCTAGCCGGCCTGCTCTGACCGGCACGTGTTCCACGACGCGACTGCCGCCAACGTACAAGGGGCTTGATCCTTGATCTCGCACCTGCGCCATCTGCATGGTGGACACAACGAAGGCATCCGGGGGCACGCCCAAAGGCCGATTCAGATCGCCCCGTCCGGCTCGCATTTGCCAGGTAATGGTTTCGAAACTCGGCTGTTTGGCGTCAGCCCCGTAATACACGTAGGTGTTGGGGTGATAGGCGGCGTCTATCCTTTCGTGAAACAGCTTCGCCAGTTCGATATTTTCCGCGTAGTCCTTCCACTCGGCGGGAGCCCCATCCTTCGGCTTTAACCACTCTTCGCGCAGCAACGCCCACCAGCGATCACGGCGCAAATAGATTTCCTGGTACGGGTCTGCCTCAGGACGCGCAGGCATGGCGGGCGCGTGGTCGGGGTCTCGCAGGCGTAACCATCCCGGCGAATAGTTCTTGGTGGGCAGCAATTGCAGTGCACCCGGCGACTGGGCGAATACCGCTGTGACGTCCTGGCCTGTCACGCCGATCACGGCGGCGGCCATCGCGCTTTCTTGCTGCATGCCCACTTTGCAGCGCCGGTATGCCACCGGGGCGCCATGGGTCGGCATCACGCCGTGCACCACGCCTGCAATGGCTTCGCTCATGCCGGGTAACTGCGCGCAACGCCGTGCCACCAGCCCGCCCATCGAGTGTGTGACCAGGATGACCTGCTGGCACTCGGACCCGTACTGACGCCTGATTTCGTCGATACGCTCGGCCAGCTTGTTTGCCGCCACGTTGTTGTCCGCCAGCCAGTTGTAGCCAAACGCGTGCACCGGCATCCGGTATGCGGCGCGGGCGGACAGGTCGTCCGTCTTCAGATGCGGCAGCTGGCGCAGCAGGTGTTCGCCCAGGCCTGCCAGCGGCACCTCCAGCCCGGGCTTCAGGCGCGGCTGCAACGAGGGGTCGTCGGGCACGTCCAGGTGCATGGACTTCAGTTGGAATTCCGGCCACTCGTGCGGCCGATAGGAGCTGTTCAGCGAGTCTTCGAGCCAGATCAGGAACGGGTGATAGCTGCTTTCGCCGACTTCGCCCCAGCCCCGTTCGCGATAGCGATCGATAAGCGCCTGTTTGCTTTGCGTGGCCGATTCGACGGAAGGCACGATCACCGAACCCACGCGACGCTCGGGCACGGCGCCGGCGTCATCGACGGTCACGCGGTCGGGGTGCAACACCGCCTGACGGGTCCCTGCGGGAACGCCGTTCCAACGCCGGAACAAATCAACAGGTTTGCCTGCCAAGCCTGCATCCAGCCGCCAGACGGGTTCGGCTTCTTGCCCGTCATCAGGCACGGACTTCAGATTCGAGCCCATGATGCCCGGAACGAATACGACCGGCAGGATAGCGTCCGGCGGGATCCGCAGGATGACCGGATCGCACTGCTCGGCGGGCGTCAGGGTCCACTGAAACACGGGCTGGCCCCGGGCGTTGTAGGACATCGGGGCGAAACGCTGCGCGGGCGCTGCGGTGTCGGGCACGGCGGGCTCCTGAGTGGGGCACGCGCGTGGCCTTGGCGGATTGCGTGGCGCTGCGCGAGCGAATCACTTGACCCGCAACAGTGATGGCGATCCGACAAAAAGGCTATTGGACGAGTCTGATTTCCGGTTCAGATTGCTAAGAACCCGCGTGGCGAATCAGGCCCGCTCCGCCGCTCCGGGCGGTGGCGGCGGCGCCGAGGCCGGTTCGCGGTCTCGGCCCACCATGCGCTTCAGACCCAGCCATTGCTGCGACCAGAACCCGCGGCCGTAGTCGCGGCCGCCCAATTCGGCCTGCTGGTCGTGGATGCCCGTGGGGCCATAGCCCACGCCAAAACGGGCGGTGCGAAACAGCACGTCCCAGATGGGGAACAGCGCGGCAAAGTTGTAGCCGCCGACGGGGCCGGGCGTGGACGCGTCGTAGGCGATGGAGTGGTGATGCCGATGGAAACGCGGACTGACCAGCAGGCGTTCGCCCAGCGCGCCGAAGTGCATGCGCAAATTGGCGTGCGAGAAGCTTTGCGCCAGCTGCGTAATGGCCACCACCGCCACGAACTGCGCCGGCGGCACGCCCACCAACTGCGACACGAACACAACCAGCACGTCGCGCAGCATGTCGTCCAGCAGGTGGTTGCGGTCGTCGCTCCAGATGGTCATCTGGCGCTGGCTGTGATGCACGGCGTGCAGCGCCCACAGCCAGCCGAAGCGGTGCTGCGCACGGTGGTAGACGTAGTCGACCGCGTCGAACAGCAGCAGATAGATGATGAGGCTGACCCAGGCCTTGTCGGTCACGCCCGGCCAGTACTGGTCCAGCTGGAAAGGCGCAAAGCCCCACACGTGCAGCTGGCCGAAGACGCTGTCCCAGAACGGGTCGATGGTGAAGAACAGCGCCAGGCGAAAAACGCCCAGGCGGTGGATCAGCGTGTACAGCACGTCGATGCCGATCTGGCGTCGGTCGGTCACGGCTTCGACGGGCCGCAGGCGTTGCAGCGGGCCGAACACCAGCACCAGCACGGCAACCTGCACCAGACCGACCAGCAGCCACATGGTGGCGTCATAGCCGTCCTCGATGAAGTTGCTCATTCCGAGGTGAAACAGCGCGGGCTGGATCAGCGTTTCGAAGAGCCATTGCTGGCATGCCCCGAAGAATTGGCTAAGCGTTTCCATGATCAATGATGCGTGGCGATCCAGTCGCGATAGGCCGGATGCGTGTCCAAGGTGGCAAAACAATAGCCCTTCTGCTGCAAGCCCACAATCAAGGGCTCCAGCACGGCGGGCGCCCAGGGGTCCTGGCGCGACCAGATGCCCAGGTGGGCAAGCAGGATATCGCCGGGCTTGATGGTGCGCAGCGCCTGATCCAGCAGCTTGGCGTTGGGAAATTTATCGCTGGGCAGTTCATCGCCCAGGAAGCCGGCCGGCGACCAGCCCACGTGTTCGTAGCCGCAGGCCTTGGCGGCCTGGAGCAGGGCGGGCGACGTCTTGCCGCCCGGTGCGCGGTACAGCGGCAGCATCCTGGCGCCCGTCATCTGGTGAAAGCGGGTGGCCGAACGCTTGATTTCGGCGCAGTACTGTTCGGCCGTCCATTCGGCGCGCTTGCCGGTGTCCGGGCCCGCGCTAGGCTTCACGCGAAACTTTCCGCCCGGCAGGTCGGCCTGCCAGTAGACGTGGTCGTAGGTATGCGATCCGAAAGCATGCCCTTCCGCCGCGCGCGCCTTCCACCACGGCGCCCAGACGTCATCCAGGCTGGAGCCGTCGGTCTTGGTGCGTTCGTTGGCCAAAAAGAAAGTGACCTTGACGTGATGGCGGTTAAGCACATCGGCGATCAGCGGCGCGACCCCCATGTGACCGGTGTCCAGGGTCAGGTAGACGGGCTTGTCGCAGGTGCCCGGCGCCGCGGCATTCGCCACCGGCACGGCACACGCCAGCGCCAGCGTCATGGCCAGCAAGCGCACGCCAGCGGGCGCAGCGGGCGCAGCGTGGGGGCGACGCCTCGCCGCCGGGCCGCCCCAAGGCGAGGCAGCCCCCTCGGGGGGCAGCAAGCTCGCGCCAGCGAGCGCAGCGTGGGGGCAACAATCCCTATCGGGTCGGCGCATGGTTCAGCGTCCAGACGCCGTGCGGCGACTTGCCCACCGGGACCTGGTTCACGACCTTTTTCTGCTCCAGGTCCACCACCGTCAACTTGCGCGCCCAGCGCGAGGTCACCAGCAGCGTCTTGCCATCGGCCAGCACATCCATGCAGTCCGGGCCGCCCGGCACCGCGAAGGTGTCGGTCACGGTCAGCGACAGCATGTCGATGCGGCTGATGGAATTGGCCGTGCGGTTGCTGACGAACAGGTGGCGCTTGTCGCCCTGCGCGCGAAACGCGTGCGCGCCCGCGGCGGTGGGAATGCGCTTGACCAGCTTGGCCGGGCCCTTGCTGACGTCATAGGCTTCCACGAAGGAATCGCCCGTCAGCGCCACCAGCAGGGTCTTTTGATCCGGCGTCAGAAACACGTCGGCCGGCGTCTTGCCCACCGATACCGTCCACTTGGGCGTTTGCGTCGCCAGGTCGATGGCGATCAGCTGGTCGCTGTCCTGCAAGGTGACGTAGGCCGTCGTGCTGGTCTTGTCGATCATGATGTGGCTGGGCGTCTTGCCCGCCTGCACCCGCTTGACCAGCTTCAGCTCGGCGCCCTTTTGCTGCGGCTGCCACGCGTAGATGTCGATGTGGTCCAGCCGGTTGGCGGCCGTGACGAACCACTTCATGTCCGGCGAAAACTGCAACTGGTAGGGGTCGACGATGTCGGTCAGCGTGCGCTGCACTTCGCCCGTCTTCGGGTCCATCATCGTGATCGTGTTGCCCGTGGCGTTGGCCACCATCAGCGACTTTTCGTCGGGGGTCAGATACAGGTGGTGCGGTTCCTTGCCGGTAGGCACCCGGCGCAGTTCCTTGTAGGACACCGGGTCGACGATGCTGACGTTGGCGTCCAGGGAATTCAGGACGAAAATCGGGGCGGATGCCGCCGCTGCGCTAAGCGCCATCCCTACGCCGGCCAAGGCGTAGCGGACAAAATGCAAGGGGTTCAATTTCAAGGTCCGGCAAAAGAGGATCGGGCACCGATCCCAGTGCTCGCCATTTTAGGCACAGCCACCTTTCAAAAGGGCAACAAGCGGGGCTTTGGCGGCATTCGCTTGCGCCTGTTGCGACTTGGCAACATCCCCGCCGGCCCTGCCCCCGAAATGCCAAAAAGTCATTTGGCGCCAACGGGTTGCGCGTCGGCGTCCACCCACGCGCCGGCAGCGATATCGCGTTCCCGCAGCGCCTGCGCGCGGCTGGCGGAAGCCGGCCCCAGGTCAGACTCCAACACCCCGCCTTGCGGCCCAATCACAAAGGTGCCGATACCGGTCTGCCCGTATCGCGCGGGCCACGCAACAATGCGGTAAGCCGTGCTTTCGGAGCCGGGCAGGATCTTGTAGCGATAACCAAAATACGCGTCCTCGGCCGGCACCTCGGGGCCCATCGCCAGCGCATCGGGACCAAACGCCTGGGGCGGGGCGCCCGGCACTTCGGGCCAGTACAGACCGTCCATGGCACCGGGGCGGCTGATCAGGCGGCTGGCATAGCGGCCCTGCCCCACGCCCTGTTGATACCGCGTCTGGGCCGCTTGCAGCTGTTGCAGCGTCTCGATGGCGGCCAGTTCGTTGCGGCCGATCGCGCGGCGGGTCAGTTCGGCCTTGCCCGCCACCGGGTCGAAGCGCCAGCCCTTGCCGACCTGGGCGATAGGCACGGGCATCGTCCAGCCGGAATCGCCCACGGCCAGCCAGGAACGGCCGCCATCGGCGATGACTTCATGTTTTTTTGCCCACGCCGACAGGAAGCGATAGATGTCGTCTTGCGAGACGCCGCCCGGCACCAGCTGTTTGTGATTGGGTCCCAGCACCTTGGCCATGGCCGACGAATCGCTGGTGGCCAGCGCGTCGGTGAAGGCGTCAGCCGCGGCCTGCGCGGTCGGATACACGCTTTGCGCGGCCGTCGGCGCGGCAACGCAAAGCGCCAACAGCGACACGGCGCCCAGCGCGCGCGCACGAACCCAGGCATTCGTCATGAAAGCTCCCTTGTTCATGGTGCTACCTCCGGCCGCCGATATGGCCGCCACCGCCACCGCCACCGCCTCGATGCCCGCCGCCGCCGCTTGCCCGATGACCACCGCCCCCGCCCCCGCTGCGATTCATATCGCTACGGTGGCTTTGCTGGCGCATGCGGTCGCCGTTGCCCGCGTCGCTTAACGCGTTGCTGGTGTTCGTTGTCCGGGCGCGATCGCGAGCCGCCGATTCGTCCGCGCGCTGGCGTTGCGCCGCGGCCTGGCGATCGTTGGTGGACACGCTGGACGAACGGGGCGTGTGCGAGCCTGCGCCCTGTCCGCCGGTGCCGGCGCCTGAGTGATTCTGCGCGCGGTTTTCCCCGCGATCCTGCCCCCGGTCGGCCGCGCCCTCGCCACTGCGGCCCGCCGCGCCCTGGCCGCCCCGGTTGGCGGCGCCCTGGCCACGGCCGGCGCTGTCGCCATGGCCGGCGATGGGTTGCCCGGTACGCCCTTCAAACGATTGCGCCGCGCGGTCACGTGCCGCCTCGCGGGAACCGGCAGCGGGGGCCGCGCCGGCCGCGCGCGCGCCCTGCCCCTGACCCGCCCGCTGGCCGGATTGCCGGTTCTGCACGCCTGCCTGGCGCTGGCTGTCAAAACGCTGCCGGCTGGCCGAATCGGCATACGGCGTATTGCCGCGATTTTCAGGGTTGTGCTTCCACGACACGTTGTTGTTACGGGCGTTGTCGATGCGCTGGTTCACGTTGATGTTGTTGTACCGGTTCACATCGATATCGACATCGTTGTGTCCCCAGTCAAAGCCGCCCCACATCGAATTGACGGCCGCCACCCCCAGGCCGAAGCCGATGCCCGACACCAGCGCCGTCCCAAAGACGGACCCCGGCGGCGGCGGGTAGTAATAAGGCGGATAAGTGGGATAGGCCCAGGCCCCGTACACCACGCTGGGGTTGTAGCTGGGCACGTAGACAACTTGCGGATCGGTGGGCTGGATCACCACCACCGTCTTTTCGTTCGTGGTGCTGGAGGTGACCGTCTGCTGCGGCGTGCTTTTCAGGTTGCCCGCCTTTTGTGCCTGCGTGCGCAAGCGCTGCACGGAATCCATCACCGCATCGGGCTGCGCCAGGAAGGCATCGCCCACGGATTTCACCCAATCCGGCTGGCGCCCCATCATGTCCATCACGGAGGGAAACGCCACCAGGGATTTCACGCTGGGATCCCAGGGCTCGGCCTCGACGGCCTTGACCGCCTGGTCACCCGATTCCGAGGTATGGGCCGCCGACCATTTGGCCGCGGCGGCGATGTCGTCGGGGTACGTGGACCCCATGAGGATTTGCGACAGCAAGGAATCAGGGTACAGCGCCACCGGCGCCATCAACTGATCCAACTGCCCCTTGTCCAGCTGGGTTTGGGCCACCGCCGGCAGACAGACCGCCAGCCCCAGGCACAACCAGCCAATGAACCACCCTTGCAGTCGACGCATGAACCGTTCTCCGTGAGGCAACGCATGAAGCTGAAAGCCACGAGGGAACTGCCGGATATCGCGATGACAATATATGCCTAACGCCGGGGCAAGGGAATATTTTTCAGTACGGCCGATCAGCGCGGCCGATCCGCTGCGGCGAATTCATAGCTTGGCGACGGACACCTCGGTCGCCTTGACGAATGCCAGCACCTCGGTGCCCACCTGAAGGTCCAGCTCCTTCACGGAACGCGTGGTGATCACCGACGTAACGATGCCGGCGGGGGTGTCCACGTCGACCTCGGACACGACCGGCCCGAGGATGATCTCTTTGATCTTGCCGCGAAACTGGTTGCGGGCGTTGATGGATTGAATGGTCATGAAGGGTCCCGGCCTGAGGCGGAAAGGTGAAAGGCGAAGAGGCATTCTTTCACCCTGTCCGGATGCGGAAAAATACTTAGTCGGCATGACGTTATGCCGGTGGGACGGGCGCGCGTAACGTCCCCTTCGCATCCTCCTTTCGCGGGACTGGATAGCGCGCAACGGCAGGCCTATACTGATTTCGCCGTTGCTCGACATTCCTTTTCCTAAAGGAGAGGCAACATGTACAGGCATTTGCTCATCGCCGTGGATGGTTCGCTGCTATCCGAATCGGCATTCAAGCGCGCCCTTGTCTTTGCCAAGGAAATGGGCGCCACCATCACGCTCATTCGCGCCATTCCCGAAGACCATTTGCTGGTCTATCAGGCCGAAATGCTGGGCACGACACAGGCGCATCACACCGACCAGGCCCGCAAGAACGCGGAAGGCTACCTGGAAGGGCTTGAGATGGAAGCCCGACACGCGCTGGTGCCGTGCAACGTCGTCGTGATGGTCAACGACCATCCGCACGAGGCCATCGTGGAAACCGCCAAAACGCAGGGTTGCGACCTGATCATCATGGGTTCGCACGGGCGGCACGGCATGACCGGCTTTCTGCTGGGCAGCGAAACGCAGCGCGTGCTGGCCAAGACACGCCTGCCGGTGCTGGTGTTTCGATAGGTGGGCGCGGGTCGGGCGGGGTCGGGGCCAGGACCAGGGCCGGCTCTGCGTCAAGGCCCCGGGCCCCGCATCACGCTGCCGGTTCCAGCGCGTGCTGGAAGGTGAAGCTGTCGGCGTAGATATGGTCCAGGCTGGCGCCGCGCCCGGCGAACAGGTGCTTGGCGTCCCGCACCATCGCGGGTGCGCCGCACAGGTAGATGGCGTGTTCCGAGAGGTCTGCGTGGTCTTGCAGGACAACGTCCTGCACATGGCCGCGCCGGCCTTGCCAGCTTGCGTCCGCGCGCGACAGGACCGGCACGAAATTGAATTCATACAGGCGCCCTGCCCAGCCCGCAATCTCGTCTTGCAGGTACAGGTCCGCCTCGGTACGCATGCCCCAATACAAGGTGACGGGCGGGCAGTCTTCCTTGTCCAGCAACGATTCCAGGATGGCCTTGATCGGTGCGATGCCGGTGCCCGTGGCCACCATGATCAGCGGGCGCCAGTCCTCCTCGTGATAGCTGAAAACCCCCAACGGAGCGTCGATCGTCAACGCCGCCCCCGCTTGCGCCTGGCCCAGCCACTGGTCGGTATAGCGGCCGCCCGGAATGCGGCGCACATGGAAATCCACGTACCCGTCCGCCGACACCACCGCCGACGCCATCGAAAAGCTGCGCGTTTCACCGTCGGGCAGCAGCACGTTCATGTACTGCCCGGGCACATAGTCCAGCGGGCCGTCGGGCAGCGCCAGCGTCAGGTGCAGGATGTCGTCCGTGTAAGGATGGATGCCGTGCACGGTGGTCGACAGCCGGCGCGGCTCGGGAAATACCTGGCGGCTGCTGGCCACGCTGATGCAAAGATCGCTCTGTGCGCGCGCCTGGCATGCCAGCGCGTAGCCTTCGGCCGCTTCTTCCGGCGTTAACGCCATCGGAAATTCTTCATAGCCCACCGCGCCCGATTCCAGCTTGATGCGGCAGGTGCCGCAACCGCCGAACGTGCATTCGTGCGGCAGCTTTACCGCCGCGCGTTCGGCGGCTTCCAACAGGGATTCCTCGGCGCCGGCGACGAAGGCTTCGCCGGTTTGAAGAATATGCACGCGGTATGCCATTGCAAGCCTCGCTTATTTCTTGATGTCGGCCTGCACCAGCACTTTCATGCCGCGCGGCTCCAGCAGTTCAGCCAACGCCGTCAATGCCGCCAGGCCCGCCTGTGTGTCCTGTTCGCCATTGCCGCCGCTCAGACCGACGCCGCCGATCACCTCGTCGTTGACCACAATCGGGAAGCCGCCCACGAACACGGCGAACTTGCCGTCAAAGCTCCATTGGATGCCGAACGCTTCGTTGCCGGGCAGCGCGGGGCCATTGGGCGGCGTGTTGAACAAATGCGTCGAACGCTTGTGCCCGGCGGCGGTAAACGCTTTGTTCCAGGCGATCTGCGGGCCGGTGATGCGGGCGCCGTCCATGCGTTCCAGCGCAATGGGATAGCCGCCGTCATCGACGATGCAGACGGATTCCAGCACGCCGATCGCTTCGGATTTGGCGATGGCCGCGCGCACCATCAGGCGCGCTTCTTCCAGTTCCAGGCGGTAGATCTGTTTCATGTTCGTAGCCTTTTTCAGTGTTCGCCGCGCGCTCAGCCGGCGCGGTAGATGGTTTTGATCTGCGTGTAGAACTCAAGGCCCACCCGGCCCGACTCGCGGAACGTAGACGTGCTGGAATGCTTCAAGCCGCCGAACGGGGCATTGATCAGGTTGCCGGTGGTGGTGCGGTTGATCTTGACCGTGCCCGCCTGGATGTCGCGCGCGAAGCGGTGCGCGTAACGCGCGTCGGTGGTGGCGATGGCGGCGGACAGGCCGTACTCGGTGTCGTTGGCCTTGGCGATGGCGTCCTCGTACCCGTCGACTTCAATCAGTGCGATGACCGGCCCGAAGATCTCCTCGCGGGCGATGCGCATCTGCTGCGTCACATCGGTAAACAGCGCGGGCGTGACGTAATAGCCGTGGTCAAAATCGGGGCCGGCAAGCACGTCGCCGCCGCACAGGTGCGTAGCCTCTTGCTTGCCGATCGCCACGTAGCTCAACACGTTGTCCAGCTGTTTGCGGGTGGCCAAGGGGCCCAGGTCGAAGTTGCCCTTCAGGCCATTGCCGATGGTCAGCGCCTGGATGCGCGCCGCCAGCTTATCGGTGAACGCCTGCCGCACCTTGGCATCGACCAACACGCGGCTGGTGCCGGTGCAGGCCTGGCCGCTTAACGAAAAACCGCCCTTGACGGCCAGGTCCACGGCGCGTTCCAGGTCGGCGTCGGCCAGCACGATCAAGGGGTTCTTGCCGCCCAATTCCATCTGCGTGCGCGTGGTCAGCCCGGCGCTGCGGTGGATCTGTTCGCCCGCGGCCGTCGAACCGGTGAATGAGATCGCGCGCACGGCCGGCGCGCCGGTGATGGCCGCGCCCACGGCCCCTGCCGGCCCGATCACCAGATTCAGCACGCCCGCGGGCAAGCCCGCCTGCACGAACGCTTCGGTCAGGCGGTAGCCCGACAGCGGCGCGTCGGATGACGGCTTGAACACCACGGTATTGCCGGCGATCAGCGCGGGTGCGATCTTGCGGGCAGGAATGGAAATCGGAAAGTTCCACGGCGAAATCACCGCGGCCACGCCCAGCGGCTCGCGCTGGCTGTAGACGACCATGTCCGGGTCGTCGTTGACGAAGGTTTCGCCGGTAAAGCTCTGGCCCTCGACCGCGTAGAAACGGATCGTCTGCGCCGAACGCAGCACTTCGTCCTTGGCCAGGTTCAGGCCCTTGCCCTCTTCACGGGTCAATTCGCGGGCAAAGGCGTCAGCGTGGTCTTCCAGGTACTGGGCGGCGCGAAACAGAATGGCGGCGCGTTTCGAGATCGGCGTGTCGCGCCATGCGGCGAAGGCGTCATCGGCGGCTTGCACCGCGCGCCGCGCATCATCGGCGTCCGACACGGGAAAGTTGCCCACGATGTCGCGCGTGTCGGCCGGGTTGATGTTCGGCGCCGTACGCCCGGTGGCGCTGGGCACCCAGGCGCCGCCGATATGGTTCATGAATGTCTGCTGCGAAAGATCGTCCACGGAAGCGCTTCCTTTACCGGTACGGGGGTGGCCCGAGTGGCCCAGAGGGACCGAGCGGCTCGGCGGTTAAGCCGGGCATTTCGGGTAGCTGTGAACATTGTATACTTTAATCATCAGCCGGCGATCCGTGATAACCCCGACGAGCGGGCATGAAAAAGGGGCCCGGCAGGCCCCTTTTGTCGGCATCAGCTGCTGTGCACGGCTAGCGCCAGATCAATACCGCGCAGATCGTCGAGACGAACAGCGCCAGCAATACCGGCAGCAACAACGCCCGCACCAGCGACAGCACGTTGACCCGGGCGAACCCGGCCACCGCAATCAATGACGACCACGCGATCAAGGTGCCGCCGCCCGTCCAGACAGCGCCCATCTGCCCGACCGCCGCCAGCGTGGCGGGGTCCACGCCCACCACCGGCCCCAACGCGCCGGACAAGGTGCCCGTCAATGGGAGGCCGGCAAAGCCGGAACCGTCGATGCCGGTGATCATGCCCACCAGCAACACGCCGAACGCCACCAGGAAGTGGTTTTCGGGGATCAGATGCTGGCCCGCCGAAATCACTTCGAACAGCAGGCCGGGGGCCTGGGCCTGCGGGACACCCAGGATCTGCGCGGCGGTTTCATTGGCGCCGATGAAGAAAAAGCCGGCAATCGGCAGCACCGATCCCATGGCCTTGAAGGCGAAGACAAAGCCGTCCGTCACATGTTCCGGGCACACGTCCAGCATCTTGCGCGGCCCTTCGGCGGCCAGCGTCACCAGCATCATCACGACGAAAGCGACGCCACCCACCAGCGCCGCCGCATCGCCGCCGCGCAGGGCGGGCAGCGTCGGAAACAGGCGGGGCAGGACCATCACCGCGATCACGGCCAGGAAGGCCAGCGGCGTCACCACGGCAAAGGTCTTGGACCAGCGCACGCGGCGGCGTTCCTCGTCGTTGACGACGGGGCCTTGCGGCAACGCCGGGTCGGCGCCCATGGTGCCGCGCGCCAGTTCGGCCTTGTCGAACGAGCCGGACTGCTCGATCCGCGCCAGGCTGCCGTCTTGCGCGCGCGCCTGCCAGGCATCCAGCAACGCGGCGTTGGCAGGCACGATGTGCTTGCGGATCAGCAGGTAGGCCGTTACCAGCGCCACGGCGCCGGTGATCAGTGACAACACCAGCGCACGGTCGGCCACCACCGCCGCGCTGACAGCCGCGCCCGCCGCCTTGGCGCTGATGCTGGGCGCCACGCCGATCACGTAGTCCGACGACAGCGCCATGCCCTGCCCGGCGATGGCAATGGCCATGGCGCCGGCCAGCGGCGGCAGGCCGGCCGCGATGGCGGCGGGCAGCAGGATGGCGGACACCAGCGGCACGGCGGGCGTCGGCCAGAAGAACAGCGAGATCACATACGTACAGAGGGCGATGATGATGAACGACGAATGCCCGCCCCGCATGATGCGCCGAAACGGCTGCACCATGCGCACGTCCGCCTGCAGCGTCTTCAGGGAATTGAGCAGGGCGGTCATGAACGTGATGACCAGAAAGATGTTGAACAACTCCTTGGCGGCCACGAAGCTGGCCGAGAAGATACCGATCAGCGCGCTGATCGGATTGCCGGTGATGGCCAGCACCACCAGAAAGGTGCCAATCACCGATGGCACCACCACATTGGCCCGCAAAATCATCGTCAGGATGATGGCGGCCACGCTGATCAAATACATCCAGTGAGCAGCTGTGAGCACAACGTCCGCTTGCATGCGTGATTCCCCTTGTGACGTGGCTGTTAGATCGCCACAGTCGGTATACTATATTTCGTTGTGTGCCATACCAATCGAAATATGCGGCGCCTAGGGAAACCGATAATTCTGAAAAATGGATGAATAACGGCGTAAAAACAAGGGAATACCCGTGGTTTTGCCGCCCGGCCCAAGCGTGACAAAATTCCCTCTCTGACTATCGTATACATAAAAGGCTGTAGCCCATGCCAGCGACCTTGCCTTACCCCGATCTTTGGCAGTACGCCGCGATGGCCGTGGTGGTATTCGGTGCGGCGGTGGCCCAGGGCGTGGGCGGCATCGGCTTCGCCATGTTTGCCGCACCGGTGGCGGCGATGTTCTTCCCGCAGTTGGCCCCCGGCCCCCTGCTGACGCTGGGCGGCTTCATTTCGCTGCTGACGGCGCTGCGCGAACGGGCTTGCATCGATTGGTCGTCGGTGTCGTATGCGCTGGTGGGCCGTGCGGTAGGCACGTTGATCGCCATCTACGCCATGGCGCGCTTTGCGCCGCAGACGCTGGGCGTGTTGTTCGCCGGCATGATCCTGATCGCGGTGGGCCTGAGCGCGGCGGGGCTGCGCTTTACCGCCACGCCGGGGCGCGTGTCCGGCGCCGGCGTGGCCTCGGGCATCATGGGCACGATGACTTCGGTGGGGGCCCCACCGATCGCCATCGTGCTGCAACACACGGCGCCGCCTCGGCTGCGCGCCACGCTGGGCGTGGTGCTGTTCCTGGGGTCGATCTTTTCGCTTGCCATGCTGGCGCTGGCCAAGCGGTACACCGGCTATCACGTCGGTCTGGCGCTAAGCCTGGCGCCGTTTCTGCTGGCCGGTTTTGCGGTCTCCAACCGGTTGCGCACGCTGCTGCCGCCCCACGCCGTGCGCATCGTTCTGCTTGCCACATGCGCGCTGGGCGCGGTGGGCGTGCTGGTCAAGGCGTTTTGGGGCAACTGATGCGCGCTTTTTGCCACGGCACCTTGCTACACCCGGTAATACAATGGAGACTGTATCCATTAATCCACACATGCTCGCCATGACCACTTCGCCTGTCAGCCCGCAAGCCGCTGAAACGCAGTCTTCCGCTCCGCTGAAGATTGGCGAGCAGCATCCTCAGTTGTTCGCCGTCATCCGCGACAAGCTGCGCGAACGCATTCTTAGCGGGGAATTCACCCCCGGAGACCGCCTGGTTGAAGGCCGCCTATCTGAAGAAATGGGCGTCTCGCGCATCCCCGTGCGCGAAGCCTTGCGCGCCTTGGCCGCCGAAGGGCTGGTCACCATCGAGCCGCGTCGCGGCGCCTCGGTATCCGTGCTGTCGGACGCCGTGGCCTATGACATGGTGGAAGTGCGCGCCACGCTGGAGGGGCTCAATGCCAAGCTGGCGGCACAGCGGCGCGATGCCAAGACGGTGGAACGCTTGCAGGCCTTTCTGCGCGAAGGCACGGAAGCCGCGCGCAGTGAACAGCTGGACAAGTTCCTGGCGCTGAATTCGCAGTTTCACGAAATGCTGGCCACCATAGGCGGCAATGTGGTGCTGACGGATTTGATGCGGTCGCTGCGCGATCGCACGGCGCTGCTGTTCGCGCCCAGCAACATGCACCGCGCCAAGGCCAACTGGGATGAGCATTCGCAGATTCTGAATGCCGTGATTGCCGGCAACGGTGACCTGGCCGCCTTGCTGGCCAGCCAGCACGTGCACAACGCGGCCAAGGCATACACGGACACGCAGCAACAACAACAGCACCACGACGCGGCAGATTGACGCGGCGCCGCGGTTTTTTACGGGCTGGGATACGCCTCTGAAACCTGGACAATGTGCGCTCGCAGCCGACGCTGCGACGCGCGTCACCCCTTAGCGTCAGGCGGATGGGACCGGCGCGTCGACCGGGTCCGCGCCCACGCCCACCACCACCCCCTTGCCGTTCTGCACCACCCACGAGACTTTGACGTCGCCGTTCACAAATGTCTGGCACGCCATGCGGTAGCCGGCTTCAAAGTCCTCAGGGCGCAGATGCTTGCGCTCTTTCGGCTTGACCGCGTCGGTGTTCTCCAGCCCCTCTTCGATGCGGCACTTGCAGGTGCCGCACAAGCCGCCCCCGCACTTGAACGGAATGCCGCCCTTTTCCTTGAGCGACACGCGCAGCAGATTGCTGTTCTCGGGCGCGGTGGCAACCTTGCCGCCATTGGAAAGAAATGTGATCTGAACCATGGGTGTCAATGCTCTGCAACCGCGGCGGCGGGCCGCAGCGTCAAGGTGGATTCCATGCTGCCGAATCGCGTCAGGTGCGCAAGTTCCTTGCGGGCTGCCTCGACCGACGAGAATTTTTCAAGGAACTTGGACGGCACACGGTTGACGACGTAAGGCGGCGTGTCTTCAGTGACGATCAGGCGCGTCTCGCCGTGCAGCCGGGCAATGCGAAACACGGCAAGCGTGCGCCCGTAGAAGACGTAGTCGTAGGTTTCGATGATGTCGACGTCGACGCCCACGTCTGTGTGGAACACGCCGGGCTTGGTCGTCAGGATCACGTAGGAGGCGTCCATCGCGTTATGCCTCCGCGTCCTGAACCAGTTCAACATCATGGTTCAGCCACAGCTGGCACGCCAGCCGGTAGCCCTGGTCGATGCGGTCGCCCAGTTGCTTCTTTTCCTTCCAGTTCACCGGGGGAAGATGTTCGGCGCCGGCCAGCACTCGGCACGCGCACTTGGCGCACTTGCCCATGCCGCATTCGTAGCGCAGATGCGGATACGGAAACTGCTTGATGCCGGCCCGCACCACCAGGTTGGTGTTGTCCTTGACCACATCGGTATAGGTCTGGCCGCCTTTATGAAATACAACGGTAGGCATGAGTCTGTCGTCCTGGAGCGGCGGGTGGGGCGCGCCGCCGATGCGGCGCGCCCCGATAAATGCCGGGTGTGAATCAGGCGGCCAGGCCGAGTTCGGGCAGCTTGATCTCGTGCTGCACGTAGTCGGTGTACAGCGCCGTGGTGTACAGCAAACGCATCTGGGCGCCGATTTCGCAGATTTTCAGGCAGCGCTGCTGAAGCTCGACCGTGTTGGCGTGTTCCAGCACGATCTGATAGCCGCGTTCGCCGTGGATCTCGTCCGACACGATGTGCAGGTCGAAGAACTCCACTTCTTCATCGGTGAAGCCGTACTTTTCGCGCAGCGTCGGCGTCTGCTTGCGATAGATGGACGGCACCTGGGATTCCAGGCCCACGACCAGCCCGGCGACGGCCACGATGGGGTCTTCACGCATGGCCACGGCATAACACCAGCTTTGCAGCGCCCGCGTGGTGGGCGACATGTTGTCCGGGTTGGTGACGCGTTCGCGCGTGGTGCCGCAGGCTTCGGCAAAACGAATCAGCAGATCGGTATGGCGGTCGCCGCCGATTTCCTCTTCGTACATATTGGCCAGCAGGAAGTCTTTGGCTTCGGTGTAGGTATCGGGCGTACGGGC
Source organism: Achromobacter sp. LC458 (assembly GCF_001005835.2). NCBI lineage: Bacteria > Pseudomonadati > Pseudomonadota > Betaproteobacteria > Burkholderiales > Alcaligenaceae > Achromobacter > Achromobacter sp. LC458. The sequence goes on from NZ_LBHW02000006.1 coordinate 66,937, forward strand.
GTAGAGGTATCCCAGGTAATCCGCGAACGGACCGACATAGTGATAGTGGTTCTCGGCCCAGCGCGACAGGTGCTCACGGCTGAGCTTGCCTTCGGCCCAGGCGATGGAAAAGGGCGACGCGTTGGCGCTCTTGCCCTTGATCGCGTTTTCCAACGCGGTACGGAATTCATCTCGGTTCATCAGTTCTGCCATGACGCGCTCCAGTCCAGTGGGAGGGATTCCAGGCTGGTTTAGCCCGGGCATGGAGAACATTGTATACCGTCTACTGTTTTGGACTGCTAGGGCAATCCCGGAGAAAACCAGGATAAAAAGGGGCAGACCCTTTGATATCAACGAGTTGACGGCGCACAACAGGCGCGGCGAGCGAACTGGACGCTGCGGGGCGCCGCTAGTACAATGAATACACTTTCAATGCAATACGGAAATACCATGAATACCCGCCATCCTCTTGGAGACGCTCCCATCGGCCAGCAGCTGCTGGCGCATTACGCCCGCCGCGATGCGGTGCGCCACGCCACGCCGCTGCTGCCCAAGTCCTGGGCCGAACTGTTCGCGCCTTTCCGCAACGCACGCCTGCAACCGCTGCGCCCGGCAGCACCCGCAGCCCGTCGTAACGACGACGAGCCGATGTATCAAGCCGGGTAATGGTCTTGGCAGCCCGGCCGGCAAGGCCGGGCTTGTGATGTGCCGGGGCGGACGCTGCTGAAGCGGTCGGTCATCCCGCCGGGGCGCCACGCCCGGGCCGGTGCCCCGGCGTCCGTCTAGCGGCGCGCGCGCAAGCTTGCACGCAGGCGCGCGTCCTGTAGCGACGCGGCGTGTTGGCGGCGCTGGTTAGCGCCCGCCAGCAGCAACACCACGACGAAGCCCACGGTATAGGCCAGCACGTCCCACCAGTCGGGCACACTGCCCAGCACGACCCGCAAGACCGGCTGCTGCAACTGCCAGCCGTACAGCCGCGCCAGGTACTGACCGAATTCCACCGCATACCCCGTCACTAGCGCCGCAATCGCCAGCGGCAAGACCTGCGCGCGGATGAACGTGCGGTACACCAGGTAGGCCCAGCCCACCGCGATCACATCGCCCAGGAACCCGCGCAGGAACGGGTACGGCGCGCCATACAAGGCGATCAGCGCCAGCAGCGCGGTAACGGCAAGCAGGGCGGCGAACGCGCGCCCGTTGAAAGTCAGGGTCATGGGAGAAGAAGCAGTTAGAAGCTAGTAACAAGCACGGGCACGCAGCAAGCAGTACGCAGCAAGCAGTACGCAGCAAGCAGTACGCAGTACAAAGCACGCAGTACAAAGCACGCAGTACAAAGCGCATAGCAGACAGCAGACAGCAGACAGCGCACAGTACACACGCACAGCAGATAGCCGGTAGCAGGCAGAAGCCGGCCCCGGCGGCAAGCAGGCAGCCCGAAATCCGAGAAAAGAGGGCCGGCAACCGGACCCCGGGCAGCGTACTCGATATCCCCGGGAAAACCCGGAAACAGCAGCCTTTCATGCGTCACTAAAAGTTATCCCGGCGCCATGGTCACACCACCGCGCTCTCGACGGCGCGGTCAAGCCGTGCCGCAATGCGCCCTGCGACGCCGCCATTCGCCGGCCGCCTCGCAAAGTTATCCCGCGTTGTCCACCGCTTATCCCCCGGCTGTCCACCGCAAATCCACCGGCTTACCCACAGTGTTATCCACCGCCCAGGCCTCTTGCACAGCGGCCCCGATTCAGGCGTACCATTGATCACCCGTGCAACGCCCGGCCTTCCGGGCAGACCAAGACGCGCCCCCGAGCCCCTATGCTCCAACCCGTCTCGCCCTCCGCCGATCTGCCGCCGAACGCGCCCGCCGCGCCTGCCGCGCCCCTGACCGTCAGCACGCTTTCCCCATTCGCCTTTCCCGCGTTCCGCATTATCTGGATCGCGAACCTGTTCGCCAATCTGGGCACCTGGGCGCAATCCGTCGCCGCCGCCTGGATCATCACCACCGAGCAAAGCAGCCCGTTGATGGTTGCCATGATCCAGGTGGCCGCGGCGCTTCCGCTGGTGGCGCTGTCCATCCTGACCGGCGTGCTGGCCGACAACTACGACCGCCGCAAGGTCATGCTGACCGGCATGCTCATGGAGCTGGCGGGCGGCGTCTTCATCACCATCCTGGCGTTTGCCGGGCTGCTGCACCCCATCACGCTGATCGCCTCGGTGTTCTGCATTGCCATCGGTAGCGCCATCGTGACCCCGGCGTGGCAGGCGGCGGTGGGCGAACAGGTCCCTCGCGAACACGTCGGCAGCGCCGTGCTGCTCAATAGCGTGAACTACAACGTGGCGCGCGCGGTCGGCCCGGCCATCGGTGGCCTGTTGCTGGGCGCCATGGGCGCCCCCTGGGTCTTTTTGCTGAACTGCGTCTGCTACGGCGCGCTGGTCTGGGCGATCTGGCGTTGGCGGCGCGAACTGCCCGAACGTCGCCTGCCCCCCGAAGGTTTGCTGGAAGGCGTCGTTGCGGCGCTGCGCTACACGCAGCATTCCACGGTGACGCGCGTGGTGATGTTGCGCTCGTTTGCATTTGGCTTGTCCGCCAGCGCGTTGTGGGCCTTGCTGCCGCTGCTGGCGCATGAACATGAGGACGGCAGCGCGCTGCTTTACGGCTACATGCTGGGCGCGCTGGGCGTGGGCGCCATCCTGGGCAGCGCCGTGGTGCGGCGCGTGCAGGCCGCCTGGGGCGCGGGCGGCTTGGTCACCGTGGCCGCCGCGCTGCTGGCCGTGTGCCTGGCGGCGTTGGGCCTGACCCAAACGCTGTGGGTAGCGTTTCCGGCGCTGCTGGTCTCGGGCAGTTGCTGGATCGGCGTGCTGGCCACCTACAACACCACGGTGCAGATGTTGGTGCCCGACTGGGTCAAGGCGCGATCCCTGGCGCTTTACCAGACTGCGATCTTTGGCGGGCTGGCGGCGGGTTCGTTCATGTGGGGCCACTTCGCGGGCACCATGGGCGTGTCCGGCGCGTTGACCACGGCGGGCATCATGCTGGGCATCACCGTGGCGCTGCTGTACCGCTCGCGCTTGCCCGAACAGCTGGACACGCAGTCGCTCGCCCGCGTGGACAACGCCGAGCCCGCCATGGCCGCCGCCGGCTTCAACACGCAGCATGGCGCCGTGCTGGTTGCGGTGGAATACCAGATCAATCACGAAAAACTGCGCGCGCTGATTGCCGCCGCGCACCCCTTGCGCTTGCTGCGCCTGCGCAACGGCGCGCAGCAGTGGCAGCTGTTTCGCGACCTGGAGCGCGAAGGCGTGTGGCGCGAAGTGTTCCTGGTGGAAAGCTGGATGCAGTACCTGCGCATGATCGACCGCATGACGCTGGCTGACAAGATGGTGCTGGACGAAGTGCGGGCCCTGCATGGCGGCGACAAGCCGCCGGTGGTGTCGCGCAATGTCAGCTACCAGGCCATGAATGAAGCGCAAGGGTTCTCCTTGCGCCGACACCCCGAAGCCCCCTGAATCGCGAGGCCCGCCCATGCTGACATCCCTTTGGCGCAACTGGCGGGCCGCGCGGCATGGCGGCCCGCAGCTGGACGTCATCCTGGCCAGCGCCGACCCCGGCGCGCCGCTGGCCGACCGCAATATGTGGATGGTGGACCTGTGCCGCTGGCTGGATCGCCCCAGCCCACCGGCCGCCGCCGTGGGAGATGCCCCGCGCGCCGCCACGCTCCCCGCCACGCACCACCCGCAGCACGCCCGCCTGCGCTACGTATTGCAGGTGCTGGAACGCGACCCCGAACGCGCCGCGCGCGTGGCCGCTACGCTGCGCTCGCTGGTGGCCGATAACGACCCGACGTCATTGCTGTGCGACACGGGCGTGGCCTCGCACCCCGGGTTCTGGGGCGAATTCTGGGACCGCGCGCAAGCACGAATGTTGCCGCCCCCGCCCAATCGCCCCGACATGTTCGGCCTGTTCGCGCTGATCTTCCGGCGCACCGGCGACGCGGCCTGGATCGAATCCCTGGATGACGACACACTGGCGCGCATGCGGGCGTTGTATCGCGCGGGCGAGGACGCGGCAATGCACGCGGCCGATCTGCCGCAACACCGCGACGCCACCGGCGCCGAACCGCTATCGCCCAGGCTGGAGCAGGCGCTGACCAGCAGCATCCAGGTGCTGGTCAGCCAAGTGCGCGCGACCGGCCTGAGCCAGGACATCCGCACACGCCTGCCCGGTCGGGTTGAAGAATCGCCCTTCTTCGCCCTGGCCGCCGCATCCGCCGAGCTCTGCGCGACCACGCCCGCCACGCCGCGCGACGTATTCGGCCGCCGCCTGAACGTGTTCCGCGCGCTGCTGGACAGTTGCCGCGCCGCCACGCAAGGCGTCTACGACGAGCTGGAAAAGAACGGCGTATCCGTCGAAGTCGTGTTCCAGATTGAACGCATGAAGCTGCGCCTGGCCCGCATCGAACTGCTGCTTGGCGTCTGGGTGGACCCCACCCAGCGCCACAAGTTCGTGCACCTGACCGCCGAGCTGATCCGGTCCACCCAGGCGCGCAGCAGCATCCGCCACCTGGCCGCCTCGTCCTTCGCGCAGTTGGCGCGGCGCGTCATGGAGCGCACCGCCGAGACCGGCGAACACTACATCGCGCGCGACACGGTGGAATATCTGACGATGCTCAAGGCGTCGCTGGGCGGCGGCTTCGTCATGGTGTTCACCGTCTATCTGAAATTCTTTATCGTGTCGCTGCATCTGGACAAGTTCATCGAGGGCCTGCTGGCCTCGTTGAACTATGCGGGCGGCTTTCTCATCATTCACTTCGCCCACTTCACGCTGGCCACCAAGCAGCCCGCGATGACGGGCCCCGCGCTGGCCCACCGCCTGGACGACGCCTACACACCCGAAGGCCGCGACGCCTTCCTGGACGACACGCTGGCCATGATCCGGTCCAACGCGGCCGCCATCCTGGGCAACCTGGTGGTGGTGTTTCCGCTGGCCTGGGCGGTGCAGTGGGTTGCGCTCAACGCGCTGGACCGCCCGCTGATCAACGCCGAGAAAGCGCAGGAAACACTGGCGTCGTTTTCGGCCTGGGGGCCGACCCCGCTGTACGCCGCCGCTACCGGCGTGCTGCTGTGGCTGTCCAGCCTGATCGCGGGTTGGGCCGACAACTGGTTCGCGCTGCATCGCGTGCACGACGTCATGGCCTATAACCGGCGCGCGCGGCACCTGCTGGGCGAACGCGGCGCGGCGCGCTGGGCGGGCTTCTGGCAACGCAACATCTCGGGCATCGCCGGCAACGTGTCGCTGGGCCTGATGCTGGGCCTGGGGCCGGCCATCGTGGGCTTCTTCGGGCCGCACGTTGAAGTGCGCCATGTGACACTCAGCGCCGGACAGCTTGGCACGGTGATCGGCACGCTGGGCTGGCAGGTGGTGCACACACAGATTTTCTGGCTGGCCGTGGCAGGCACGGCGCTGACCGGCATTCTGAACGTCGGCGTCAGCTTCGCCCTGGCATTCAACGTCGCGCTGCGTTCACGCGACCTGCGCCGCCGCGACCGCGATTCGCTATCTGCCGGCGTGCGCCAACGCATCTGGCAACGGCCCGCCACCTTGTTCTGGCCCGTCAAGCCACGGCCTGCCCCCACGCCCACGGCCACCCCCTAGGCGGGCGTCAGAACGTGATGGTGGCGGTGACAACGTCCTTGTAGTTACCCGGCCGGGGAGTAGGCTGGGGCGGCACCCGGCCGTACACCGTGAACGTTTGGTTGGCGCCCGTGCCGGTGCCCACGCGCGGGGCGCCGCCCGAAGCGTCGCCCCAAATCGTGGCGTAGCTGCTGTCCTGATAAAGCTGATAGCTGACCGTGTCGGCCGCCGTCGCGTGCTTCATCTTACGCGCCAGCACGTTGCCCGCTACCGAACCGCCGTTCAGCGCGATCGAAAATGCGTTGTTGTTGGTGCACTTGACGGTGATGGCGCTGGTGGCCGTGGCCGCTGTGCTCAATACCCCCTTGGGCGGAAACGCCAGATCCGTCGCGTTGATCGTGCAATTTTTCTGTACCTGCGCCGTCACGGTCAACGGAATGGAGATGCGCTGCGTGACCGTGGACAGCGGGCAATTGCCCAATGCGCCCAGGCCGAACAACACGTCGACCGTAGCCGTGTTGGGGTAGGTTTCGGAATACGTCGTGTTGGCGTTATTGACCGTCGAGACCAGCGGCTGGTTGCCCGGCACCTTGCCGTAGAACTTGAACGTGGTCGACACCGGCCCGCCCAGAACCAACAGCGGCCCGGTCAGCAATACCGATGTCGGGCCGGAACTGGTCGAAGCGCCCCACACCTGCGTGCGCGCGGTGTTGGTGTACAGGTTGTAGTTCATCCGGTTCGTGCCGGCCCCCAAGGTACGCGGGTTGTTCGACGTACTGGTATTGCCCAGGCCCAGGTTGAAGCACACGCGCGCAAACAGGCCCAGGGCGGTAAAGGTGCAGGTCACCGTGACCTGCCCACTATCGTTGACGGTATCGGCCGGCAGCAGCGGGTTGACCGCGCCGAAATCCATCGTCGATGTCGTGCCCGCGCCCAACGTGCAGGAACTGGCCTGCGCCAAGCTGCCATAGGCCATGGCCAACGCCGCGCTGGCGGACAACAACAGCCAGCGCAGCGGCAACCGCGCCGCCCCCTGCGTCGGCCCCATGCCGCGCCGCCGCGCCATCACGGCCGCGCTCCTTGCAGCGGCCGGCACGGATACGGCCCCAGCGTGGGCAGCGGGTGGTCTTCGTCGCGGACGTAATCGAAGTCCACCAGGCAAGATACGCCTGCGCCACGCACCCGCAGCTGGTTACTGGCCTGAAGGTCTTCCACGAACGCAATCCCGTCGTATCCCACCACGGAATGCTTGCCGCTTTCCACCTGCACGACTTGCGCGCCCACCGGCACCGGCGCGCCGTCCGGCAATTGCAGGATGACCGAGGCCGCCGCGTACTTTTCCACCTGGAACTTGGCCAGCACCCCGGCGCCCGCCTGCGGCACCACCACGGCCTTCGTGGTGTCCAGCTTCACGTCCACGGGCAGGTCTTCCGGGTCGATGGCCAGGCGATTGGTCTGATAGGAATTCAAGTCCGGCACCAACAGATATCCGCTGCGGTTCGTCCTGCCCAACTTTCTGTTTTCGTGCAGCACCGCCACATCGGGCTCGCCGTCGGTGGAGACCAGCGCAAAGCTGTCGTTGATGCGGCGCGACGGCAGCACCGCGCCGTCCATGATGGCCAGCGACCCGGATGCCTGCGCTGCGGCCGTCGTCGTGCCGCCATAGTCCTGCACGATGCCCGTCAGCTGGCCGTAGCGGCCCAGAAACTCGGCCTGCCCCTGGTTGTATTGCATGCTGCCCGACCGCCCGTTCTGCAACGCCCACCCCCAGCCGCCTTCGTACGCCACGCTGCTCTGCGCGCCCACGCTGTAGGTGTCCTGCCCGGCCTGCCGACCTGCCGATGCGGTGGCTTGCGTACGATCGCCCAGCATCAGCGACAGGCCAAGGTAGACACCGCGCGAACCGTCCTCGGCAAAATCGTTGTAGGCGCTGGCCGTCAGCACCACCCGGCTGTGCAGATTGACCGTGTACGACACCGACCCGAGCTTTGCCGCCGGCACCTGCGGCATGCGATAGCCGATGTAGCTCAACGCCACGCTTTGCGCACTGGTCAGGGGCAGGGACACGGTGACGCGTTCGGTCTGGCGCGGCACCGGCGCGTCTTCGCGCGAACCCAGGTCGCCGTAATCGCCCAGCGCGCGCGTGGCCTGCATATCGATGCTGAAGCTTGGCCGCACGTACTGGTACCCCAGGCCGATCTGGCCTCCGGAATAGCTGCCCGCGCTGCCCGCCACGGACCCGCTCAGCACGCCCGCCTGCCCCAGCTTCACCAAGGCGCCCGCGCCCAGGTTGGCCAGGCCGGCGCCCGCTTCCGCGTGCCCTTCCACGGTCAGGTCGTCGCTGACCCCGTAGCGCCCTGACGAGGTCAGCATGGGTTTGTCGTCATAGTCGAACGAGCGCACGCTGAACTGGCGGCGCACAAAGCCCGCTTCCACCGACCAGCTGGACAGGCCGGACGCCAGCATGCGCGTATCGATATACAGCGGCACCGAGGTTGTCACCGTGCGGCCCAGCGCGTCGCGAGTGATCAGCGTGGCCTGGCCCGCGCCCGTGATGCCCGGAATCTGGTTCACCACAAAGGGCCCGGGCGGCACGTTGCCGGAGAACTGCTGGACGCCATTGACGTACAGCGCAACGGACGAGGGCACCACCGACGATGCGCTCAACGACGACACGGGAAACGTCACCAGGTCGGGCCGCAGCGCGAAGTTTCGGCCCCATTGCACGCCGGCCATTCGCACCGAACGCGACCAGTTCAACGACGACGTGATGGTGTCGCCCAGCCGCAGCGTGCGCATCGTCTGCTGGTCTGATCGCGTCCAGAAGGTGTCATAGCGCACGTAGCGATCCGCCGCGCCGCCCAGATACGCCGTGCCCGTATTGCTGAACAGGCCGGTCGGATCGAAGTAGCGCTGCTCGGTAAACAGCGCCAGCCGATAAAGCGAATCGGTTTGCGCATACGCGTCGTAGTTCAGCAGCAGCCCGCGCCCGGAGGTGGCCGGCGGCGTTTGCGTGGCCCCGGCCGCGCCCACTTCATAGGGCACGCGCAACGAGTCGGGCAATTGGATGTCCACCGATTGCTCTGCCGTCCGGTACGCGTAGCGCACGCCGGCAATGCTATCCAGCGCGATATCGCGGCCGTCCGGCAGGCCCAGCGTGGACAGGTCCACACCCACCGACCGCAAGGCGCCCGCGCTGGCCGACAGCCGGCCTTGCACGTCGCGAAACCGAATCAATTGGGACGTATTGACGCCGTTGATACTGACCTCCAGATACACATCACGCTCGGCGATATTGCCGAAAGACACCAGTTGGTCGGGCGGGTCCGCCGCCATTGCCGGCGCGCACAGCAGGCAAAGTGCAAGCCGCCACATGCGTCGTCCCCGCCCAAGACAAGCGCGTACTGCCATGGACTGGCCTTCCTCGTCATTGCCCCTCGCGCAGCCGCGCGCGATGCGCGGTCATTCGATGCGCGGGGCGACGGTGACGTCGTCACCATTGATCAGGGCTTTGATCCGCACCGGGCCAGGCGCGGCCTGCTTTGCGGGAATCCGCCATTCACGGGCGCGCTGCGCCAATGCGTAGCCCAGCAACCCGTCGACTTTCGCCACCGTCTTGCCCGCCCCGTTAACGATCTGCAACGCCGCGACTTGCGCGTAGCGCGAGCCGGTGTTCGATAACCGCAGCACCCAGGCGTCGCCCTCTTTGGCAACGCGCCAGGCCAGCTCGGGTTGCGGCGACGCCGCCGCCCCCCCCACGAACACCGGCACGGAATATCGCAGGCGCAACACCACGCCGTTCATGCCGGGGGTGGAAGGGTCGGGGATCTCGTCGATGATGACGCGGTAACTGCGCTGCACCGGCTCCAGTTCGCGCGAGGCGCGCACCAGCCGCACCAGTTGCTCGCCGCCGGGCGGCACCTGGATGATCGGCGGGCTGGCCTGGATATCTTCCGTGGGCGTCAAGACATCGTCGCCATTGGCCTGGTCCCACCGATAGGTGCGCACCTGGCCGTAGATCGGTGTGGCGCCCGGGTTGCGCAGCATGACGGCGCTGGCCCCCTGCTGGGGCGCAAGCTCCACCAGCACCGGCGATATTTGCAAGGCCGCCGCCAGCGCGGCCGGCGTCCACGCCGCCAGGCACAGCACCGACACGGCCGCCGGCAGCGTACGCATCAGGGCGCGCACTAGAAGTAGACCGTGGCAGTGACCGTGGAAGAGTAGGTGTCTGGCGCCGGGGTGGTTTGCACCGGCACCGTGCCGTTGACAACCAGTGCCTGTGCGCTGCCGTTGCCCACGCCGCCCACCCGGTCCGCTACCTGGGCGTCGCCCCAGACAACGGTGGGGCTATTCGGCTGATACAGCTGATACGCAACCGTGGCGGTATTGGAGCCCGTGCCTTGCATAAACCGAGTCGTGCCGGTGGAACCGGTGCCGGTGCCGGAACTTAAGCCCACGGTATATGGCGTGGTATTGCTGCACGTGACGTTCAGCGTGGTATTGCCGGTTATCGCGGTATTCAACACACCGTGGGTGCCAAACGCCAGATTATTCGCGGCAATCACGCAGTTGGCGGTAATGGTCAGCGTGACATTGAAATTCGCGGTGGGACCGGCTTGCGCATTTACCACCCCCGGTAAACCCACGCCGCACGCGGACAACGCTGCTACATACAAGGACAAGCGCTTCATAGGAAACCTCCCACCCAAATAGTTGCACCATCAAGAAAATCGAAATTAATCGTACGTGCAATATCGCATACCCAAGCAGAATAGTTTCAAATTCGCCTGCGCATTTTGCCCATTGCGACAAAATGGAATGCAACGCAGCGGTGGCGTTGCAGGACTTTCCCTATGAAAATCGACCGATTTTGCGGACATACATTTCGTTGTAAATGCGCGCTGAATTTCGTTTCTGCATGTGACTCTGCGGATATTCAGCACATGTAGCAAGTATTAATCCCGAGACGCCTCGGCGATTATTTGGCATGGTCGATCGCCGGCATCAGTTTGATTACCGATGCGCGGGGCGGCTGGCTGACCAAGCGTTGAATCCCGATGCCGCATTAGAATCAGTCCTCCTGATGCCGGACACGTCCGCCCGCACGCCCTCCCTGACGCCCATGCTCCCGTTCTCACGCAATACCGTTTACCCGGCCGGCGCCGGCCTGCCCGCCTCGGAACGCCTGGGCGCCTTGTTGGCCGTCATGTTGGCGGTGTGCATGGCCAGCCTGGATACGGCCATCGCCAACACGGCGCTGCCCACCATTGCGCGCGACCTGCAAGCCAGCGATGCCGGGTCGATCTGGGTGATCAGCGGTTATCAGTTAGCCATGGTGGCCGGCTTGCTGCCCGCCGCCGCGCTGGGTGAAATCCTGGGCCATCGTCGGGTGTACATGGTGGGCTTGGTGGTGTTCACCTTGTCGTCGCTGGCCTGCGGACTGGCGCCGTCGCTGCCCACGCTGGTGGTCGCGCGCATCTTGCAGGGGCTGGGCGCGGCAGGCGTGATGAGCGTGAACGGCGCCTTGCTGCGCTTCATCTATCCGTCTTCGATGCTGGGCCGTGGACTGGGCCTGAACGCCATGGTGGTCGGCCTGTCGTTCGCCGCCGGGCCGACCGCCGCGTCAGCCATCCTGCTGCTGGGCTCCTGGCACTGGCTGTTCCTGATCAACGTGCCGATCGGCATCCTGGCCGCCGTGCTGGGCTTGCGCGGCCTGCCGGAAACCGCGCGCGCGCCGCACGGCTTTGACGGCATCGCCGCGACCCTTTGCGCGCTGACGCTGGGGCTGTTCGTGCTGGGCTCCAATGAACTGGCGCACGCTGCGCCATGGCCGCGCGTCACGCTGGAATGGGGCGGCGCCGTTGCCACCCTGTGGTTGCTGATGCGTCGGCAAGCCGGGCACCCGGCGCCCATTCTTGCCGTGGACCTGTTGCGCCGCCCGCTGTTCGCCCTGTCGGCGGCCACCGCCGTGTGCGCGTTCGCCGCGCAGGCACTGGCCTTCGTGTCCCTGCCCTTCATGTTCCAGACCGTGCTGGGCTATAGCCAGGTCCACACCGGCTTCCTGATCACGCCGTGGCCCGTCGTGGTCGCCATCATGGCGCCCATCGCGGGCCGTTTGTCCGACCGGTATCCGGCGGGCATCCTGGGCGGCGTCGGCCTGGCCATGTTGGCGCTGGGGATGGTGTTGATGGCGCTGCTGCCCGCCGCGCCGACGGTCTGGGACATCTGCTGGCGCATGGCCATCTGCGGCGCGGGCTTCGGGTTCTTCCAATCGCCCAATCTGCGCGCCATCATGACGTCCGCCCCGGCTTCGCGAGCGGGCGGCGCCAGCGGCATGATCGGTACGGTGCGGCTGTTGGGCCAGGCGACCGGGGCGGCGCTGGTGGCGGCCTGTTTTCACGTGTCCACGACCCATGGCGCAGTGGCGGCGTTGTGGCTGGGGGGGCTATGCGCGGCGCTAGCCTGCATCGCCAGCTTTTCGCGTCTGCGCTTCGACGCGTCCGAACCCATGCAGGCGCCCACGCCAAACCCCTCGAAATAACGCCAAATCGCAAGATTGTTGCGGTATTTATCGACATATTCGTCGAATGGCCAGACATATTCGTAAGTTGTGCAACAGTCGCTAAATATCGCGGCAGCGGGGTCGTTGTTGTCTATGCAGCACTCGCTGTATTTGGGACGACACGCATGACACAGTTTTTGAAAGACATCACCATCCGGCGCCTCATCCTGTGCACCCTGCTTGCCATCAGTGCACTGGTCATCGGACTTTCAGCCATCAGCGTCAACGGGTTGCGCAGCGCCGGGGAAGCGCTTGCCGACAGTAGCGAACTGCTTCACGAAGTCTCAGCCCTGTCTCGGGTCAACGATCAAATCATGCGCGCACGGCTGCGGCTGTCCCGGCAACTGGAATACGCGGCCGAGGGCAAAACCGCCCAGGCGGCGGAAGAAGGGCGCAGCATCGACGCCGCGCTGGACGAAGCCCGCAAGCAGCAGGCCATCTTCATCGAACTTGCCCGCGACGACGCGCCCGCCGCCATCCTGCAACCCATGCAGGCCGGCTTCGACGCGCTGGTCAATGGCGGCATCGCCGTGCAGCGCCAACACCTGGAAGCCGGCGACGTCAAACGCGCACGCGAACATGCGGCCGGGGCCGTCGTGAGCGCCAGCCGCGCGTTCGGCAAAAGCATCGAAAACTATGAAGCCTACGCCAAGGACCGCGAAACGCAGCTGTGGGCAGACGCCGCCACCAAGCGGCGCCAGGCCTACACCGGCATGGGTATCGTCCTGGCGATCTGCCTGCTGTTGCTGGCCCTGGGCGACCGCTATGTGGTGATTTTCGTGCGGCGTCCCCTGGAAACCATCAAGGCGCACTTTCGCCGCATCGCCAGCGGCGACCTGACCACGCCGCTGGCACCCTACGGCCGCAACTGCGTGGGCCAGATCATCCCGTACCTGCAAGACATGCAGGAAAGCCTGGTGCGCACCGTGCATGCCGTGCGCGAAGGCGTGGTCGAGATCAACGCGGGTTCCAGCGAAATCGCCGCCGGCAACCAGGACCTGTCCAGCCGCACCGAACAGCAGGCGGCCTCGTTGGAACAAACCGCCGCCAGCATGGAGCAACTGCTGTCCACGGTGACCAGCAACGCCGAGAACGCGCGCCAGGCCAACCAGATGGCGGTTGTGGCCAGCCAGGTGGTGCAGCGCGGCGGCATGGCGGTGAAGGAAGCCGTGAGCACCATGCGCGAAATCGCGCAGGACTCGGGGCGCATCGAAGACATCGTCAGCGTGATCGACGGCATCGCCTTCCAGACCAACATCCTGGCGCTGAACGCCGCGGTCGAGGCCGCCCGCGCGGGCGAAGAGGGCAAGGGCTTCGCGGTGGTGGCGGCGGAAGTGCGGTCGCTGGCGCAGCGCAGCGCGGGCGCGGCCAAAGAGATCAAGCAATTGCTGTCGACCTCCAGCGCCACCGTGCAGGCGGGGTCCACCCAGGTCGAAACGGCCGGGCGCACCATGCAAGAAATCCTCGACACCATCGAGCGGCTGACGCTGCTGGTCAACGACATCGCCACCGCCTCGCAAGAGCAGGTGACCGGCATTGACCAGGTCAACACCGCCGTCAATCAGATGGACCAGGTGACGCAGCAAAATGCCGCGCTGGTCGAAGAAGCCGCGGCCGCCGCCACGTCGCTGGAAAACCAGGCGCAACGTTTGCAAGGCGCCGTCAGCGCGTTCCGGCTGCCGACCTTGATCGAAGACCGACGGCACATCGCCATCGCAGCCTGAGCGCGGCGCGGGACCGCGCGCAATCGCAACGGACCGGCTATTCCAGCGGACCGGCTATTCCTTCACGTAGCAGGGATACTGCGATTGCTGCGCCCGCGACCGCGCCGGGTCCACGTCGACGACCACGATCGACTCCGTATCGGTGGACTGCGCCAGCACTTCGCCGTCCGGCTGAAATGCAAACGCCCGGCCGCCGAACACCTGGCCCTGCGCCGTGCGCCCGGCCCGGTTCGAGCTGACCACATAGCAGCCCGACACCAACGCCGCCATCGCGCCGGCCGTCAGCCAGCGGCCGACGGACGCGCCGCTGGCGCGCGGCACCACGATCAATTCGGCCCCCTCGCGCCCGTAGCGGCGCGACCGTTCGTTGAACATCAATTCGGTGCACAGCTGCACGCCCAGGCGGATGCCGCCCACCTCGAACACCTGAAAGCCGTCCATCGCGGGGCGAAACCAGGTGGCTTCGAAGAACCCGGGCTCTTCTGGGAAGAACTGCTTGTGATGCAGCGCCGTGTAGCGCCCGCCCTGCAAGGCGAACGCTTCGTTGGCCAGACGGTCGCCGGCGGGCACGGGGCGTGACGAAACAACGGCGGGCACCTGCAACGCGGCCAGCGCGGTCAGCCCCGCTTCGTGCAGGCGCACCGACTCGGCGGCGCGCGCGGCGTCATAGGCAGCCGAGGCCGCCAGCCACGGGCCGAAAGGCATTTCATTGGTGACAAGCAGGTCCGGCGCCAGCTCGGCCACTCGGTCGGCGATGCCCGCCCACGTGGCGCTGTCCGGCATCAAGTCCACCGGCCCTTCCATCATGCATATCCGCATACGTTCCCCTGATGCACGGCGCGCCCGGAATCAGGCGCGACCGAACGACATCGTAAAACGCCAGGACCCGCCATGGTGCATCGACTGCTCAGTTCAGCGCCGCCACATCCACCACCGCGCCGTGGCGGATCACGCGCTTGGGCAAGTCACCGCCGATCCAGTACGCCAGCTCGGACGGGTGCGCCACGTCCCAGGCGACAAAGTCGGCCACCTTGCCCGCTTCCAACGAGCCATGCGTGACGTGCAGCCCCAGGGCCCGCGCCGCGTGCAACGTTGCGCCGGCCAGCGCTTCTTCGGGCGTCATCTTGAACAGCGTGCAGGCCATGCTCATCATCAGCCGCAATGACAACACGGGCGACGTGCCCGGGTTCAGGTCGGTGGAAATTGCCATCGGCACGCCATGGCGGCGCAGCAGATCCAGCGGCGGCAACTGCGTTTCGCGCAGCGCATAGAAAGCGCCGGGCAGCAGCACCGCCACCGTGCCGGACTGCGCCATGGCCAGCACATCGCTTTCCGTCAGGTACTCCAGATGGTCCGCCGACAAGGCCCCATAGCGCGCGGCCAGCGTTGCGCCGTGCAGCGACGACAATTGTTCGGCATGCAATTTGACGGGCAGGTCCAGGTGCACCGCCGCCTGGAACACGCGTTCAACCTGTTCCGGCGAAAACGCCAGATGCTCGCAGAAGGCATCGACGGCATCGATCAGCCCTTCGGCCGCCAATACCGGCAACATGCGCCGCGCGACCTCGTCGATGTAGTCGTCGGGCCGCCCGGCGAATTCGGGCGGCAAGGCATGCGCGGCCAGACAGGTGGCCTGCACGGTCATCGGCAGCATCTGCCCCAAACGCCGCGCCACGCGCAGCATCTTGCGTTCGTTGGGCAGGTCCAGCCCGTAGCCGGATTTCACTTCCAGCGTGGTGACGCCATCGCGCAGCAAGTGCAGCGCACGTTGCCGGGCGCTGGCGTACAGCGCGTCTTCGGATGCCTCGCGCGTGGCGCGCACGGTGCTGGCGATGCCGCCGCCCTGCGCCGCGATCCGCGCGTAGTCCACGCCTTGCAGGCGCTGCTCGAATTCCGTGCTGCGGTTGCCGCCAAAGACCAGATGCGTGTGGCAATCGATGAGCCCGGGCGTCACCCACGCCCCGCGCAGGTCATGTTCGTGCACCGCGTCAACCGGCGGCAACGCCGCCTCCTTGCCGATCCATTCGATGCGGTCGGCATGCGTCACGATGGCCGCGTGCTCAATCACGGAATAGGCCCCGTCCACCATCGTGGCGGCGTGGCAATGTCGCCAGACCTGTCTCATGCACTTCTCCTTAAAGCCGGCGCCGCGCCGCGCAATGCGGCGGGGCGCCGTGTTCGTTCAGTCGGACCCTTGCGGCACCGGCGCGGGAAGTCCACCGCCCGGGCCGCGCGGCAGCACCAGATAGCGGTACGCCACGCACAGCACCGCAATCCAGACCGCGCCTACGACCAGCGCCATCTGGGTACGCGGAAAGTATCCCAGCACGCCGATCACAAACACCAGGAACGCAATCGCCAGCAGGGGGCCAATCGGCCAGAACGGCACGGGAAACTTCAGCGCCGCGACCTCGTCGGGATTCATCTTGCGCCGCATCGCTACCTGCGACAACAGAATCATCAGCCAGACCCACACGGTGGCGAACGTGGCGATCGATGCGATCAGCACGAAGACGTCTTCGGGGATCAGATAGTTCAGCAACACGCCCAGCAGCAGCGCAACCGTCATGACCACCACCGTCATCCACGGCACGCCCGAGCCCGACACCGCCGCGAAGCCACGCGGCGCCTGCCCCTGCCGCGCCATGCCGTACAGCATGCGGCCCGCACCGAAGATGTCGCTGTTGATGGCCGACACCGCCGCCGAGATCACGACGATGTTCAGGATGGTGGCCGCCGACTTGATGCCCAGCCCGTCAAAGATCTGCACGAACGGGCTGCCCTGGCTGCCGATCTGCGTCCACGGAAAAATGGACATCAACACGAACAAGGTCAGCACGTAGAACAGCAGGATGCGCAGCGGCACGGCGTTGATGGCGCGCGGGATGGTGCGGCCGGGGTCCTTGGCTTCGCCCGCCGTGATGCCGATGATCTCGATGCCGCCAAACGCAAACACCACCACCGCCAGCGACGCAATCAGCCCGCCCACGCCATTGGGCATGAAGCCGCCGTGCTCCCACAGGTTATGCACACCCGTCGCCGCGCTTTCCACGTTCAGGCCAAAGCCGAACAGCATGATGCCCAGCCCACCGGCGATCATCGCGATGATGGCGCCCACCTTCAACAGCGACAACCAGAATTCCAGTTCGCCAAACACCTTGACCGAGCACAGGTTGATGGCGCCGATGAAGAACACGATGGACAGCACCCAGATCCAGCGGGGCACATCGGGATACCAGAAGCCCATGTACAGCCCGAACGCGGTGATGTCCGCCAGGCACACGATGATCATCTCGAACGCGTAGGTCCAGCCGGTCAGAAAGCCCGCCACCGGGCCCAGGTAGGCGGTGGCGTAGTGCCCGAAGGAGCCGGATACGGGGTCCTTCACGGCCATTTCGCCCAACGCGCGCATCACCATGTACACGGCCGCGCCGGCGATCAGGTACGCGATCAGCACCGACGGCCCGGCCTGCTCGATGGCCTTGGCCGACCCGTAGAACAGCCCCGTGCCGATGGCCGAGCCCAAGGCCATGAAGCGGATGTGCCTGGCGTTGAGTCCCCGTTTGAGATCCTGCTTTTGCGTTTGCATGTTGCGTCTCCGTCCTTGTTATAGGTATAGGCGTACAGGGTCAAACGCTGTGCGAGCGGCTTCTATGGACGCTTCGGCACAGCGCGGTGGTGGCGGCCCCGCGCAGGGCGCCGCAACGGTTGAAAAAATCAAAGGCTGGGCAGCAGCCCCGCCGGCATCAGCCCGTTCAGCACCTGCGCCGAGATCAAGCCGCTGGCGGCGGCGATATCGGGCGCGAAGAAGCGGTCTTCTTCGTAGTGCGGCACTTGCTCGCGCAGCACCCGGCGCGCCTGCTCCAGTTGCGGCGAGGTCTTGAGCCCTACACGGAAGTCCAGGCCCTGGCACGCGCCCAGCCATTCAATGGCCAGGATGTCGCGCACGTTTTCCGCCATTGCCCACAAACGCTTGCCGGCATTGGGCGCCATCGACACGTGGTCTTCCTGGTTGGCCGACGTGGGCATGCTGTCCACGCTGGCCGGATGCGCCAGCGCCTTGTTGTCGCTGGCCAGCGCGGCAGCCGTCACCTGCGCAATCATGAAGCCCGAGTTGACGCCGCCCTTGGCCACCAGGAACGGGGGCAATTGCGACATGTGCTTGTCCATCATCAGCGCAATGCGCCGTTCGGACAGCGCGCCGATTTCCGCCAGCGCCAGCGCCAGGTTGTCGGCCACCATCGCCACGGGTTCGGCATGGAAGTTGCCCCCGGAAATCACGTCACCCTGCGCCACGAACACCAGCGGGTTGTCCGACACGGCGTTCGATTCAATTTGCAGCACGTGCGCAGCGTGGCGGATCTGCGTCAGGCACGCGCCCATCACCTGCGGCTGGCAGCGCAACGAGTAGGGGTCCTGCACCTTTTCGCAATCGGCGTGCGAATGGCCGACCTCGCTGTCCTGGCCCAGCAGGTCGCGATACACGGCGGCCACCGCAATCTGGCCCGGCTGGCCGCGCGCGGCGTGGATGCGGGCGTCAAACGGCACGCGCGAGCCCAGCATGGCTTCCACGCTAAGGCTGCCGCACACCAACCCGGCCGCCATCATGTCTTCGGCTTCGAACAGGCCGCGCAGCGCATAGGCGGTGGACACCTGCGTGCCGTTCAACAGCGCCAGCCCTTCCTTGGCCGCCAGCGTCAGCGGCACCAGCCCGGCGCGCGCCAGCGCTTCTTGCGCGGGCAACCATTCGCCTTGATAGCGCGCGCGGCTTTCGCCAAGCAGCACGATGGACATATGCGCCAGCGGCGCCAGGTCGCCCGAGGCGCCCACCGAACCCTTCAGCGGAATGTGCGGATAGACGCCCGCGTTGACCATGGCGATCAGGCTGTCGATAACGTGGCGGCGGATGCCGGAATAGCCACGCGCCAGGCTGTTGATCTTCAGCACCATGATGAGGCGCACCATGGCGTCATCCAGGGGCTCGCCCACGCCCGCCGCATGCGAACGCACCAGCGAACTTTGCAGCGCCTGCAAGTCTTCGCGCGCGATCTTGGTGGACGCCAGCAGGCCAAAGCCCGTGTTGATGCCGTACACCGTGCGGCCTTCCGCAATCAGGCGTTCAACCGTGGCCACGCTGGCGTCGATGGCGTCGGCCGCGCCGGCATCCAGCGTCAGCCGTACGGGTTCGTGGTACACGCGCCGCAAGTCGGACAAAGTCAAATGACCGGGCTTCAAGTGCAAATCCATGGGGGTCTCCTACGCCGGTTGCCCGGCTTGATGCAATGTTGTTGTCAGACCGGACGTTGTGCCGGCTCGTGCGCCGCAAGCCGCGAATCGCGGCGGGCGAATAGGTAATAGAGAATGCTGGGTACGATCAGGCCGATGATCCACGACACATCCACGCCGCCCAGCCGTTCGACCATGGGGCCGGTATATAGCTTGGTTGAGATGAACGGCATCTGCACCAGCACGCCAAACGCGTACACCAGGATGCCGGGCAGGTTCCAACGCCCGTAGCGCCCGTTCGGGTCGGACAACGCGGCCACGTCGTAGCGGCCACGGTTGACGAAGTAGTAGTCCACCAGGTTCACCGCGCTCCAGGGCACGAAGAAGGCCAGCAGGAACAGGATGAAGGACTTGAACGCGTTCAAGAAAGAATGCTGGCCCACCAGCGCCACCGCCGTGGCCGCGCCCACGATCAGCACCACCGCCACCGCGCGCTGGCGCCGCGATATCTGCACATGCCCGCGAAAGCCGCTGACGATGGTCGCCATGCACATGAAGCTGCCGTAGGAATTCAGCGTCGAAATCGTGACCTTGCCGAAGGCGATGCTGAAGTACAGCAGCGCCGCCATCGTGCCCGTGCCGCCCAGCCCCACGATGTACGCGACTTCGCGCCCCGCGAATTGGCCGGCGGACATCGCGGCGGCCAACACGCCCAGCACCATGGCGATCTGCGCGCCCAACACCGACCCCAGGCCCACCGCCAGGAACGTCTTGACCGACGAGGTCGAAGCCGGCAGATAACGCGAATAGTCGGCCACGTAGGGGCCATAGGCGATCTGCCAGGACGCCGCCAGCGACACCGCCAACAGGAACGGCCCCCAGGCGAAATGCCGGATTTGCAGCAACTGCGCCACATCGCCCACGGCGACCACGCGGCTGAACAGGTACACGAACGCGATCAGCCCGAACACGGTGGCAACGCGCCCGATAAGGTGAATGACGCGGTAGCCGAACAGCGTGGCCACCACGATGACCGACGCAAAGACCAGGATGCCCACGGTATCGCTGACGCCGAACAACTGCCCCAGCGCCTGGCCGGACAGCACCGTGCCCGTGGCCGTGAAACCCAGGTACATCAAGCACACCAGCACAATCGGAATCGCGGCGCCGTAAACGCCGAACTGCACGCGGCTGGAGATCATCTGCGGCAAGCCCAGCTTGGGTCCTTGCGCCGCGTGCAGCGCCATCACGACACCGCCCAGCACCTGCCCGATAAACAGCCCGATCAAGGACCAGAACACGTCGCCGCCCAACACCACCGCCAACGCGCCGGTGACGATCGCGGTGATCTGAAGGTTGGCGCCCATCCACAGCGTGAACTGGCTGTAGAGCTTGCCGTGCCGTTCGGACGGCGGAATGTAGTCAATCGAACGCCGCTCGATGAGCGGCGCGGAACCGGCCTCGCTGTCTTGCGCCATCGCATTGCCTCGTGAGTGACGTGGGGCGGACCGATGCGGTCATGGCCCCACGCGGGTTGGCGGGATCGGGGGGGGTGCGGAAGGGTTGTGCCGCGCTTAGCGCTGGGCGTTGACCATGGGCAGGTTCAAACCCTGCTCTTTCGCGCAGTCGATGGCGATGTCGTAGCCGGCGTCGGCATGGCGCATCACGCCCGTGGCCGGGTCGTTGGTCAGCACGCGCGCAATGCGTTCGGCGGCCTCATCCGTGCCGTCGCACACGACGACCATGCCCGAATGCTGCGAGAACCCCATGCCCACGCCGCCGCCGTGATGCAGCGACACCCAGGTGGCGCCGCTGGCGGTGTTGAGCAAGGCGTTCAGCAGCGGCCAGTCGGACACGGCGTCCGAGCCGTCGCGCATGGATTCCGTTTCGCGGTTGGGGCTGGCGACGGACCCGGAATCCAGGTGATCGCGGCCGATGACGACGGGCGCCGACAGCTCGCCCGAACGCACCATTTCATTGAATGCCAGACCCAGCTTGGCGCGCTGGCCCAAGCCCACCCAGCAGATACGCGCCGGCAAGCCCTGGAAGCTGATGCGTTCGCGCGCCATCTCCAGCCAGCGGTGCAGGTGCGCGTCATCGGGTATCAGTTCCTTGACCTTGGCGTCCGTCCTGTAGATGTCTTGCGGGTCGCCCGACAGCGCGGCCCACCGGAAGGGGCCCACGCCACGGCAGAACAGCGGGCGGATATACGCGGGCACGAAACCGGGGAAGTCAAACGCGTCTGCCACGCCTTCTTCCTGTGCCATCTGGCGGATGTTGTTGCCGTAGTCGAAGGTGGGGATGCCCTGGCGCTTGAACGCCAGCATCGCCTGCACGTGCACGGCCATCGATTGCTTGGCGGCCTTGATGACGACGGCCGGTTCGCGCTTGGCGCGTTCGCGATATTCGGGCCACGTCCAGCCGGCCGGCAGATAGCCGTTCAGCGGATCGTGCGCACTGGTCTGGTCGGTGACCATGTCGGGCTTGACGCCGCGGCGCACCAGCTCGGGCAGCACGTCGGCGGCGTTGCCGCACAGCGCGATGGACACGGCGCGGCCTTGCTCGGTGTACGTCTTGATGCGCGCCAGCGCGTCATCCAGATCGGTGGCCTGCTCGTCCACGTAGCGGGTACGCAGACGGAAATCGATACTGGCCTGCTGGCATTCGATGTTGAGCGAACATGCGCCCGCCAGCGTGGCCGCCAGCGGCTGCGCGCCGCCCATGCCGCCCAGCCCGGCGGTCAGCACCCAGCGTCCGGCAAGATTGCCGCCGTAGTGCTGGCGGCCCGCCTCGACGAAGGTTTCGTACGTGCCCTGCACGATGCCCTGGCTGCCGATGTAGATCCAGCTGCCCGCCGTCATCTGGCCGTACATGGCCAGGCCCTTGGCGTCCAGTTCGTTGAAGTGTTCCCACGTGGCCCAATGCGGCACCAGGTTGGAGTTGGCGATCAGCACGCGCGGCGCGTTGGCGTGGGTCTTGAAGACGCCGACCGGCTTGCCCGACTGCACCAGCAACGTTTCATCGTCGTTCAGCTGCGTCAGCGATTCGACGATCTTGTCGTAGCAGTCCCAGTTGCGGGCGGCGCGGCCAATGCCGCCGTACACCACCAGTTCCTTTGGATTTTCAGCGACGTCCGGGTCCAGGTTGTTCATCAACATGCGCAGCGGCGCTTCGGTCAACCAGCTTTTGGCGGTCAGCTGGTTGCCACGCGGCGCGCGGATGACGACATCGCGATATCGATTCGATTGGTCCAAGACAGTCTCCTTGATCGGTTCTGCCGCGCGCGTACCCGCAGCGCGGCGATTGCCCGCATCATAGGATGCCTATGCTTGTATATACAAGATAGGACGAGACGAATTTTGGTAGGGGTTTACCCCCAATGAACTAAGGGATGCAGCTCGATCACGCAAGCGTTCACAGCGCCGTTGCCGGCAAGGCGATACGACGCCAGGGCTTGCCGCCCGTCCACATGCAGGCAGTCGTAGCGCGCAGGCAGCGCATGGTCGACCCCGTCCACGTTCAAC
Organism: Achromobacter sp. LC458; assembly: GCF_001005835.2. Classification (NCBI taxonomy): domain Bacteria; kingdom Pseudomonadati; phylum Pseudomonadota; class Betaproteobacteria; order Burkholderiales; family Alcaligenaceae; genus Achromobacter; species Achromobacter sp. LC458. The sequence goes on from NZ_LBHW02000006.1 coordinate 89,581, forward strand.
GTCAGGGCGTCGCCCGCGTTCAGCACCAGCAGGCTGTGCGCATCGCTATGAAACGCCCATGGCCCGGCGCCGGACGCCCATTGCAGCCGAGCGTGATAACGCTGCGGCTTGTAGATCAGGTTGAAGTCGCGGATCGGCCCGTCCAGCAAACGGCACTGGACCTGCGCGTCTCCCAGGAACGCGTAAGGCTGATACGGCATCAGCGGCGCCTGTGCCTGGCCGTCAACAGTCAGTTCGATGCCGCTGCCTTCCAGCACGGTGATGATGCGCTGATAGCCCGCGAACGCCGAAAAACCGCCGTCTTGCGCGACGTCGGCAATCGACAGGCGCCAGTCGAACGCGGCGGTGCTGCCGCCAGGGTTGCACGCGACTTCCTGCGTGGTGCCGCCGCCGTTTTTCCACGGCATGCGCGGGTAGTCGGCAGCGCGATACAGGCGAACGTTGGGCGGATTCATGTGGTGAACTTGCCTTCCAGACGGTGGCGCGAGCCGGGGTGGATCAGCCGCGCCAGCGTCACCGCGCGGTCGCCGGACCACGTGCGGCGACGGATCAACAGGCACGGCTCGCTGCGTTCGATCTGCAACAGCTGGCATTCGCGCGGCTTGGCCAGGATGGCCTCTACGACGTGTTCGCCTTCGCTAAGCGGCGCCACGCGCGTCAGGTATTCGTACGGGGTGTGCTGCGTGAAGTCCTGTTTCAGGTAGTCCGGCGCCAACCGCACATTGACGTAGCGGTCTTCCAGTTGAATCGGCACGTCGTCCTCGAAATGCACGATGACCGAATGGAATACGGGTTGGCCCACGCGCAGGTCCAGCGCCAGCGCCTGCTCGGACCCGGCCGGCTCTTCGGCCAGGCGCACCACGCGGCTGTGGTGCCGATGGTTGCGCGCGGCAATCTCGTCCGCGATGTTGTTCACGGCAAACAAAGCCGAGCGCGCCTTGGGCTGCGCCACGAACGTGCCCACCCCCTGCATGCGCACCAGCAAGCCCTCGGCCGTCAGCTCGCGCAGCGCGCGGTTGATCGTCATGCGGCTAAATCCCAGCTCGTCGACCAGTTCGCTTTCCGAGGGCACCCGGTAGTGCGCGGGCCACGCGCCCGTGCGGATCTGCTGCGCAATCATCTGCTTGACCTGCGCATACAGCGGGGCGGGCAGGGCATTGGCCTGGACGGGTAGTCGGGGGGGAGAAGAAGCCACGGAATGATCCTGGAGTGGGCGCCACACGGCGGTGAAAAACGGCTTGTAGTATAGACAGGTACACATGTCTTGCGAATGACGGGGCGCTTTTCGTATACTCCCCCCCTGTATCGTTTTCGGAGCCTGCCGTGCCGCATTCGCCGGAAGAAAAAAAACGTGTCGTTACCCGCTTGCGCCGTATCCAGGGGCAGGCGTTAGCATTGGAACGCGCGGTCAACGAAGGCACGGAATGCGGCGCGCTGCTGCAACAGCTGGCCGCCTTGCGCGGTGCAGCCACCGGCCTGATGGCCGAGGTGCTGGAAAGCCATCTCCGGGAAACCTTCCTGCAATCCGCCCAGGGCGGGCCGCAACACGCCGGGATCGACGCCGAGGCCGAGGTCGACCAGCTGATGCGCATCGTCCGTTCCTATTTGAAGTAATCCCCCCGACATTCGTGGAGCAAAATTATGAAATCACGCGCAGCAGTCGCATTCGGACCCGGCAAGCCGCTGGAAATCGTTGAAATCGACGTCGCGCCCCCGCAGCGCGGCGAAGTGCTGGTGCAGATCACGCACACCGGCGTCTGCCACACCGACGCGTTCACGCTCAGCGGCGACGACCCCGAAGGCCTGTTCCCCGCCGTGCTGGGCCACGAAGGCGCGGGCGTGGTCGTGGAAGTGGGCGAAGGCGTGACGTCGCTGAAGCCGGGCGACCACGTCATTCCGCTCTACACGGCCGAATGCCGCGAATGCAAGTTCTGCCTGTCCGGCAAGACCAACCTGTGCCAGAAGGTGCGCGCCACCCAGGGCAAGGGCGTCATGCCCGACGGCACCTCGCGCTTCAGCTACGAAGGCAAGCCGCTGTACCACTACATGGGCTGCTCGACCTTCAGCGAATACACGGTCGTCAACGAGATCTCGCTGGCCAAGATCAACCCGGCCGCCCCGCATGAAAAGGTTTGCCTGTTGGGCTGCGGCGTGACCACCGGCCTGGGCGCCGTGCACAACACCGCGAAGGTCAAGGAAGGCGACACCGTCGCCGTGTTCGGTCTGGGCGGCATCGGCCTGGCCGTGATCCAGGGCGCGGTGCAGGCCAAGGCCGGCCGCATCATCGCCGTGGACACCAACCCGAACAAGTTCGTGCTGGCCAGCGCCATGGGCGCCACCGACTGCGTCAACCCGAAGGACTACGACAAGCCCATCCAGGACGTCATCGTCGAACTCACCGACGGCGGCGTGGACTTTTCGTTTGAATGTATCGGCAATGTGCACGTGATGCGCGCCGCGCTGGAATGCTGCCACAAAGGCTGGGGCGAAAGCATCATCATCGGCGTGGCCGGCGCCGGCCAGGAAATCAGCACGCGCCCGTTCCAGCTGGTCACGGGCCGCGTGTGGCGCGGATCGGCCTTCGGCGGCGTGAAGGGCCGCACGCAACTGCCGGGCATGGTCGAAGACGCCATGAGCGGCAAGATCGACCTGGACCCGTTCGTCACGCACACGCTGCCGCTGGACCGCATCAACGAAGCCTTCGACCTGATGCATGAAGGCAAGTCGATCCGCACCGTGATCCACTTCTAAGGATCACGCGGCAACGCCGGGGCGTCAGGACGTCAGTTCAAACTGGCGGTCGGACGCCCCGCGTTCTTGGTACACCTGCTCGGTCTGCCCCACGAAATGCGCCAGGGAAAACTCGCGCAACGCCGTGTTGCGCGCTTCCTCGCCCATCTTCGCGGCGATGGCGCGATCGTTCAAGAGGGTGGACACGGTGGCCAGCACGCTGCTGACGGAACCGGGCGGCACCACCCAGCCATTGCGCCCGTCGGTCACGTTCTCGGTCAGGCCGCCGACCTTGCTGACGATGACCGGCTTGCCCGCCGCCATCATTTCGCGGCACGCGAACGAGATCGTCTCCAGACGGGACGACAACACAAACCCCACATCCAGTGCCGCCAAGAAAGGCCGCACGTCATCGAGCAAGCCCGTGAACACGACTTGATGCGTCATGGCCAGGTCGGCCACGCGCTGGCGCTGTTCGTCGTCGGGTTCCTTGCCGGCAATCAGGATCACGACCTGATCGCGCTGATGCTCGGGCAGCAGCGACACTGCGGTCACCATGTCCAGCCAGTTCTTGTACACGGCGGTGCCGGCGTTGCTGCCGATCACCAGCCGGCGCTGCATGGCCTTGGGCAGCAGCGCGGCGCGCGCTTGGGCGACTTCGTCAGGGGTGGCCGGTCGATACTGAAGCGTATCCACGCCGTTGTGCACCACGCGCAGGTCTTCATCGCGAAACACCGAATCTTTCATCCGGCGAAACGTGTGGCCGCACACGCAGATGACGCGGTTGGTGCCCCACTTGGCGCGCATGCGCACACCCAGGCTGTTGGCGCTGCGATCGGTATGCTGCGTGTAGACAATGAACGGGCGCTTGGCGCCCATGCCCACCGTGGCCAGCATGCAAAGACGATGGTCGGCCGAGCCGTTCACGTGGATCACGTCGAACTGTTCGCGGCGCAGCAGCGCGCGCAGCCGCCGCAACGCGCTTAACTGCTGAAACGGGCGGCCCTTGAATTCCAGGTCAACGGAGTGCACGCCGGGCAAGGCGTGGGCTTCGGCCAGCAGGCGGCTGCCAAGCGGCGCGGCCACGGTAATCTGGGCGCGTTGGCGCAGCATGCGTGCCAGGGACATGACGTAGGTGGTGTGCCCGCCGCCATCGCCCTGGTGAAAGTTGGTGTACAGAATCTTCATCGTGATAGGCCCGAGAACCGTTGCGGGGAAGGCGGGGATTCCCCTTGTTTGAGCAAACAGCTCCAGTGGCGCTTTTCAAATACGTCCTCGCCCAGGCGGCTATTCAAGGACAGGTTGTAGACCTGGACGCCGTGCGCGCGCAGCAGGCGGCTGGCCTGGCGGAACGCCGGTTCGATATGTCCGGCAAACTGCCGGTCCAGCGCGGTGGCCAGCTGCGCGCCCGGGCTTTCGTAAAAGCGCGGGCCGGCCGTGGCGCTCAGGTCCAGGCCGTGCAGGTACAGCGTGCGCGCGCCCATCCAGGTCAGCAGTTGCAAGGCCGTGTAGGCCACCGTGCCGCCGCCGAACAGGCCGCGCGACGGGTTCAGGCTGAAGCCGTGCGCGTGCTGCGGGTGATGCGCGTCGAACAACACCAGCTCGGGGTCGCGCGCCAACCGCGCGGCAAGGGCATCGGGTTGCGCGCGCGGTTGCAGCGCACGCTGGTGCACTTCCTCGAACAGCGCAATGCGGCACCGAACCGCCTTGGCGTCGAACAAGTACGAAATCCACCGGTACACCTCGGGCGTGACAAATAGCAGCAGGTCCTGCGACAAGACCTCGGCAACCAAGTCGCGCCGGCGCTTCACAAAGCCCGCGTCCAGCATCGCGTAGTAATCGAAGCGCAACGAGGGATGCGCGCGCCGCAGCGCAATCGACCCGTTCACGCCCATCACGTTGCCCAGTCGGCAACGCGCATAGTCGATGTCAGCAATGGAAGGGCCGCTAAGGATCAGGTGGGCGTCGCCGGTGATGGCTCGCGGCACGTCGGCCAGGGGCAAGGTAGCCGGGCCTTGCACGCCGACCACGTTGCAGGACAGCAAGCGGTCGTGGTCGCGGGCATCGCGGCGTACTTTCACCAGCGGCCACAAGGTTTCGTTATGCCGATAGGCGCCGGCTCGCGTATAGCGGTAAAGATAGCGAAAGCCCTTGGTCAGCGGGCGCGACCGGAGCAAACGGGGAACGAGGGCAAATCGGGTCATGAACGGTGCCGCTGACAGCGCGGCGAAACCTTACGAGGCGCCGATTCTACGAGGGCGCCATGCCCGCCAACGCGTCCGAAACATTTGTGATGTAACAGCATGGCAGGCATTCGATCGCGCCCTTTTTTTGCGCGCGCGCCCCGTCGTCGTCGCCGTCCCATATCGCGAAACCCGCGCCAGTGCTGCCTCCCAGGGCATTGCTCGCGCGCGTGGCCCGCGCGCACCATTAGCGTGCATGTTTACCGTGACGAACGCACTATCGGGGGCACCGCGCCGCCGAGTGTGCGTTCGTACCTTCCATTACCTTTTGCGCCAAAGCGAAAGGGGAATGCAAGAAAGTTCGCGCGCGTCGTCAGCCCGCGTGGCGCACGCTGATCAGGCTCAGGATCTCGAACAGCATCTGCGCCCCCGCGTGCGCGGTGTTGGCCGTGGCGTCATAGGCGGGCGCCACTTCGACCACGTCGCCCCCGATGATGTCGATACCCGCCAGCGCCCGCAGGATCGCCTGCGCTTCGCGCACGGTCACGCCGCCCACCTCGGGCGTGCCCGTGCCGGGCGCAAACGCCGGGTCCAGGCAATCGATGTCGAACGAGACGTACACCGGCGTGTCGCCCACGACCTTGCGCGCCTGCGCGACCACGGCATCCACGCCCAGGCGGGCAATGTCTTCCGCGTGAATGACCGTCATGCCGGACTCGTACGAGAATTCCCAAAGGTATTCCGCGGCGCCACGGATGCCGATCTGGATGGTGCGCGTGGGGTCCAGCACGCCGTCCAGCACGGCTTGGCGGAACGGGCCACCGTGGTGAAAGCGGCTGCCGTCGAACGGGCCGCCCGTATCGCAATGCGCATCGAAGTGGATCAGCGAGACCGGCGCGCGTCGGCCCAGCGCACGCAGGATCGGCAGGGTAATGGAATGGTCGCCCCCCACCGAAACCGGAATGACCCCCGCCGCATGGATCTGGGCGTACGCGGTTTCGATATCTTCATGTGATTGCTCCAGGTTGAAGCGGCTGCGCATCGGCACATCGCCGATATCGGCCACGCGCAGGTCGTGCGTGGGCGTGCAGCGCAAGACGTGGTGGTAGGGGCCGACGCGTTCGATGGCGCGCAGCGCGCGCGGCCCAAAGCGGCAACCGCTGCGGTTGCTGGCGCCCAGGTCCATCGGCACGCCGGTCAGCGCCACTTGCAGGTCGCCGAAGTCGGGCGCTTGCCAGTCGATGGGGCGTGCCGGGGCGTCCAGCAAGGTAGGCATGCCCGCATAGGGCGCGCTGCGCGTGCCGCTGCCGTCGATGATGTTGACGGCCACTTCGCGAAAATGCGGGTCGTGGATGATGGCTTCGTTGGCGCCGCCAAAGCGGGCGCGCAGCGCCGCAAGGCGCTCCGGGGTAAAGCGCATGATGTGCTCCTGAAATAAAAGGTTCATTTGGCGTCGGCTCGCGGCACGGGTGTATCGCCCCACGGCGCGCCCGCCCGCCCCAGCAGGCTGATCAGCACAAAGCCGGCGGCGCTGGCCGCAAGCGCCGCGTAGACCGGTGTGTTGGCCGCCAGGCCGTCCTTGACCATGAACGCAATGGCCGCCGCGCAACCCAGCAGCATCCCCGCCATTGCGCCGGCGGTGGTGGCGCGGCGCCAGTAGATGGCACCCAGCAACGGCACCAGCATGCCGCCCACCAGCAGGTTGTACGCGCAGGTCAGGGCGCTCATGACGTCATCGACCACCAACGCCACGCCCAGCGCCGACAGCGCGGCCAGCAGCGTGATCAGCCGGTGCACGCGCACGTCGGTGAACGAGCGCCCGCCCCGCAGCGCCGGCAACAGGTCTTCGGCCAGCACGGTGGACGTGGCCAGCATGGCGGCGCTGGCCGTGGACATCATGGCCGCCAGCGCCGCGGCGATGACCAGGCCGCGTATGCCGTCCGGCAGGCCCGCCTGCACGATGGCGGCGAACGCGTGATTGACGTCGGGCAGATCGGGCAGCAGCACCTTCGCGGTCATGCCGATCACCGCGCCCACCAGGCCGTACACGATGCAGTACAACCCGGCGGCGGTGCCCGCCACGCGCGCCACGCGTTCGTCACGGGCAGTGAAGACGCGCTGCCAGATTTCCTGGCCGATCAGGATGCCCAGGAAATAGATGACGAAGTAGGTGATGATCGTGCCCCAGCCGATGTTCGTCAGGCTGAAACTGGCGGAGGGCAGCTGCGCCACCAGCTGGTCCCAGCCGCCCACCCGTATCAGGCAGATGGGCAGCAGCACGAACATCAGGCCCACCGTCTTGATGATGAATTGCACGATGTCGGTCAGGGTCAACGACCACATTCCGCCCAGCGTGGAATACACCGCGACCACGCCGCCGCCCACCACGACCGACACCCAGAACGGCAGGTCGAACAGCACCTGCATCACCGTGCCCATGGCGATGACGGACGTGGCCGCCAGCATCAGCGCATACGCCATCATGACCAGCGCGCTGACATGCTTGGCGCCCGCCGTGAAGCGCCGTTCAAGAATCTGCGTCACCGTGAAAATGCGCAGCTTCAGCAGGGGTTTGGCCAGCACCCGGTTCAGCACGATGATGCCCAGCCCCAGCGCCCCGCATAGCCAGAACCCCGAAATACCGTATTGATATCCCAGCCGCACCGTACCCACCGTGCTGGCCCCGCCCAGCACCGTGGCCGCCATGGTGCCCATGTACAAACCGGGCCCCAGGTTGCGGCCCGCCACCAGATAGTCTTCCTGGGTTTTTGCACGCCGCATGCCGTACCAGCCCAGCAGCAGCATGCCGCCCAGGTAGAGCATGACGACTCCTATGTCCAACGCCATTTTCAAGGTCTCCTTACCGCAGGGCAGCCATAGGGTTATGGGATCCGTTGCGCCTGCCCACGCACCGGATTCATCAAGCAACCCGGATCTTCGGTGAAGTGGCAAGAAAAATATCGCGGTTGCCGCGAATGTCGGACTCATCTGATATCGTTGCTCAATCCCTTTCCAGTTATTACCGCTCATGCCGCCCCTACGCCCCGATTCGCCCGCCTTGCAGGACGCCATCGCCGACGCCATCAGCACGGCCACGCGCGGCGCGGGTCGCGTCAACATCCTGATCGCGGGCAAGACCGGCGTCGGCAAGAGCACGCTGATCAACGCCGTGTTTCGCGGCGATCTGGCCAAGACGGGCGCGGGCAAGCCCGTCACGCAGACCACCCAGGAATACACCAAGCCCGGCCATCCGCTGACCATCATCGACACGCGCGGCCTGGAAGTGGGCGACTACGCGCGCTCGCGCCAGGCGCTGACGGACTTGATCCAGGAACGCTCGGCGTCCGACGATCAGGACAAGCACGTGCATGTGGCCTGGCTGTGCATCCAGGACAGCAGCCACCGCGTGGAAGACGCCGAGATCGAACTGGCCGACATGCTGGCCACCGCCGGCATCCCGGTGGTGGTGGTGCTGACCAAGGCGCGCAAGAACAGCCCCTTCGTTGCCGAGGCGCACAAGCTGCTGCCGCGCGCCAAGCAGGTAGTGGCCGTGCGCGCGCTGCCGGAATGGATCGAAGAACTGGACGCGGAACTGCCGCCGATGGGCCTGGACAAGCTGATTGAAGTCACCGCCGAGCACATTCCCGAGGGCCAGCAGCGCGCCTACGCCAATGCCCTGTCCACCCGCAACAAGAAGGCCCTGGAAGTAAAAAAAAAGCGGGCTGAGATAGAAGTGAACGTGGCAGCCGGCCTGGCCGCGTCCGCCGCCGCCGCGCCCATTCCGTTTTCGGACGCGTTTGCGCTGGTGCCGATCCAGGTCGGCATGATCGCCAAGATCGGCATCACCTTCGGCATGGAGCTGGACACCACCGCCATCACCACGCTGGTCACCTCCACGCTGGGTGCGTCGGCGGCCACGCTGATCGGGCGGTCGGTGGTATCGGGCATGCTGAAATTCATTCCGGGCGCGGGCAGCGCCGTGGGCGGCACCATCGCCGCCACCACCGCGGGCGCCATCACCAAGCTGCTGGGCAATGCGTACGTGGCCGTGCTGTACGACTTCTGCTTGAAGAACCCGGGCAAGGACATCGACATCGGGATGATCGCGCAGGCGCTGCGCCAGCGGGTAAAGCTGTGACCTGCCGCGCCACCCCATGCAATGAATCGTGTTTCTACGACAACATTCGTTAGATTCACGCCTTTTCAGGCCCGCGCCTTAACTATTGCCAAGACGGCGACGTAAAGCCGTAGATCCCTCATTCCATTCGCGGGACAGCCCACGCGTACGCCGGCCAGGCCCGCCAGACGCGGGCGCTTCCCCCCCCGCCCCCTCATCCAATGATCATCGACAATTCCGACGTCATGTACCGGCACCTTGTGCAGGGTGTCGTCGACTACGCCATCTACATGCTGCACCCGGACGGCACAGTCGCCAACTGGAACGCCGGGGCGCAGCGCGCCAAGGGCTACACGCAAGAGCAAATCGTCGGCAAGAACTTTGCGTGCTTCTACACGGCCGCCGACCAGGCCGCCGGCTTGCCGCAACGCGGCCTGGCCACGGCGCGAGAACAGGGCCGCTTCGAAGCCGAGGGCTGGCGCGTGCGCCGCGACGGCACGCTGTTCTGGGCCAATGTCGTGATCGACGCCATCCGCGACGACCAGGGCGAGCTGATCGGCTTTGCCAAGGTCACGCGCGACGTCACCGAACGCCGTGAACGCGAACAGCAGCTGGTGAAGGCCAAAGAGCTGGCCGAACACTACAACTCGGAATTGACATCGCTATCCAGCTTCCTGGATGCCGTGGTGTCGCACATCCCGTCGTGCGTGCTGGTGATGGACGCCGTGTCGCGCAATATCCTGCTGGCCAACCGTCAGGCGGAAGCCACGTTCGGCGTCACGCGCGCCCAGATGCTGGGCAAGACGGCGCAGCAGTGCCTGCCTGAACCCGTGTGCGAATTCCTGGACCGGCTGACGCACGACGCCTTGCGATCGGACGGCGCCCTGCGTGAAGCGGAAGAAGAGCTGACCACCGCGCGCGGCATGCGCACCTTGCGCACGCGCACGCTGGTTTTTCACAGCAACGACCCGCGCTCGCGTTACGCGCTGCTGATCTCCGACGACGTCACGGACGAGAACGCGGCGCATGCCCAGGTGCGCTACATGGCGCATCACGACACCCTGACCGGCATGCCCAACCGCCGGCTGTTCCGCGAGCAGCTGCTCAAGGCGCTGCACCACTGTGCCGACGACCGCCGCACCGCCGTGCTGTGCCTGGACCTGGACAATTTCAAGAGCGTGAACGACACGCTGGGCCATCCCTGCGGCGACGAGCTGCTGCGCCTGTTGGCCAAGCGGCTGCCGAAGGTGCTGCGCGAGCAGGACACGCTGGCCCGCCTGGGCGGTGACGAATTCGCGGTGGTGCTGCCCAACATCGGCCAGCAGGACGACGTGCGCAAGATGGCCGAACGGCTGATCGATGCGGTGCGCCAGCCCTTTGAAGTGGACGGCCATACGGTGCCGATCAGCGTCAGCATCGGTATCGCGCTGGCCGAGACGCCCGAATACACCGCCGACCACCTGCTGCGCTACGCCGACATGGCGCTGTACGAAGCCAAGCGCAACGGCCGCAACCGCATGGTGTTCTTCCAGCGCGAGATGGAGGCCGCCGCGCTCAAGCGCCATGAAATGGAAATGGACTTGCGCCAGGCCATCATGGGTCAGCAATTGCAGTTGTATTACCAGCCCATCCTGGACGTCAGCCACGTGCGCATCGTCGGACGCGAAGCGCTGATGCGCTGGCAGCATCCGGTCAAGGGCCTGATCATGCCGGGCGACTTCATTCCCATCGCCGAAGAAACCGGCCTGATCCACGAGCTGGGCGCCTTCACCCTGCACGAGGCCTGCGCCGAAGCCATGCGCTGGGACGACCACGAAACGGTAGCCGTGAACCTGTCTGCCAGCCAATTCACCAACAGCGCGCTGGTGTCGCTGGTGGAATCGGCGTTGACCAAGTCCGGCCTGCCGGCGCGGCGGCTGGAACTGGAGATTACCGAATCGGTGCTGCTGGCCAACTCGGCCTCCAACCTGAACACGCTCAAGCGCTTGAAGGCGCTGGGCGTGAAAGTGGCGCTGGACGACTTTGGCACGGGTTATTCGTCGCTGGGCTATCTGCGGTCGTTCGACTTCGACAAGATCAAGATCGACAAATCGTTCACCCAGGACGTCGAATCCAGTAAAGAAGCACTGGCCATCATCCGCGCCATCAACGGCATCGGGCGCAGCCTGGACATTCCGACCACTGCCGAAGGCGTGGAAACCGCCGCGCAGCTGGACCGGCTGACACAGGAAGGCTGCTCGCACTTCCAGGGTTACCTCTTGGGCCGCCCGGTGTCGCATGACGCACTGCCAGAAGAAAAGCCGTAAGCGCCCGGGTCTATACTTTTGGAATCATCGGGTGCGCTGCGACGCGCCAACTGCCCGATGCCCCGCATGCCGCGCGTCGGATGTGCCATTACGCAAGCGCCCCTGGGCGCTGCGCAAGGAGACAATCATGACCCGCAAATACATCGACTGCCGTGAGTTTCCAAGCGAGATGAATTGCTCGGTAGCCCTGGCCGCGGATTCCGACGACGAATTGCTGGAAGCCGCCGTGCAGCATGCCACCACCGTACACAAGCACGCCGACTCGCCAGAGCTGCGCTCGCAGCTCAAGACGATGTTCCACGACGGCACGCCGCCCACTGACGCCCCGCGCGCCGCCTGATCGCGCTTTGCTGATGAATCGCCGGGGCTATGGCTGCCCCGGCGCGGCCTTCACGTCAGTGGCCGCGCGCACCACATCGAACAGATTCTTCGGATCCTGCAATCGCGGCGCCACTTCAATGCGGGCGCCGATGCCAAATCGGACGGCGCTGTCGCGCAACCAGCGCAAGGCCGAAAAGTCCTCCAGCGCAAAACCCACCGAATCGAAGATGGTCACATCTTCAGCGCTGCGGCGGCCGGCCGCCTGCCCCGTCAGCACGCGCCACAGTTCCGTCACCGGAAAATCCGCGGGCATCTGTTGCAGGTCGCCTTCAATGCGCGTCTGCGGTTCGTATTCGACAAAGAGAGCGCCCCGGCGCAGCACGTCGGCATGCAGTTCGGTCTTGCCCGGGCAATCGCCCCCCAAGGCGTTGATGTGCATGCCGGGTTCGACCATGTCGGCGGTCAGAATGGTGGCGTAGGCCTTGTCGGCGGTGACGGTGGTGACGATGTCCACCCCCTTGACCGCCTGCGCGGTGCCGTCAAACGCGACCACGCGCAGCGTCGGGGCGACGGCGGCCAGGTTGGCTTGCAGCTTGCGCGTCGCGTCGGCGTCCACGTCGTACACATGCAACACGTCGATACCCAGCACATAGTGAAATGCCAGGGCCTGGAATTCCGCCTGTGCCCCGTTGCCAATCAACGCCATCGAGCGCGAACCGGGCCGGGCCAACGCGCGTGCCGCCAGCGCCGACGTGACGGCGGTGCGCAGGGCGGTGGTCAGGGTCAGTTCGCTGATCAGCAGCGGTTCGCCCGTGCTGACTTGCGCCAGGGCGCCAAAGGCCATCACGGTGGACAGGCCGGTTTGCGGGTTGTCGGGGTGGCCGTTCACGAACTTGAAGCTGTACAGCTCGCTGTCGGCGGCGGGCATCAGTTCGATGACGCCGGCAGGGGAATGACTGGCGACACGGGCGCACTTGTCGAATTCTTGCCATCGCAGAAAATCGGCCAGCACATAGTCCAGCAGATCGGTGAAAACCTTGCGCGGGCCGTATCGGGCCACGATGGTGGCAACGTCCGACGTCGTGAGCAATGTCGTCATTTTTTTCTCCCCAAGTTATGGAAAGGAAATTCTGGCCGATGCCCAAATCAATTCATAGTGACAACTTTCCACACGAAACGCTAAGATTCTGGCAATTCGACAGCCAACATTAGCACTTTGCACAATGGACACGCTAGACCAGAGCTTGCTGGGCCTGCTGCGCGCGAACGCCCGCCTGTCCATCGCCACGCTGGCCAAGAAGCTGGACGTATCGCGCGGCACCATCGACAACCGCATCCGCAAGCTTGAAGAGCGCGGCATCATCGTCGGTTATACCGTGCGCCTGCGCCCCGAGTCAGAAACGGACGACATCGTGGCGTGGATGAGCATCGCCGTGGAAGGCCACGAAACCCGCAAGATCGTGAACCTGCTGATGGGCGAACCCGCGGTGGCGGGCCTGCACGACACCAACGGCCGCTGGGACCTGCTGGCGGAACTGCGGGTGCCCACCATCGATCAGTTGTCCGAAGTGCTGGACAGGCTGCGCACCCTCAAGGGCATCTCGGCCACCGAGACCAGCATCCACCTGAAGACATTCAAAGCCATCTGAACGGACTGGGGCCGAGGCGGGCAGGGACGAATGCCCCGGCCCGCCTCGGCCCCCTGCACGCAATGCGCGTCATCCGCGTCATGCGCATCCTGCACTTCGTGCGCCTCAGTCCAGCAGATCCATCAAGGCGATGTCCTCCACGTCATGCTGGCGCGCCGCCTGGGCCAGTTGCACCGAGAACGGTGCCCCCGCCAAGCGTTCCGGCGCGGCCAGCGACGCACCCGGCTTGGCATCCGGCGTCGTCTGCGGACGCAACACCGGATCGGCCGGCGCGCGCTGTTCGCGCATCGTGCCAGACAGGAAATCCAGCGTGATGACACGGCCCACCCCGGCTCCGGGCCCAGACCTGGGAGTCAGGCGCAGGCTCAGCGTTTCCATGCCGGCCGGTCGGTTGATCAGCAAGAGGCCACGTCCATCCGCTTGCACCCAGCCCGGCAATGCCGCGCCGTTGGCCAGCGTGATGCGCATGTCCGCCTTGCCGTCGCCGCCGTTGACGATGAAGAGCAGCTGATCGCCACGCCCCACCAGGTCCAGCTGCAAGCCTGCTCCCAGCGGCAGCGTCGACAAGACCGCCTGCCCGTCTCCCAGCCCGCCGCCCAGGCCAGAGCCCAGCAGCTGATGCAAGCCACTCCGGGCGCCGATGTCGTCGATGCCATTCAGCGAGTCGATATCGTTGACCGCTTGCAGCACCGCCCCCACCCCCGTGAAGCTTCCCAGGTGGTCCAGGCTGTTGACGCCATTGACGGCCAGCAGCACTGCTCCACCCGATTGCTGCAAGTCCGGCGTGCCGTCCAGCGAGCCCAGCCCGTTTGCCGCCCGGATCAACACCGAGTTCACCTCGCTGGCCACCATGCCGCCATTGCCGCCGATGGCCGACTCGCTTGCTCCCGCCCCCTCTACGAAGCGCAAGTCGTCCTGCTCGGTGAACAACGATGCCGAGTTGCGCAGCGTGAACGTCGACTCCGTGAACCCGCCGTTGCCGTCGCTGACGCGGTAGCGCACCACCAGTTCGCCCGTAAAGCCGCTTGACGGCGTGAACACATAGCTGCCGTCGGACCTGACCAGCAACGTACCCGCGCCCGGAAGCGCCAGGGGCGAGCCGGCCGGCGTTCTTCCCGGCACACCATCCACGCTGACGTCGGCCACAAACAAGGGGTCGCCATCGACGTCCGACGCGCCGGCCAGCAAGCCCCGGTTCGCCGGCACATCCAGGCTGCCGCCTCCCAGCGGCAGACTTACCGTGACGGCCGGTACCACCGGGCTGTCATTCACCGCCGTCACGTTCACGGTGACAGTGGCCGTTTCGCTGGCCCCGCCGGACGTGACGGTGTAGGTGAACTGGGTCGTGCCGTTGTAATCGGCCGAGGGCGTGAAGTCCAAGCTGCCGTCGGCGCGCAGCGTCACGACGCCGTTTGCCACCGCTATCGGCGCCCCCACCGTCGCGGCCGTTCCATCGATGGCCGTGACGGCGTGCCCGGCGTTCTCGAACGTGTCGTTGCCGTTGACGACGATATTGACGGGCGTGTCCTCCAGGGTCGTCACCGTGTCGTCGGCGATATCCGCCACCGCCGCCACGCTCACGTTCACCACGGCTTGCAACGTGCCGCCGCTGCCGTCCGCGATGGTCACCACAAAGCGGTCGTTGCCGTGGAAGTCGCCGCTTGGCGTGTAGACATACGCGCCCGTGGCGGCGTTGATCGTCACCGTGCCGTGGGCGGGCAAGCCGCTGACCGCGTAGCTCAGCGGTTCGCCGTCGGTATCCAGCGCCGCCACACGGCCGGAAACCGGCGTGTCCTCCAAGGTCGGCACCGTGAATTCGCCCGTGTTCGGATCAAACACCTGGCCGCCGACGCGGTTGCCCAACAGCACGGGGATGTCATTGACCGACGTGACGTTGACCGTCACCGTGGCCGTCTCCGTTACGCCACCCGAGGTGACCGTGTAGGTGAAGCTGGTGGCTCCGTGGAAGTTGGACGCAGGGATGAAGTCCAGCGTGCCGTCGGCCTTCAACACCACCGAACCGTTCGTCACCGCCATCGGCGTGCCCAGCAGCAGGGCGTTGCCGTTGATCGCCGTGACGGCGTGGCCGGCGTTCTCGAAGCTGTCGTTGCCGTTGACGGCAATATTGACCGTCGTGTCCTCCAGCGTGGTGACGCTGTCGTTGGCAATGTCGGCCACCGCGGCCACCGTCACATTGACCGTCGACACAATGACGTTGCCCGTGCCATCGCTGATGCTGACGACAAAGCTGTCGGTGCCGTTGTAGTCGCCGGTCGGCGTGTAGGTGTACGCGCCGGTTGCGGCGTTGACGGTGACCGTGCCGTGGGCTGGCGCGGTCGACACGCTGTAGGCCAGCGGATCTCCGTCCACGTCCACCGCCAGCACCTGGCCACTGACCGCCGTGTCCTCATTGGTGCTGACCGCGTAGTTGCCGGTGACCGGGTCGTAGGTTTGGCCCGGTACCGCGGGGTCCACCTGGGTCGGCGCATCCGGTACGGCGGTCACGTTGACGGTGACCGTCGCGGTTTCCGTGGCGCCCCCCGAGGTGACCGTGTACGTGAAGCTGGTCGAGCCGGTGGTGTTCGCCGTCGGCGCAAAGTCCAACGTGCCGTCGGCGTTCAGCGTGACCAAGCCGTTGGCCACCGCGACCGGCGTTCCCACGGTGATCGCGGTGCCATCGATTGCCGTGATGACACGACCGGCGTTCTCAAAGCTGTCGTTGCCGTCAACGGCGATGTTGACCGTGGTGTCCTCGTTGGTCGTGACCGTGTCGCCCGCGATATCCGCCACCGGCGCCACCGTGACGGTCACCGTGGACAGGCTGACGTTGCCGGTGCCATCGCTGATGCTGATGACGAAGCTGTCGCTGCCGTAGTAATCCGCCGTCGGCGTGTAGGTGTAGACGCCGGTTGCGGCGTTGACCGCGACCGTGCCATGCGCGGCGGTGGTCGATACGCTGTAGGCCAGCGTGTCGCCGTCGCCGTCCGCTGCCAAGACCTGGCCGGTGACAGCCGTGTCCTCGGACGTACTGGTCGCGTAGTTGCCCGTGGCCGGGTCGAACGTCTGGCCCGGAACTCCCGGATCCAGCGTCATCGGCGTATCCGCCACGGCGGTCACGGTCACTGTGACCGTTGCCGTCTCAACCGCGCCCCCGGACGTCACCGTGTAGGTGAAGCTGGTGGAACCGTTGTAGTTGGCCGTGGGCGCGAAGTCCAAGGTGCCGTCGACGTTCAGCGTGACCGAGCCGTTCGCCACGGCAAGCGGCGTGCCGACCACGATGGCGTTGCCATCGATCGCCGTGATGGCGTGGCCCGTGTTTTCGAAGCTGTCGTTGCCGTTGACGGCGATCGTGACCGTCGTGTCCTCGCTGGTTGTGATCGTGTCGTCGGCAATGTCCACCACCGCCGCCACCGTAACGCTGACCGTCGACAGGCTGACGTTGCCCGCGCCATCGCTGATGCTGATGACGAAGCTGTCGGCGCCGTAGTAGTCGGCGGTGGGCGTGTAGGTGTAGGCGCCGGTCGTGGCGTTGACCGTGACCGTGCCGTGCGCCGGCGCGGTACCGACGCCGTAGCCCAGCGTGTCGCCGTCTGCGTCGGTGGCCGATACCTGCCCACTGACCGCCGTGTCCTCAACGGTGCTGGTCGCGTAGCTGCCGGTAGCCGGGTCAAAGGTCTGGCCGGGGATGGCCGGGTCCACCGTCATCGGCGCGTCCGCCACCGCCGTCACGGTCACGTTCACCGTTGCCGTCTCATCGACGCCGCCGGAGGTGACCGTGTAGGTGAAGCTGGTCGCGCCGTTGTAGTTGGCAGTGGGCGCAAAGTCCAGGGTGCCGTCGGCGTTCAACGTCACCGAACCGTTGGCCACCGCGACCGGCGTGCCCACCACTACCGCGCTGCCGTTGATCGCGGTAATAGCGTGGCCTGCATTGTCGAAGGCGTCGTTCGCGTTGACCGCGATGTTGACCGTCGTGTCCTCGTTGGTGGTGACCGTGTCGTTGGCGATGTCCACCACTGCCGCGACCGTGACGCTGACCGTCGACAAACTGACGTTGCCCGTGCCATCGCTGATGCCGATGACGAAGCTGTCGGCGCCGTAGTAGTCGGCGGTCGGCGTGTAGGTGTAGACGCCGGTTGCGGCATTGACCGTCACCGTGCCATGCGCGGCGGTCGTCGATACGCTGTACGTCAGCGGATCGCCGTCGCCGTCCACTGCCAAGACCTGGCCGGTGACGGCCGTGTCCTCGGTGGTGCTGGTGGCATAGTTGCCGGTAGTCGGGTCGAAGGTCTGGCCCGCAACGGCCGGGTCCACCGTCATCGGCGCATCCGCCACGGCCGTCACCGTCACCGTGATGGTGGCCGTTTCAACCGCGCCGCCAGAGGTCACTGTGTAGGTGAAGCTGGTGGAACCGTTGAAGTCGGTCGTCGGGGTGAAGTCCAGGGTGCCGTCTGCCCGCAGCGTGACCGAGCCATTGGTCACCGCCACCGGCGTGCCTACCGCGATGGCGGTGCCGTCGATGGCCGTGATGGCGTGGCCCGTGTTTTCGAAGCTGTCGTTGGTGTTGACGGCGATATTGACCGTCGTGTCCTCGCTGGTCGTGATCGTGTCGTTGGCAACGTCCACCACCGCCGACACCGTGACATTCACCGTGGACAGGCTGACGTTGCCGTTGCCGTCGCTGATGCTGACGACGAAGCTGTCGCTGCCGTAGTAATCCGCCGTCGGCGTGTAGGTGTAGACGCCGGTTGTGGCGTTCACCGTCACCGTGCCGTGCGCGGCGTTGGTCGACACGCTGTAGGCCAGCGTGTCGCCGTCGCCGTCCACCGCCGAGACCTGGCCAGTGACGGCCGTGTCCTCGGACGTGCTGGTGGCGTAGTTACCCGTCGCCGGGTCGAAGGTTTGGCCCGGAACCGCCGGGTCCACCGTCATCGGTGCATCCGCCACCGCCGTCACCGTCACCGTGACGGTTGCCGTTTCCACCGCGCCGCCAGAGGTCACCGTGTAGGTGAAACTGGTCGTGCCGTTGTAGTTGGCGGCCGGGGCAAAGTCCAGGGTGCCATCGGCCTTCAACGTCACCGAACCGTTGGCCACCGCTACTGGCGTCCCCACCACGACCGCACTGCCGTTGATGGCGGTGATGCCATGACCCGCGCTCTCGAAGCTGTCGTTGGCGTTGACGGCGATGTTGACCGGGGTGTCTTCATTGGTCGTGATCGTGTCATCGGCAATGTCGACCACGGACGAGATCGTCACGCTGACTGTCGAGTGGCTGATGTTGCCCGTGCCGTCCGAGATGGCGATGATGAAGCTGTCGCCGCCGTGATAGTCGGCTGCCGGGGTGTAGGTGTAGGCGCCGGTCGTGGCGTTGACCGTCACCGTGCCATGGGCGGCGGTGGTGCCCACGCTGTAGGTCAGCGCGTCTCCGTCTCCATCCACCGCCGAGACCTGGCCAGTCACGGCCGTGTCCTCGGTGGTGCTGGTGGCGTAGTTGCCCGTGGCCGGGTCGAAGGTCTGACCCGGAACGGCAGGGTCCACCATCATCGGTGCATCCGCCACGGAGGTCACCGTAACGGTGACCGTTGCCGTCTCGGTCGCGCCTCCGGAGGTCACCGTGTAGGTGAAGCTGGTCGATCCGTTGTAGTTCGCCGCGGGTGCGAAGTCCAAGGTGCCGTCTGCCTTCAGCGTCACCGAACCGTTGGCCACCGCGACCGGCGAGCCCACCACCACCGCACTGCCGTTGATCGCCGTGATGGCATGCCCTGCGTTCTCGAACGTGTCGTTCGTATTGACGGCGATGTTGACCGTCGTGTCCTCGTTAGTAGTGATCGTGTCGCCAGCGATATCCACCACCGCCGAGACCGTGACGCTGACGGTAGACAGGCTGACGTTGCCGGTGGCATCGCTGATGCCGATGACAAAGCTGTCGCTGCCGTAGTAATCGGCCGTCGGCGTGTAGGTGTAGGCGCCGGTTGCGGCGTTGACCGTTACCGTGCCGTGCGCGGCGGTCGTCGATACGCTGTACGTCAGCGGATCGCCGTCGCCGTCGATGGCCGAGACCTGGCCGGTAACGGCTGTGTCTTCGACGGTACTGGTCGCGTAGTTGCCGGTGGCCGGGTCGAGGGTCTGACCCGGAACTGCTGGGTCCACCGTCATCGGTGCGTCCGCCACAGCCGTGACCGTGACAGTGACCGTTGCGGTTTCGGTTGCCCCGCCAGAGGTCACCGTATAGGTGAAGCTGGTCGATCCGTTGTAGTTCGCCGTGGGCGCGAAGTCCAAGGTACCGTCGGCCTTCAAGGTCACCGATCCGTTGGCCACCGCTATCGGCGTACCGACGATAATCGCGCTGCCGTTGATTGCCGTGATGGCGTGGCCCGCGTTTTCAAAGGTGTCGTTCGTATTGACGGCAATGTTGACCGTCGTGTCCTCGTTCGTTGTCACCGTGTCGTTGGCAATGTCCACCACCGCCGACACCGTGACGCTGACCGTCGACAAGCTGACGCTCCCCGTGCCATCGCTGATGCTGATGACAAAGCTGTCGCTGCCGTAGTAGTCGGCGGTCGGGGTGTAGGTGTAGCCACCGGTTGCGGCGTTGACCGTCACCGTGCCGTGGGCAGCCGCGCCGGAGACGCTGTACGTCAGCGGGTCGCCGTCGCCGTCGATGGCCGAGACCTGGCCGGTAACGGCGGTGTCTTCGACGGTACTGGCCGCGTAGTTGCCGGTCACCGGGTCGAAAGTCTGACCCGGAACGGCGGGGTCCACCGTCATTGGCGCATCCGCCACAGCAGTCACCGTGACAGTGACCGATGCGGTTTCGGTTGCCCCACCCGAAGTCACCGTATAGGTGAAGCTCGTCGAGCCGTTGTAGTTCGCAGTCGGCGCGAAGTCCAAGGTGCCGTCGGCCTTCAAGGTCACCGAACCATTGCTCACCGCAATCGGCGTCCCCACCACGACCGCGCTGCCGTTGATCGCCGTGATGGCGTGGCCTGCGTTCTCGAAGCTGTCGTTTGTATTGACGGCAATGTTGACCGGCGTGTCCTCGTTTGTCGTAACCGTGTCGTTGGCAATGTCCACCACCGCCGACACCGTGACGCTGACCGTCGACAAGCTGATGTTGCCCGTGCCATCGCTGATGCTGATGACGAAGCTGTCGCTGCCGTAGTAGTCGGCGGTTGGCGTGTAGGTGTAGACGCCGGTGGTGGCGTTGACCGTCACCGTGCCATGCGCGGCGGCAGTACCGACGCTGTAGGCCAGCGGATCTCCGTCCCCATCCACTGCCGACACCTGCCCGATGACAGCTGTGTCCTCGGACGTGCTGGTGGCGTAGTTGCCCGTCGCCGGGTCGAAGGTTTGACCCGGAACGGCCGGGTCCACCGTCATTGGCGCATCCGCCACGGCGGTGACCATGACGTTGACCGTTGCCGTCTCGGTTGCCCCACCCGAAGTCACCGTATACGTGAAGCTAGTCGATCCGTTGTAGTTCGCGGCCGGGGCGAAGTCCAACGTGCCATCGGCCTTCAAGGTCACCGAACCGTTGGCCACCGAGATCGGCGTCCCCACCACCACCGCGCTGCCGTTGATGGCTGTGATGGCATGGCCGGCGTTTTCAAAGGTGTCGTTCGTATTGACGGCAATGTTGACCGTGGAATCTTCATTGGTCGTCACCGTATCGTTGGCAATATCCACCACCGCCGACACCGTCACGCTGACCGTCGACAAGCTGACGTTGCCCGTGCCATCGCTGATGCTGATGACGAAGCTGTCGCTGCCGTAGTAGTCCGCCGTCGGCGTGTAGGTGTAGGCGCCCGTCGCCGGGTTCACCGTTACCGTGCCATGCGCGGCGGTGGTCGATACGCTGTACGTCAGCGGATCGCCGTCGCCGTCCAGCGCCGAAACTTGGCCGGTGACAGCCGTGTCCTCTGCGGTGCTGGTGGCATAGTTGCCGGTGGCCGGGTCAAAGGTTTGACCCGGAACGGCAGGGTCCACCGTCATCGGCGCGTCGGCAACCGCCGTCACGCTTACCGTGACCGTCGCCGTCTCGACGCCTCCGCCCGATGTGACCGTATACGTGAAGCTGGTCGAGCCGTTGAAGTTGGCAGCCGGCGCGAAGTCCAGGGTGCCGTCCGCCTTCAGCGTGACCGAACCGTTGGCCACCAGAATCGGCGATCCCACCACGACGGCGTTACCGTCGATTGCCATGATGGCGTGGCCCGAGCTCTCGAAGGTGTCGTTGGCATTGACGTTGATGTTGACCGTGGTGTCTTCATTGGTCGTCACCGTGTCGTTGGCAATGTCCACCACCGCTGCCACCGTCACATTGACCGTCGACAGCGTGACATTACCCGTGCCATCGCTGATGCTGATGACGAAGCTGTCGCTGCCGTAGTAATCGGCCGTTGGCGTGTAGGTGTAGGCGCCAGTGGCGGCGTTGATCGACACGCTGCCATGCAAGGCCGTGGTGCTGACGCTGTAGGCCAGCGGGTCGCCATCCCCGTCGACCGCCGACACCCGACCCGAGACGGGCGAGTCTTCATTGGTGCTGACGGCGTAGTTGCCCGTGGCCGGGTCGAAGGTTTGACCCGGAACGGCCGGGTCCACGACCATCGGCACATCCGCAACCGGGCTCACCGTGATCGTGACGGTGGCTGTTTCGGTTGCGCCTCCGGAGGTGACCGTGTAGGTGAAGCTGGTCGTGCCGTTGTAGTTGGCGGCCGGGGCAAAGTCCAGGGTGCCATCGGCCTTCAAGGTCACCGAGCCATTGGTGACCGCGATCGGCGTGCCGACCACGACCGCGCTGCCGTTGATGGCGGTGATGGTGTGGCCGGCGTTTTCGAAGCTGTCGTTCGTATTGACGGCGATGTTGACCGTCGTGTCCTCATTAGTAGTGATCGTGTCGTTGGCGATATCCACCACCGCCGACACCGTGACGGTCACCGTCGACAAGCTGACGTTGCCCGTGCCATCGCTGATGCCGATGACGAAGCTGTCGCTGCCGTAGTAATCCGCCGTCGGGCTGTAGGTGTAGGCGCCGGTTGCGGCGTTGACCGTCACCGTGCCGTGCGCGGCGGTGGTCGATACGCTGTACGTCAGCGGATCGCCGTCGCCGTCGATGGCCGAGACCTGGCCGGTGACGGCCGTGTCCTCCGTGGTGCTGGTCGCGTAGTTGCCGGTAGCCGGGTCGAAGGTCTGACCCGGAACTGCTGGGTCCACCGTCATCGGTGCATCCGCAACGGAGGTCACCGTGACAGTGACCGTTGCGGTTTCCGTGACGCCACCGGAAGTCACCGTGTACGTGAAGCTCGTCGATCCGTTGTAGTTCGCAGCTGGGGCAAAGTCCAAGGTGCCATCGGCCTTCAAGGTCACCGAACCGTTGGCCACCGCTATCGGCGTACCGACGATGATCGCGTTGCCGTTGATCGCCGTGATGGCGTGGCCTGCGTTCTCGAAGGTGTCGTTGGCGTTGACGGCGATATTGACCGTCGTGTCCTCGTTCGTTGTCACCGTGTCGTTGGCAATGTCCACCACCGCCGACACCGTAACGCTGACCGTCGACAGGCTGACGTTGCCCGTGCCATCGCTGATGCTGATGACGAAGCTGTCGCTGCCGTAGTAATCGGCCGTTGGCGTGTACGTGTAGGTGCCTGTCGTGGCATTGACGGTGACTGAGCCATGCGTGGGCGCCGTGCCCACGCTGTAGGCCAGCGTGTCTCCATCGCCGTCCACCGCCGAGACCTGGCCTATCACTGCCGTGTCCTCGGTGGTGCTAGTGGCGTAGTTGCCCGTTGCCGGATCGAAGGTTTGACCCGGAACAGCCGGGTCCACCGTCATCGGCGCGTCCGCCACAGCCGTGACCGTGACAGTAACCGTTGCGGTTTCGGTTGCCCCGCCAGAGGTCACCGTGTAGGTGAAGCTCGTCGTGCCGTTGTAGTTCGCAGCCGGGGCGAAGTCCAAGGTGCCGTCGGCCTTCAAGGTCACCGAACCGTTGGCCACCGCTATCGGCGTACCGACGATGATCGCGCTACCGTTGATCGCCGTGATGGCGTGGCCCGCGTTCTCGAAGGTGTCGTTCGCGTTGACCGCGATATTGACCGTCGTGTCTTCGTTCGTCGTAACCGTGTCGCCCGCAATATCCACCACCGCCGACACCGTGACGCTGACCGTCGACAAGCTGACATTGCCCGTGCCATCGCTGATGCTGATGACGAAGCTGTCGCTGCCGTAGTAATCGGCGGTCGGGGTGTAGGTGTAGGCGCCGGTTGCGGCGTTGACCGTCACCGTGCCGTGCGCGGCGGTCGTCGATACGCTGTACGTCAGCGGATCGCCGTCGCCGTCGATGGCCGAGACCTGGCCGGTGACGGCGGTATCTTCGGCAGTACTGGTGGCGTAGTTGCCGGTTGCCGGATCGAACGTCTGACCCGGAATTGCAGGGTCCACCGTCATCGGCGCGTCCGCCACAGCCGTGACCGTGACAGTAACCGTTGCCGTTTCGGTTGCCCCGCCAGAAGTCACCGTGTACGTGAAGCTGGTCGATCCGTTGTAGTTCGCAGCTGGAGCAAAGTCCAAGGTGCCGTCGGCCTTCAACGTCACCGAGCCGTTGCTCACCGCAATCGGCGTGCCGACGATGATCGCGCTGCCGTTGATTGCCGTGATGGCGTGGCCGGCGTTATCAAAGCTGTCGTTGGCGTTGACGGCAATGTTCACCGTCGTGTCCTCGTTCGTCGTGACCGAATCGTTGGCGATATCGACGACCGCCGAGACAGTGACACTGACCGTCGACAGGCTGACGTTGCCCGTGCCATCGCTGATGCTGATGACGAAGCTGTCGCTGCCGTAGTAATCCGCCGTCGGCGTGTAGGTGTAGGCGCCCGTTGCCGGATTCACTGTCACCGTGCCGTGCGCGGCGGTGGTCGACACGCTGTACGTCAGCGGGTCGCCGTCGCCGTCCACTGCCGAAACCTGGCCGGTGACGGCTGTGTCCTCAGCAGTGCTCGTGGCGTAGTTACCCGTCGCCGGGTCGAAGGTCTGGCCCGGAACGGCGGGGTCCACCGTCATCGGTGCATCGGCAACAGCGGTGACCGTGACAGTAACCGTTGCCGTCTCGGTCGCCCCGCCAGAGGTGACTGTATACGTGAAGCTCGTCGATCCGTTGTAGTTGGCGGCCGGCGCAAAGTCCAGAGTTCCGTCGGCCTTCAACGTCACCGAACCATTGCTCACCGCAATCGGCGTTCCCACCACGACCGCGCTGCCGTTGATGGCTGTGATGGCATGACCCGCGTTCTCGAAGCTGTCGTTGCCGTTGACCACGATATTGACCGTGGTGTCTTCGTTGGTCGTGACCGTGTCGTCCGCAATGTCGACCACCGCCGACACGGTGACACTGACGGTAGACAGGCTGACGTTGCCCGTGCCGTCCGAGATCGACACCACGAAGCTGTCGGCGCCGTAGTAGTCGGCCGTCGGCGTGTAGGTATATGCGCCCGTCGTGGCGTTGACGGTGACTGAGCCGTGCGTGGGCGCCGTGCCCACGCTGTAGGTCAGCGTGTCACCATCACCGTCCACCGCCGCGACCTGGCCAGTCACGGCCGTATCTTCGTTGGTGCTGGTCGCGTAATTGCCGGTCGCCGGGTCGAAGGTTTGACCCGGAACGGCGGGGTCCACCGTCATTGGCGCATCCGCAACAGCGGTGACCGTGACAGTGACCGATGCGGTTTCGGTTGCCCCGCCCGAAGTCACCGTATAGGTGAAGCTGGTCGAGCCGTTGTAGTTCGCGGCTGGCGCGAAGTCCAAGGTGCCATCGGCCTTCAAGGTCACCGAACCGTTGCTGACCAGGATCGGCGTGCCAACCACTACCGCGCTGCCGTTGATGGCTGTGATGGCATGGCCTGCGTTCTCAAACGTGTCGTTCGCGTTGACCGCGATGTTTACGGTCGTGTCCTCGTTCGTCGTGACCGTGTCGTTGGCAATATCCACCACCGCCGACACCGTGACACTGACCGTCGACAAGCTGATGTTGCCCGTGCCATCGCTGATGCTGACGACGAAGCTGTCGCTGCCGTAGTAGTCCGCCGTCGGCGTGTAGGTGTAGGCACCCGTCGTGGCATTGACCGTTACTGAGCCATGCGCGGGCGCCGTGCCCACGCTGTAGGCCAGCGTGTCTCCATCGCCGTCCACCGCCGAGACCTGGCCGGTGACAGCCGTGTCCTCCGTGGTGGTGGTGGCGTAGTTGCCGGTCGCCGGATCGAAGGTTTGACCCGGGACCGCCGGGTCTACCGTCATCGGCGCATCCGCCACGGCGGTGACCGTGACAGTGACCGTTGCGGTTTCGGTTGCCCCGCCAGAGGTCACCGTGTAGGTGAAGCTGGTCGAGCCGTTGTAGTTCGCAGCCGGGGCAAAGTCCAAGGTGCCGTCGGCCTTCAACGTCACCGAGCCATTGCTCACCGCTATCGGCGTGCCAACCACGACCGCGCTGCCGTTGATCGCCGTGATGGCGTGGCCGGCGTTTTCAAAGCTGTCATTGGCGTTGACGGCGATGTTCACCGTCGTGTCTTCGTTGGTGGTGATCGTGTCGTTGGCAATGTCCACCACCGCCGACACCGTGACGCTGACGGTGGACAGGCTGACGTTGCCCGTGCCATCGCTGATGCCGATGACGAAGCTGTCGCTGCCGTAGTAGTCCGCCGTCGGCGTGTAGGTGTAGGCGCCCGTCGCCGGGTTCACCGTTACCGTGCCATGCGCGGCGCTGGTCGATACGCTGTACGTCAGCGCGTCTCCGTCGCCGTCCACTGCCGAGACCTGGCCAATGACGGCCGTGTCTTCCACGGTGCTGGTCGCGTAGTTGCCCGTCGCCGGGTCGAAGGTTTGACCCGGGACCGCCGGGTCTACCGTCATCGGCGCATCCGCCACGGCGGTGACCGTGACAGTGACCGTTGCGGTTTCGGTTGCCCCGCCAGAATTCACCGTGTAGGTGAAGCTAGTCGAGCCGTTGTAGTTCGCAGCTGGCGCAAAGTCCAAAGTGCCGTCCGCCTTCAACGTCACCGAGCCGTTGCTGACCAGGATCGGCGTGCCGACGACCACCGCGCTGCCGTTGATCGCCGTGATGGCGTGGCCGGCGTTTTCAAAGCTGTCGTTCGCGTTGACGGCGATGTTCACCGTCGTGTCCTCGTTCGTCGTGACCGAATCGTTGGCAATATCCACCACGGCGGAGACTGTCACAGAAACCGTCGTCAGCGTGACATTACCCGTGCCGTCCGAGATGGCCACCACGAAGCTGTCGCTGCCGTAGTAATCCGCCGTCGGCGTGTAGGTGTAGGCGCCCGTTGCCGGATTCACTGTTACCGTGCCATGCGCGGCGGCGGTGCCGACGCTGTAGGCCAGCGGGTCTCCGTCGCCATCCACCGCCGAGACCTGGCCGGTGACGGCCGTGTCCTCCGTGGTGGTGGTGGCGTAGTTGCCCGTGGCCGGGTCGAAGGTTTGACCCGCAACAGCAGGATCCACCATCATCGGTGCATCTGCCACGGCAGTCACCGTGACAGTGACCGTCGCGGTCTCGGTTGCCCCGCCAGAGGTCACCGTGTAGGTGAAGCTGGTCGATCCGTTGTAGTTCGCAGCTGGGGCAAAGTCCAAGGTGCCGTCGGCCTTCAACGTCACCGAGCCGTTGCTCACCGCAATCGGCGTGCCGACGATGATCGCGCTGCCGTTGATTGCCGTGATGGCGTGGCCAGCGTTTTCGAAGCTGTCGTTGGCGTTGACGGCGATGTTTACCGTCGTGTCTTCGTTGGTGGTGATCGTGTCGTTGGCAATGTCCACCACCGCCGACACCGTGACGCTGACCGTCGACAAGCTGATGTTGCCCGTGCCATCGCTGATGCTGATGACGAAGCTGTCGCTGCCGTAGTAATCCGCCGTCGGCGTGTAGGTGTAGGCGCCCGTTGCCGGATTCACTGTCACCGTGCCGTGCGCGGCGGTGGTCGACACGCTGTACGTCAGCGGGTCGCCGTCGCCGTCCACTGCCGAAACCTGGCCGGTGACGGCTGTGTCCTCGGCAGTGCTCGTGGCGTAGTTACCCGTCGCCGGGTCGAAGGTCTGGCCCGGAACGGCGGGGTCCACCGTCATCGGTGCATCCGCAACAGCGGTGACCGTGACAGTGACCGTTGCCGTCTCGGTTGCGCCTCCGGAGGTGACCGTGTACGTAAAGCTGGTGGAACCGTTGTAGTTCGCAGCTGGTGCGAAGTCCAAGGTGCCGTCGGCTTTCAGCGTGACGGTGCCGTTGGCGACCGCGACCGGCGCGCCGACCACGACCGCACTGCCGTTGATCGCCGTGATGGCGTGGCCCGCATTCTCGAAGGTGTCGTTCGTATTGACGGCGATATTCACCGTCGTGTCTTCGTTCGTCGTGACCGAATCGTTTGCGATATCGACGACCGCCGAGACGGTGACACTGACCGTGGACAGGCTGACGTTGCCCGTGCCATCGCTGATGCCGATGACGAAGCTGTCGCTGCCGTAGTAATCGGCGGTCGGGGTGTAGGTGTAGGCACCGGTTGCGGCGTTGACCGTCACCGTGCCGTGCGCGGCGGTGGTCGATACGCTGTACGTCAGCGGATCGCCGTCGCCGTCGATGGCCGACACCTGGCCAGTCACGGCTGTGTCTTCCACGGTACTGGTCGCGTAGTTGCCCGTCGCCGGATCGAAGGTTTGACCCGGAACTGCGGGGTCCACCGTCATCGGTGCATCCGCAACAGCGGTCACCGTGACAGTAACCGTTGCGGTTTCGGTTGCCCCACCCGAAGTCACCGTGTACGTGAAGCTCGTCGATCCGTTGTAGTTGGCTGTCGGCGCAAAATCCAAAGTGCCGTCAGCCTTCAAGGTCACCGAACCGTTGGCCACCGCTATCGGCGTACCGACGATGATCGCGCTGCCGTTGATCGCCGTGATTGCGTGGCCGGCGTTTTCGAAGGTGTCGTTCGCGTTGACGGCAATGTTCACCGTCGTGTCTTCGTTGGTAGTGATCGTGTCGTTGGCAATGTCCACCACCGCCGACACCGTGACGCTGACCGTCGACAAGCTGACGTTGCCCGTGCCGTCCGAGATCGACACCACGAAGCTGTCGCTGCCGTAGTAATCCGCCGTCGGCGTGTAGGTGTAGGCGCCCGTTGCCGGGTTCACCGTTACCGTGCCGTGGGCAGCCGCGCCGGAGACGCTGTACGTCAGCGCGTCGCCGTCCCCATCCACCGCCGAGACTTGGCCAGTCACAGCGGTGTCCTCGATAGTGCTGGTTGCGTAGTTGCCGGTGGCCGGGTCGAAGGTCTGACCCGGAACTGCTGGGTCCACCGTCATCGGTGCATCCGCCACGGGGCTAACCGTGACAGTGACCGTTGCCGTCTCGGTTGCCCCGCCAGAGGTGACCGTGTAGGTGAAGCTGGTCGAGCCGTTGTAGTTCGCAGCCGGGGCGAAGTCCAAGGTGCCATCGGCCTTCAAGGTCACCGAACCGTTGCTCACTGCAACCGGCGTACCGACGATGATCGCGTTGCCGTTGATCGCCGTGATGGCGTGGCCCGCGTTTTCGAAGCTGTCGTTCGTATTGACGGCGATATTGACCGTCGTGTCTTCGTTGGTCGTGACCGAGTCGTTGGCAATATCCACCACCGCCGACACCGTCACGCTAACGGTGGACAAGCTGACGTTGCCCGTGCCATCGCTGATGCTGATGACGAAGCTATCGCTGCCGTAGTAATCGGCGGTCGGGGTGTAGGTGTAGGCGCCCGTTGCCGGATTCACTGTCACCGTGCCGTGCGCGGCGTTGGTCGATACGCTGTACGTCAGCGGGTCGCCGTCGCCGTCCACTGCCGAGACCTGGCCTATCACTGCCGTGTCCTCGGTGGTGCTAGTGGCGTAGTTGCCCGTCGCTGGGTCGAAGGTTTGACCCGGAACGGCCGGGTCCACCGTCATCGGAGCATCTGCCACGGCGGTGACCGTGACAGTGACCGTTGCCGTCTCGGTTGCCCCGCCCGAAGTCACCGTGTACGTGAAGCTGGTCGAGCCGTTGTAGTTGGCCGTCGGCGCAAAGTCCAAGGTGCCGTCGGCCTTCAAGGTCACCGAGCCGTTGCTGACCAGGATCGGCGTGCCAACCACCACCGCGCTGCCGTTGATCGCCGTGATGGCGTGGCCGGCGTTTTCAAAGCTGTCGTTCGTATTGACGGCGATATTCACCGTCGTGTCTTCGTTCGTCGTGACCGAATCGTTGGCGATATCGACGACCGCCGACACCGTGACGCTGACCGTCGACAAGCTGACGTTGCCCGTGCCATCAGAGATCGCGACGACGAAGCTGTCGCTGCCGTAGTAATCCGCCGTCGGCGTGTACGTGTAGGCGCCTGTCGTGGCATTGACGGTGACCGATCCGTGCGTGGGCGCCGTGCCCACGCTGTAGGCCAGCGTGTCTCCATCACCGTCCACCGCCGAGACCTGGCCAATGACGGCCGTGTCTTCCACGGTACTGGTGGCGTAGTTGCCCGTTGCCGGATCGAAGGTTTGACCCGGAACTGCCGGGTCCACCGTCATCGGTGCATCCGCAACGGAGGTCACCGTGACATTGACCGTCGCGGTTTCCGTGACGCCACCGGAAGTCACGGTGTACGTGAAGCTGGTCGAGCCGTTGTAGTTGGCTGTCGGCGCAAAATCCAAAGTGCCGTCGGCCTTCAAGGTCACCGAACCATTGCTCACCGCAATCGGCGTACCGACCACGATCGCACTGCCGTTGATCGCCGTAATGGCGTGACCGGCGTTCTCGAAGCTGTCGTTCGTATTGACGGCGATATTGACCGTCGTGTCTTCGTTGGTCGTGACCGTGTCGCCCGCGATATCCACCACCGCCGACACCGTCACGCTGACCGTCGACAAGCTGACGTTGCCCGTGCCATCCGAGATCGACACCACGAAGCTGTCGGCGCCGTAGTAGTCCGCCGTCGGCGTGTACGTGTACGCGCCCGTCGTGGCATTGACCGTGACTGAGCCATGCGTGGGCGCCGTGCCCACGCTGTAGGTCAGCGTGTCGCCGTCTCCATCAACGGCCGAGACGCGGCCGATGACGGCCGTATCCTCGTTGGTGCTGGTGGCGTAGTTGCCCGTCGCCGGGTCGAAGGTTTGGCCCGGAACGGCGGGGTCCACCGTCATCGGAGCATCCGCGACAGCGGTGACCGTGACAGTGACCGTTGCCGTCTCGGTCGCCCCTCCGGAGGTCACCGTGTACGTGAAGCTGGTCGAGCCGTTGTAGTTTGCCGTCGGCGCGAAGTCCAAGGTGCCGTCGGCCTTCAAGGTCACCGAGCCATTGCCGACCAGGACCGGCGTGCCAACCACTACCGCGCTGCCGTTGATGGCTGTGATGGCATGGCCTGCGTTTTCGAAGCTGTCGTTGGCGTTGACGGCGATGTTCACCGTCGTGTCTTCGTTGGTGGTGATCGTGTCGTTGGCAATGTCCACCACCGCCGACACCGTGACGCTAACGGTGGACAGGCTGACGTTGCCCGTGCCATCGCTGATGCCGATGACGAAGCTGTCGCTGCCGTAGTAGTCCGCCGTGGGCGTGTAGGTGTAGGCGCCCGTTGCCGGATTCACTGTCACCGTGCCGTGTGCGGCGTTGGTCGATACGCTGTACGTCAGCGTGTCGCCGTCGCCGTCGATGGCCGAAACCTGGCCGGTGACGGCCGTGTCTTCCGTGGTGCTGGTCGCGTAATTGCCGGTCGCCGGGTCGAAGGTTTGACCCGGAACGGCGGGGTCCACCGTCATTGGCGCATCCGCAACAGCGGTGACCGTGACAGTGACCGTTGCCGTTTCGGTTGCCCCGCCCGAGGTCACCGTATAGGTGAAGCTGGTCGAGCCGTTGTAGTTCGCGGCTGGCGCAAAGTCCAAGGTGCCGTCTGCCTTCAACGTCACCGAGCCGTTGGCCACCGCTATTGGCGTCCCCACCACGACCGCGCTGCCGTTGATCGCCGTAATGGCGTGGCCGGCGTTTTCAAACGTGTCATTCGCGTTGACGGCGATGTTGACCGTGGTGTCTTCATTGGTCGTGACCGTGTCGCCCGCGATATCCACCACCGCCGACACCGTGACGCTGACGGTGGACAACGTGACGTTGCCCGTGCCGTCCGAGATCGCGACGACGAAGCTATCGCTGCCGTAGTAGTCCGCCGTCGGCGTGTACGTGTAAGCGCCCGTCGTGGCGTTGACGGTGACCGAGCCATGCGCGGGCGCCGTGCCCACGCTGTAGGCCAGCGTGTCTCCGTCGCCGTCCACTGCCAGGACCCGGCCAATGACAGCCGTGTCCTCCACGGTGCTGGTGGCGTAGTTGCCTGTTGCCGGGTCAAAGGTTTGGCCCGCAACGGCGGGGTCCGCCGTCATCGGTGCGTCCGCCACAGGGGTCACTGTCACGGAAACCGTTGCCGTCTCAGTGGCGCCGCCAGAGGTCACGGTGTACGTGAAGCTGGTGGAACCGTTGTAGTTGGCAGCTGGCGCAAAGTCCAAGGTGCCGTCGGCCTTCAACGTCACCGAGCCGTTGCTCACCGCAATCGGCGTACCGACCACGACCGCGCTGCCGTTGATCGCCGTGATGGCATGGCCGGCGTTCTCGAAGGTGTCGTTCACGTTGACCGCGATGTTTACGGTCGTGTCCTCGTTGGTGGTGATGGTGTCGTTGGCAATGTCCACCACCGCCGACACCGTGACGCTGACCGTCGACAGGCTGACGTTGCCCGTGCCGTCCGAGATCGACACCACGAAGCTGTCGGCGCCGTAGTAGTCCGCCGTCGGCGTGTACGTGTAGGCACCCGTCGTGGCGTTGACGGTGACCGATCCGTGCGCGGGCGCCGTGCCCACGCTGTAGCTCAGCGTGTCGCCGTCGCCGTCGACGGCCGATACGCGGCCAATAACGGCCGTGTCCTCGTTCGTGCTGGTCGCGTAGTTGCCTGTTGCTGGGTCGAAGGTCTGGCCCGGAACGGCGGGGTCCACCGTCATCGGCGCATCCGCGACAGCGGTGACCGTGACAGTGACCGTTGCCGTCTCGGTCGCCCCTCCGGAAGTCACGGTGTACGTGAAGCTGGTCGAGCCGTTGTAGTTTGCCGTCGGCGCGAAGTCCAAGGTGCCGTCGGCCTTCAAGGTCACCAAGCCATTGCTCACCGCAATCGGCGTACCGACCACAACCGCGCTGCCGTTGATCGCGGTAATGGCATGGCCTGCGTTTTCAAAGCTGTCGTTGGCATTGACGGCGATGTTCACCGTCGTGTCTTCATTGGTCGTGACCGTGTCGCCCGCGATATCCACCACCGCCGAGACCGTGACGCTGACCGTCGACAAGCTGACGTTGCCCGTGCCATCAGAGATCGCGACGACGAAGCTGTCGCTGCCGTAGTAGTCCGCCGTCGGCGTGTACGTATACGCGCCCGTCGTGGCATTGACGGTGACCGAGCCATGCGCGGGCGCCGTGCCCACGCTGTAGGCCAGCGTGTCTCCGTCGCCATCCACTGCCGACACCCGGCCAATGACGGCCGTGTCTTCCACGGTGCTGGTTGCGTAGTTGCCGGTAGCCGGGTCGAAGGTTTGGCCCGGAACGGCGGGGTCCACGGTCATCGGCGCATCCGCAACAGCGGTGACGCTGACCGAAACCGTCGCCGTTTCCGTAACGCCACCAGAAGTCACGGTGTACGTGAAGCTGGTCGAGCCGTTGTAGTTGGCCGTCGGCGCGAAGTCCAAGGTGCCGTCGGCCTTCAAGGTCACCGAGCCGTTGCTCACCGCAATCGGCGTGCCAACCACCACCGCGCTGCCGTTGATCGCCGTGATGGCGTGACCGGCATTTTCAAACGTGTCATTCGCGTTGACGGCGATGTTGACCGTGGTGTCTTCGTTGGTCGTTACCGTGTCGCCCGCGATATCCACCACGGCCGACACCGTGACGCTGACGGTGGACAACGTGACGTTGCCCGTGCCGTCCGAGATCGCGACGACGAAGCTATCGCTGCCGTAGTAGTCCGCCGTCGGCGTGTACGTGTAGGCACCCGTCGTGGCGTTGACGGTGACCGAGCCATGCGCGGGCGCCGTGCCCACGCTGTAGGCCAGCGTGTCTCCGTCGCCGTCCACTGCCAGGACCCGGCCAATGACGGCCGTGTCTTCCACGGTGCTGGTTGCGTAGTTGCCTGTTGCCGGGTCAAAGGTTTGGCCCGCAACGGCGGGGTCCGCCGTCATCGGTGCATCCGCCACAGGGGTCACTGTCACGGAAACCGTTGCCGTCTCAGTGGCGCCGCCAGAGGTCACGGTGTACGTGAAGCTGGTGGAGCCGTTGTAGTTGGCAGCTGGCGCAAAGTCCAGAGTGCCGTCGGCCTTGAGCGTCACCGAACCATTGCTCACCGCAATCGGCGTTCCCACCACGACCGCGCTGCCGTTGATCGCCGTGATGGCGTGACCGGCGTTTTCGAAGCTGTCGTTCGTATTGACGGCGATGTTCACCGTCGTGTCTTCATTGGTCGTGACCGTGTCGCCCGCGATATCCACCACCGCCGACACCGTCATGGTGACCGTCGTCTGCAAGACGCCGCCAAAACCGTCCGACACCGTCACGACAAAACTGTCGGTGCCGTAGAAGTCGGCCGTTGGCGTATACGTATACGAGCCCGACGTGGCGTTGATGACCACCGCGCCATGAGCGGGCGTCGTGCTGACGGTGTAAGTCACCGGGTTGCCGTCGGTGTCCAGTGCGGAGATCTGGCCGATGATGGCCGTGTCTTCCTGCGTGGAGTTCTGGTAGTTGCCCGTCACCGGGTCGTACGCCTGGTTGCCGACACGCGGATCCAGCAGCACCGGGGGATCGTTGACCGGGGTAACGTTGACCGTCACCGTGGCAGTCTCGGTCACGCCGCCTGAGGTGACCGTGTAGGTGAAACTGGTGGTGCCGTTGTAGTTGCCCGACGGCAGGAAGTTCAAGGTGCCATTGGCCAGCAAGGTCACTGATCCGTTGGCGACACTGATCGGCGTGCCCACCACGGCGGAGGTGCCGTCGATGGCGGTGATGGCGGGGCTGGAACCTTCGAACGAGTCGTTGGCCAGCACGGCAATATTGATGGCCGTGTCTTCGTCGGTAGTGACCGTGTCGCTGGCAATATCCACCACCGCCGATACCGTTACCGAAACGGTGCTTTGCACCAGGCCGCCGTTGCCATCGTTGACGCTCACCACGAAGCTGTCGCTGCCGTTGTAATCCCCGGTGGGCGTGTAGGTGTAGGCGCCCGTCGTCGCGTTGATGATCACCACGCCATGCGTGGGCTGCGTCGACACCGAGTAGGCCAACGTATCGCCGTCCACGTCGGTTGCCGCAACCCGACCGCTGACCGCCGCGTCTTCCAGGGTGCTGACCGCGTAGCCGCCGGTGGCGGCGTTGAACACCTGACCCGCTACCGCCGGGTCGACCAAAACCGGGACGTCATTGACCGCCGTCACAGTGACGTTCACCGTTGCCGTTTCCGTGACGCCGCCCGACGTCACCGTGTAGGTGAAGCTGGTGGCGCCGTTGTAGTTGGCGGCAGGCGCGAAGTCCAGGGTGCCATCCGCCTTCAGCGTCACGAAGCCGTTGCTGACCGCCACCGGGGTACCGATGACGACCGCGCCGCCATTGATGGCGGTGATGGCGTGCGTGGCGTCCTCGAAGGAATCGTTGGCGTTGACGGCGATGTTGACCGGGGTATCTTCATTGGTCGTGACCGTGTCGTTGGCGATGTCTGCCACCGCCGCCACGGTCAGGGTCACCGTGGACTGCACGGTGCCGCCGTGGCCGTCCGACACCGTCACCACGAAACTGTCGCTGCCGTTGTAGTCCACGCCCGGGGTGTACGTGTACACGCCCGTCGAGGTGTTGATGATGACCAGGCCGTGGACCGGTTGCGTCGACACCGCATAGGCCAGGGTGTCGTTGTCCGGGTCGGTGGCGGACACGCGCCCGGTGAAGGCCGTGTCTTCGGTGGCGCTGACGGCGTAGTTGCCGGTGGCCGCGTTGAAGGTCTGGCCCAAGATAGCCGGGTCGGCGGGCACGGGCGGGCGGTTGCCCGGCGTGACCACGATGGTCGACACCGCCGTGGCCGACACGGAACCGCCGGTGTCGGTCACGGTGAAGTTCAGCAGACGCGCACCGGCCGTGGCCGACAACAAGGTGTCGCGGTAGGTCGCGCCGCGCACCAGGGTATCCAGCACGGTGTCGGCGATGACGCCGCCGCCGTTGCGTGTAATGACGAACCCGCCGGCGACGGTGTAGTTGACCAGCAATGCCACGCTGTTGACGGTCACCGTGTTCGACGACGAGGCGTTCAGCGCGAAGCTGGCGCCGCCCAAGGTGATGACCTCGTTGGCGCCGTCCTGCACGCCCGACACGGTGATGGCCAGCTGCTGGATGTCGTTGTCGCCAAAATCCGTGACGTCGGCCGTGGCCGTTGCAACGTTCACGGCGGCGCCGGCGCCCGTTTGGGTGCCGCTGTACGCCAGCGTGCCGTCTGCCGCGCCCACCGTCGAATTCAGGTCGATGACGGGTGCGTTGACGCTGTCGCGCCAGTCGAAGTTGCGCGTCAGCGGCACGGCGTTGCTGCCGTTGACCGCCGTATCCAAGTCGGTATCGGACAGGTTGAATGACACGACGGTGGTCGTCAGACCCGAACCGCTGGTGTTGACGATGCCGTCCTGCACCGCGAAACCGTCGTTGACGGTGCCGTGTTCAAAGATGTCCAGCAAGCCATCCTGATCGGTGTCGGTGGTGCTGGTCACCGAAGTGGGCTGACCGTCGCCGCGCTCGGCCACGTCGGCCGTGCCGTCGTTGTCGCTATCGGTATCCCGATAGTCGGCCAGGCTGTCGCCGTCCGTGTTTACCGGCGTCAAGCCCAGGCTGGCCGCCGCGGTCTTTTTGCTGGCGCTGGTGGTATCGGCATCGTAGCGGTCGTCCAGGCCGTCCTGGTCCACGTCCACCATGGACAAGCCCTGGCCGCTGGGCGGCTTGTAGGCCGCCGTGCTCTGGGCTTCCACATTGTCGGTAATGCCGTCGTTGTCGCTATCCAGATCCAGGCGGTCGACGATGCCGTCCGAGTCGGTGCTGTTGGTTTCGTTGATGTCCAGGATGCCGTCGTTGTCGTCGTCGATGTCGGCCACGTTCGCCACGCCATCGCCGTCGGTATCCAGCGGCGTGATGGTGGCGACCGCCACGTTGGACGCGGTGGGCGTCGCGACCGACGTGGCTTGTACCGAGATGGTGCGCGCGGCGGTCGAGCCGGACGTGGTGGTGAACGTGACCAGACCCAGCGCGGTCTGGTAATTGGCCAGCGTCGTGTTGCCGCTTAACGTGAGCACGCCCGTGCCGCTGTTGTAGCTGGCCGTGATGCCGGCCACGGCGCTGCCCAGCGCCAGGGTGTCGGCCGCCGTGGCGCCCGACAGGGTGATCGTCATCGATGCCAGGTTGTTGCCCTCGGGGTCGGTGACCGACACCAGGTTGCCGATGGCGACGGCGGTTTGATCGTACGTGGCGGTGTGATTCGACCCGGCGGTGGCGCCATTGAGGTCGATGCGCGCCGCATCCTGAACCTGGGTCACGGTGACCGTGACGTTCGCGGTCTCGGTGATGGTTCCGGACGTGACCGTATACGAGAACACGACGTTGCCCGAGGCCGCGGTGCCGGGATAGTCGGCAGCGGGCGTGAAGGTCAGCGTGCCGTCGGCGTTCAATACCACCGAGCCGTTGGTGACGGCCACTGCCGCGCCGCCCGCGGTGATCGGGGTGCCGTTGATGGCGGAGACGATACGGCCGCTGTTCTCGAAGGTATCGTTGGCCAGCACGTTGATGGTGATTGCCGTGTCTTCGGCGGTGGTGGCTGTGTCCGCCGCGATATCGGCAACGGCGGTAATGGTCAGCCCCACCGAACTTGTCGCGACGGAGAAGGCGGTGGCGTCGCCGTTGACGCTGGTGTCGGCGGTGCCGCCATTGGTGCCACTGGTCTGGTCCCAGGCGCGGATCGTCAGCGTGGCGGTGCCGTTGTAATCCGCGTTGGGGCGGAAGTACACGCGCGAATTGCCGCTGTTGGCCAGCAGCAAGGCGCTGCTGTTGGACACCGCGCTCATCTGCGTCCAGTTCGTGCCGTTGTTGATCGAATACCACCAGGTGCCATTGGTCGTGTCGGCGCCAATGATCGCCACGCCGCTCAGCGCGCCACTGTCGGCGTCCGAGGTCGAGCCGATGAAGTTGTTGACCGACGAACCGACCGCGCCGGTGGGCACGGGCGCGGGCACGCTGGCGTTCAGGTCTTCGTTGATGGTCGTCAGCGTGCGAGTGGCCGCGTTCAGCACCGGCGCATCGTTGACGTCCGTGATGAAGACCCTGACGGAGTCACTGGCGCTTGAGAACGCATTTGACGAGCCGATATTGACTTTGGTGCCGGCCGTGCCGGAACTTTGGTCCCATCCGCGCAACGTCATTTCGATGGTCGCATCGCCCGAAAAGCCGGCATCCGGCACGTAGTAAATCCGTGCATTGGGGTTGTCGGGCAACAACAGCGCGTTGGTCCCCGACACGGCGCCCATCGCGGCCCACGTGGCGCCGCCATCCAGCGAATACCACCAATCGCCGTGCGTGCCCGTGATGCTGATGATCGCAACGCCCTTGAGCGCGCCCGCATCCGCATCGGTCAAGCCGACCGTGAATTGGGAAACCAGCACGCCCACCGCGCCGGTGGGCACCGGCGCGTCTTCCAGGCCCGTGTACAGCAGGTCCGGCGACGTATCGAGCACCGGTGCGGTGTTTGCGCGCATCGCAATGGTGTCCGTCGCGGCCGAGAATGCGGTCGAGCCACCGTTGACCGTCGCGTCGCCCGTGGCGCCATTGATGCCGCTGGTGCGGTCCCAGGCACGGATGGTCAGCGCATTGGCCACATTGCCCAAGACCCCCGAGTTGGGCCGGAAGTACAGGCGCGTCGCGCCATCGGCCGCCAGCAGGCGGGCCGTGCCTTCGGTCAACGTCGTGACCTGCGTCCAGTTGGCGCCGTTATCCAACGAGTAGTACAGCGTGCCGGAACTGTTGATGGCCGTCACGGCAACGCCCTTGACCGCGCCGGTGTCGGCGTCCGTGACGCCGCCCACCAGGTCCGACACCAGGATGCCCACCTGGTTGCTCGGCGCGCCGTTGGTCGGCATGACGCCCACCACGGTCAGGCTCGTATCCGCCAGCACAGGCGCGTCGTTCACCGGCGTAATGGCCAGCGACAGATCGGCGTTGGAACTGCCGCCCGGCGTGGTGATGGTGTAGCGCACCAGCGGCACCAGGCCGTCGTAGTTGGAGGCCGAGGTGAAGGTATAGGAGCCGTCCGCGTTCAGCGTCAGCGTGCCCGTGGGAACGCCGTTGCGCACCAGCGTCGTCGCGACGCCCAGCGTGATCGTCGTGTCCGGCGTGCCATCGGCGTTGCTGTCATAGCTGGCGGCGGTGACGCTGCCGTTGCGGTTGAAGGTGTCGTTGGCCAGCAGACCCGCCGCCGCCGAGACTGACAGCAGCGTGTCTTCCACGGCGGTCGCGGAATCCGCTTGCGCCACGGGCGGCGCGATGCCGACGAAGTTGTCACGCCAGTTAAGGTCGGCGCTCAGGGCCTGGGCGTTGCTGCCGTTGGCCAGGATGTCCCCGTCGCTATCGGCCAGGGTGAAGCCGGTGACGGTGGCGGTCAGGCCGCTGCCGCTGGTGATGACGTTGCCGTCCTGCACGGCAAAGCCGTCGTTGACGGTGCCGTGTTCGAAGATGTCCAGCAGGCCGTCCTGGTCGGTGTCGATGGTGCTGGTGACGGACGTGGGTTGGCCGTCGCCACGCTCGGCCACGTCGGCCGTGCCGTCGTTGTCGCTGTCCGCGTCGTAGACGTCGGTGGTGCCGTCGCCGTCGGAGTCCACCGGCGTCAGGCCCAGGCTGGCAGCGGCCGTGGTCTTGTTGGCGCTGGTCGTGTCGGCGTCGTAGCGGTCGTCCAGGCCGTCGTGGTCCACGTCGACCATGCTCAGGCCCTGGCCGCTGGGCGGCTTGTAGCCTGCCGTGCTCTGGGCTTCAAGATTGTCGGTGATGCCGTCGTTGTCGCTGTCCAGGTCCAGGCGGTCGATCAGGCCGTCGCCATCGTGATCGTTGGCCGCGTTGAACGAGCTGACTTTGTAGATCTGTACATCGTCCAAACCCAGGTACGCGCCGTCACCGCCGGCCGGGCGAGCAATGGAGAACACGACAACCGGCGCGTTCGAGGTGGCGGTGAAGGTGATTTCGCCCTTGGACCAGGTCTTGAAGTTGTTGCCGTTGTAGGTCAGCGTATCGGCGTTGTACGACACACCGTCCACGGTGACCACGAAGTACGCCTGCATTCCGGTGAGGGTAAGGCCATTGACCCCGCCAAAAATCTCCTGGAACGAAATTCGGACAACGTCGCCTACCTGGATACCGGCAGAGGCGGGGATGATCACCTGCGAGGCCTCTTCCACGAAGCCGCTGTAGATGCCCATGAACACCTGGCCGTTTGCCGCGCCGGGCACACCATTCATTGCGCCGGCCCACTGGCCGGAACCCGCCAGGGAAAAGTTGCCCTTCCAGGTGTCGGGCGTATTCAGGGCAGCCGTGAATCCCGTGCCGACGACGCTGAAGTTCAAGCTGTCGTTCTCGGTACCCGCGACGCCCAGGGCGCCTTCCATGGAACCGTCGATCAGCGACGGCGGGATGACCTGCGTTTCCACGCTGTCCAGGATGCCGTCGTTATCGTCATCCAGATCGGCCACGTTGGCGACGCCATCGCCATCGGTATCAATCATCGTGATGGTGGTGACCGCCACGTTCGACGCCGTCGGCGCGGTGGCCGAGGTGGCTTGTACCGAGATTGTGCGTGCGGCAATCGAACCCGACGTAGTGGTGAAATACACCTGGCCAAGCGCCGTTTGATAGGTAGCCAGCGCGGCGTTGCCGGTCAGGGTCAACACGCCCGTGGCGCTGTTGTAGCTGGCAGTAATGCCGTTGACGGTGCCGCCCAGCGACAGGGTGTCTGCCGCGGTCGCGCCCGCCAAAGTGATGGTCATCGAGGCCAGATTATCGCCCTCGGGGTCGGTGACGGACACCTGGCGGCCGATGGCAACCGTGATCTGGTCGTAGGTGGTGCTGTAGTTTGCGCCAGCAGCCGACCCATCCAGGTCGATGCGCGGCGCATCCTGCACCTGCGTCACCGTAACGGTGACGTTCGCCGTCTCGGTCACGCCGCCCGAGGTGGCCGTGTAGCTGAAGACCGTGTTGGCCGAGGCCGCGGCGCCCGGATAATCCAGCGACGGCGTGAACGTGATGGTGCCGTCGGCGTTCAACACCACCGATCCATTGCTGACGCTGACTGCCGCCCCGCCCACGGTGATCGCCGTGCCATTGATCGCCGTGACGACGCGCCCGCTGTTTTCGAACGTGTCGTTGCCCAACACGTTGATGACCACCGGCGTTTCCTCGGCGGTGGTGGCGGTGTCCGCGACGATGTCGGCAACGGCGTTGACCGTGATGCTGACCGCGCTGGTGGCGGACGAGAAAGCCGTGATGCCGCCGTTGACGCTGGCGTCGGCGGTCGCACCATTGGTGCCGCTGGTCTGGTCCCAGGCGCGGATCGTCAGCGTGGCCGTGCCGTTGTAGTCGGCGTTGGGGCGGAAGTAAACGCGCGAGTTGCCGCTGTTGACAAGCAGCACCGCGCTGCTATCGGACACGGTGCCCATCTGGGTCCAGTTTGTGCCGTTGTTGGCCGAATACCACCACGTGCCGTTGGCCGTGTCAGCGCCCACGATGGCGACGCCCGTCAAGGGGCTGGCATCGACATCCGAGGTCGAGCCGATGAAGTTGTTGACGGATGAGCCCACCGCGCCGGTCGGCACGGGCGCGGGCACGTTCGCGTTCAAGTCTTCGCTGATGGCCGACAAGGTGCGCGTGGCCGCGTTGAGCACGGGCGCGTCATTGACGGCCGTGACCGACACCGCCACCGTGTCCGAGGCGGTCGACACCGCGCCGGAAATCGTGGTGGGGTTCACCTTGGTGCCCACCGTGCCCGCCGTCTGATCCCAGCCGCGCAGCGTCAGCGCGTTGCCCGCGCTGCCGTTGAAATTAAGGTTGGGCTGGTAGTAAAGCCGCGAGTTCGGCGTGTCGGCCAGCAGCAGCGCGCTAGTCGTGCTGACGGTGCCCACCGACGCCCAGTTGGCGCCGCCGTCCACCGAATACCACCACGTGCCGTTTGTCGTCGTGGTGCCGATCACCGCGATGCCCTTGACCGCCCCCGGATCCAGGTCGGTCAGGCCCACCGTATAGGTCGAAACGGTGACACCCACCGCGCCGACGGGCGCGCCGGAGTCTTCCGAGCCTGTGTAGACCAGGTTCTGCAAGGGGTCCAACACGGGGGGCAACAGCACGTGGTTCCAGTCCTGCGCCGAGACGGCCAGGGCTTCGATCGAACCGCTGGTGCGTTCCAGCGTCCAATCGCCACCCAGCGACACCGCGCCGGTGTAGTCCGTGGAGGCGGCCACATCCGCACCCGTAATCACGCCCAGCGTTTGCACCGCCGCCGCGCCCAGGTCACCCTTGCCGAAGTCGCAACCGTAAAGCAGCACGTCGGCGTCGGCGCTCAAGGCCGAGCCGATCTGCATCAGCTCCGCGCGGTATTCGCCCTGCATGGATTCCAGCGTCAGCGTCGCCGTGCCCAGTTGCAGGGCTCCCGCTTCGCCGTGGCTAAGGATATGGACGGCGTCCACGTCGTGGCGGCCGTTCAGCGTGTCGGCAATGAAGCGCAAGCCGTCCACACCGGGCTCGATGAAGTGCACCTCGGCTCCGGCGGGCAGCGCTTTGGCCAGCACGTCCGGCTGTTCCACCGAGCGATCGATGAAGTAGACCTCGCTACGCTCGGCCAGCGGCTCGGCCGGCGCGGCCTTGTGCTGTTCCACCGCGCCCAGGGCGGCGATCAGCTGCGCGTGCTCCTGGGTCTCGGCCGCGGGCGGTGCATCGGGGACGGCATGCGCCGCCTCCTGCGCGGTCTTGGCAACCGCGGCGTCCAGCAAGACGCGAGGTTCCAGAGCCTGGAGGAAGAGGCGCGACGTCAGCGTGCGAGCGCCGAGGGCTTGCGAAGTCTTCTTGCCGAAACGCGAAGCGGACGATTTTTTCAAAATACACCTCTCACAGAGATCGCTGAAGCGCGGCGCGTCGATGCGCCCGCCAAATTTCTTGCTACGAACAGGGCAGGCGTTGCCGTCGGCAACGCCCCACATTCATGAAACGCGCCAACGGCGCGTTGACCAGATTTCAGGGGGCTCATGCGCCGGCCTCCCGCAACAGCACGCTGACCACGCGCCGCACGACGCGGCTGGCCAGGCTGATGGGTTCGCCTTTGATCTGCATTTCGCCGCGCAGCTCGGTCAACGGGCGATCGTCGCGCGATGCGTCGGTGACGTTGGCGGCCACTTCGAACACGGCCTGCTCGGCGCGCAGCCTGCCTTCGAACTGGCGCGCGGCCACGTCACCGCCATGAGCGGAAGTCAGGATCCAGTTTTCCAACGTGTCATTGGCCGCCGCGCCAACGCGCGCGATCTGGACGGCGCGCGCGGGCATCAGGCGTTGCTCGTCCACGAATTCGCCACTGTCGCCTTCGCGGATGCGGCGCAAGTCATCGGCGTTGACGTAACCGCGCGCTTCCAGGCTGCCCGGCGCGGCGATGATCGCCAGCCGCGTCTTCTCATCCACCCATCGACCCGGCGACAACTCCAGCGCCAGCTCGACCACCACGCCATCAATCGGCGCGCGCACCGCCAGGCGCGAACGCTCGCGCTCCAGGCCGGTGGCGCGGTCGCGTTCCAGCTGCACTTCGCGCGCCAGGGTCAGGGTTTCGGACAAGTCCTTGCGGTCGGCGCTGCGCCGATCCAGCCGTTCGTTCAGCAGCCGTTCGCGTTCCCGCGTGGCCACCAGTTGTTGTTCGATTTCCGAGGCGCTCAACGCCATCAGGATCTGCCCGGCCCGCACCGTTTCACCTTGGCGAACGCGCACCGCTTCCAGGCGCGCGGGGCGCGGCGCAAAGGCGGGCGCCTGCTCGGTGGCGGTCAGCACAGCGGGGATGCGCACGGTGTACGGCAGCGGCACCAGCAACACGGCTACCAGCAGCACCAGCACGCCCAGCGTGATGAACGCCTGCCGGCCGACTTCGTGGCGGCGCTTGACCCACACTTTCATCTCGCGCCAGATCGGCAACAGGATGAACCAGCTGATCTCCACGGCAAACAGGAAGATGCCCAGGATCTTGAAGAAGTAGTGATAGACCAGCAACGCGATACCCAGGAACAGAAAGAAGCGGTAGATCCAGGTGGCGTAGGCAAAGCCGATCAGCAGCAGGCGCGTGTGGCCGTAGGTGGGTTCGGGTTGTTCGTCGCCGTAGCCGAACAGCCGTTCGCGCATCCACCAGCGCGCCATCGCGAACGAACGGTCTTGCAGGCCGGGAATGCCGATCAGGTCGCTGAACAGGTAGTAGCCGTCAAAGCGCATCAGCGGGTTCAGGTTGACCGCCAGGCTCAGCACCCAGCCGGTGGTGGCCAGGGCAAAGGCCACGTTGCGCCACGGGCCGTCTGGCACGAATACCCAGGCCA
This sequence comes from Achromobacter sp. LC458, assembly GCF_001005835.2. NCBI lineage: Bacteria > Pseudomonadati > Pseudomonadota > Betaproteobacteria > Burkholderiales > Alcaligenaceae > Achromobacter > Achromobacter sp. LC458. Next base: position 133,544 of record NZ_LBHW02000006.1, read on the forward strand.
GCGTCGCAAACACCGCCACCAGCAATTCCACGGCCATGCCCGCGCCGTCGATCAGCACGCGCTGGCGGCGCGGCAAGCGCCATGCGTCGGTGGTGTCCGTGTACAGGATGGGCGTCATCACCACGAACGCCACGCCCATGGTGGTGACGCGCGATCCCAGGCGCACGGCCGTATAACCGTGACCAAGTTCGTGCAGGGTTTTTACAAAGGCCAGGCTCAAGCCGAAGGCGATCAGGCCGGTGGCCGAGATCATGTCTGGAAACGTATGCAGGAAGGCTTCCCACTGGCGCGACACCAGGTACAGGCCGGACACGCCCAGCAGCAGCGCCAATATCCAGAACGTGCGCGAGAAGAACGGCGTGACCAGCGGCAGCGTGCGGCGCAAAAACGCATCGGGGCGCGCCAGCGGCACTTTGAAGAACAGATAGCTGTGCAGCATGCGCGTGGCCAGCGAACGCTTCTGCGCGCTGCGCTGCTGCCGCACGCGGGCATAGGTTTCGCCCGCGGCCGGGGCAACCAGTTCATGGCGTTGCAGGAACTCGATCAGCCCCAGGATCTTGTGATCGTCGGGCGCGCGGCCGGTGCTGCGCGCCACGGCCGAGCGCAACGCGCCGACCGTGCCCTGATGCCATTGGGCCAGCATGCCGACCGTGTCCTGGTCGACAGCAAAAAACCGGTGCGCGGCCGGATCATGGATGCGCCAATTGCCGCCCCATTCCCCGGCGCGCGTGCCGCCTTGGTCGCGGATCAGCCGCAAGTCCTGGCGCAGCGGCGGCAGCACGCGGGCGTCCAGGCTGGCTTCAGGGTCAGCGTCGTCGATAAGCAGGGCGGTGGCGTCCATGGCGTCAAACTCCGGTCCATTGGCGCAACGCCGTAATCGGCCGCCGCAGCAGGTAATAGAACAAGGACACCGGCTCGCCATAGACGCGCGCGGTGCCGCGCAGGCCCAGGCGTTCGGGCACGGCGGTGGGATCGTTCACGCGCGCCAGCACGGTGTAGCTGGACACGCCCGCTGCGTCGGCATCGGCGCGGTACGCCACGCGCACCACTTGCGCGTCCAGGGGGTCCAGGGGCGCGGCATCCAGGAACACGCGCACGGCAGCGCCTTCGTGCAAGTTGACCGAGTCGGCCACCGGCACCTTCAGTTGATATTGCACGCGGTTGGGGTCGGCCACGCGCATGATGGCTTCGCCCACGGCCACCGGACGGCCCAACCAGTCGCGCGGGTCGCCATACAGCGCCACGCCATCTTGCGGCGCGCGCAGCACCGCCTTGGCCAGCATGGCGCGCGCGTAATCCCGCTCGGCCGTCGCGACCGATTCTTCGCTTTGGGCGACGGCCAGTTCGCGCTTGGCGGTGGGGTCGGATACCGCCGCCTGTTGCAGCCGAAGCACCTTGGCGCGAGCCACTTCCACCTTCTGAATGGCGACTTCGTAATCGCTACGCAGCTGCGTGTCCACCAGTTGCACCAGCGGCGTGCCGGCGGCGACCTGCGCGCCAGGCGGCACCAGAATGCGTTCCACGACAGCGGGCAACGCCGCCGTCACCACGAACGGATCCTGCGGCGTGACCTCCACCGGCGCCAGCGTCGTCAGCGGCACGTGCACGAAAGCAAGCGCGGCCGCCAATACCGCCACGCCCACCAGCAGCTTGGAACGGTGGCGACGCAACCCGGCGACGGGGCGCGACCGGCCGGCGATGGCGGATAGCCCGTGGGCATAGGCGCCGCCCAGACGGCCTGCCAGGCGCATGTGGGCTTCGTCCCAGGGTTGGTCACGTGCCAGCAGCCAGCCAGCGCGTGGCGTCTGTCCTACGTCCGCCAGTGGCACCCACAGCAGCGAGGTCAACACCGCGTCGGCCGAACAGGGGTCGTCGGGGTCCGCGTAGGCCTGCACGTCGAAGGTGCGCAGTGCCAGCGGGTCGGGTGCGTCCGGGCTGGGCCGACACAACGTGGTCACCATGTTTTCGTACCAACGCACCAGCGGCGCGTCGCGGTTCACGCTGGCCAGACCCGAGATGGCCGCCACGCGCCAGCGCCCGGCCGGCGCGCCTTCGAACACCAGCGCCTGACCAAAGGGCAACAGCGCCACGGGCTCGTTGGCCAGGTGCTGCCACAACGCCTCGGCCGTGGTGCAACGGCGCAACTCGCCTTCAAGACGGATCAGCTGCGCGCTTGTGCTGCTTTGCGGATCGGCCGCCGCTACCGACGGCGCATTCGCCGCGGGGCGGGGCCGCGCGGCTTCGCCTGCCGCCGCCGGTTCAGCCGGCCCGCTACGGGAACTCGCCACATGAAGGGCCATGAAAACCACTCCTTACCGGATACCGCAAGCGCCGGGCGCTCGGGCGTGACCGCTGGGGCCGCCCTTGCGCGCCGGCATGAACCTCAACGCGCCGCGCTATTCATCGGCGGCGCACCGGCCTTGGTCACGCTGAACAGAGGCGAGGCCGTGGGGCTACCCACGCGCAGGGACGCTCTTGGCGCCGCATCCGCCTGCGGCGACGGGATAAGCGTGACGGCGGGCGGATGCCCTTCGCTACCGCTCGGCACGCGATAGACCGCCTGCACAGGCCCTTTCGCCGGGATCGCGGCGGCGCCGGGCATACCGGCTGCGGGGGTACCGGCTGCGGGCGTACCGGCTCCGGGCGTACCGGCTCCGGGCGTAGCGCCTTCAGGCGAGGACGCTAGCGGGCTGGCGGGCGCGGCGGCGTTGCCTTCCAGCGTGGCGCGTCCGCTCATGCCAGGCCGCACGCCCGCCGGGGCATGGTCGACACGCGCCACCACCTTGACCGTCTGGCTGACCGCGTCCACGGCCGCCGACACGCGCGTGACCTTGGCGGGCATCACATCGCCCGTCTCATCCACGATGAAGTCCAGGCTGGACCCTTCTTTCAGCCACGCCAGCCACTTGGACGGCACGACCATGTGCAGTTCCATCGGGCCGTCACTGACGATAGAAATCAGCTTTTCGTTGGGCGGCGGCGTTTCGTCCAATCGCGCCAGCGTTTCGACGACGCTACCGGCATAGGGCGCCACCACTTTGCAATCCACCATGCGTTGCTGAATTACGTCGGCCTGCGCCTGGCGCTCCTGTTGCTTGAAGCGCGCGATGTCGGCGTCGGCGCGGCCCGTGGCCGCCATGCGCAGCAGTTCGGTTTGCACCTTGGCGTTGCGCGCTTCCACGGCGGCCCCTGCCCGCGCGGCGCGCAGTTCGGCTTCCAGCCGGCGGCAATCGAAGGCGACCAGCACGTCGCCCTGCTTGAACCGTTCGCCTTCACGCAGCGGCATGCTGAGGATCTTTTCGGATACGGAAGACGACAGCGTGGCCTCGGCCGTGGCGCGCAACACGCCGCGCGCGGAACCGCCATCGGCGGGTGGATCGGCGCCCCAGGCCGTGGCGCACGCCACCACCAGAGGCAACACCCAGACACGGCGGCGCCAGCCGGTACGCGGCGCAAAAGTTCGTTGATTCTTCATGATGATCCCCGCCTAGGAAGGGTTAGCGTGCGGGCGCGGCAACCGCCACGCGCGTGTCCGGCTCGTTGCCGGCGTAGCCACTGCGCGCCGTCCACATGGCGCGCAGCTTGTTCGCCAGCGCGGGCACCGGATCGGCCGTGCTCATCGTCGTATCGACAGGGTCGATACCCAACGAGGCAAACACGTTGGCGTAGGCGTTTTGCAGATCGGCCAGCGCCAGGTCGTAACGCACGCGGGCCACCAGCGTGTTCATCTGCTCGCGGATCAAGGTTTGTCGGCTGAGTTTTTCCGCCTTGAAGCCCGAATCGATCTGCCCTTCGATGCGCGCCTGCACGTCGTAGAAGCGCTGCGCGGTGTTCAGCTCGTCCTGGCGCAGTGCGTAGCGCGCCCGGCTCACTTCCACCTGCGTGGCTACGGCGGTGGTCAGCGCCAATTGGCGTTGGTCCAGCAGATCGCCTTCGGCCTTGATCTGCGCCTTTTCGGCGGGCAGGCGGAACACGTTCAGCAGGTTCCAGCTGGCCACCGCGCCCCACCCGATCCAGTTGCTGTTGTAGAGCAGGTCGTTGGTGCTGGCGTTCAAGCCGCCGAACAGCTTCAGGCTGGGCAGCGCACGCAACAACGCGGCGGTGTTTTCCTGATCGTTGGCGCGCAGCTGATACGCGACCTCACGCAATTCCGGCCGGTTCTCGATGGCCACTTGCAGCCAGGCCGCCGGGTCGTCGGCAATGCCGGGCAGCGCAAGCGGCTTGTTGTTCTCCATGGCCGGTGGCATCGCGATGGTGTATTGCGTCGTGGGCGGCAAATTCATCAACGCGCCCAACTGCTGCTTGGCAACACCCAGTTCGCGGCCCAGTGCCTGCACGTCGCGGCGGATGCCCAGCATTTCGCGCTGGTAGCTCAACGGCGCCAACGGCGCGGTCAGGCCCAGCTTGTCCTGCTCGGCGGCCAGGTCCAACGCAGTCTGCGTGGCCGCTTCCAGCTCGCGGATTTTTCCCAGCAGGCGTTCGGCGCTGACGGCGCGCCAGTAGGCGGTGCGCACGTCTTCGATCAGCCGGTTCATGACCTTGCGCTTGCGCTCTTCGGCCATGTTGACCCGGTCGGCGGCTTGCTTGGCGCGTACGTACGACAGGCCAAAATCCAGCACGTCCCAGCTCAGCTGCAAATTGCTTTGCAGCACATTCTTTTCGGACGAGGTGGACGGCTCCAGCGAGGTCTGCCCGGTCAGCAAGGACTGGCTGGCGCCGCCCGAATAGTTGTCACGGCCCGAGTAGTCCAACGACGCCACAAACTTGGGCAGCATGTCGTAGTGCTTGACGTCCAGCTCACGCTGCGCCAACGCGACGCCCATCAATTCAACCCGCACGTCCAGGTTGTATTTGATGGCGCGAGCCATCGCTTCATACAGGTCCACCGGGCCGGCGATGGGCTCTTGTTCCGCGGTTGAGCGCGCGATCAGGTCCATGGCGCGGTCGCGGTTTTCGGCGGCTTCGAACTGCTTGGGCTGCACCGAGCAACCGGCAAGCAATACCGCTGACACGCAAGCGGCCAGGGTGCTCAAGCGAGCGATGTTTTCTATCCTGGGCCGGCGCGTGCCGCCGATGCAGTGGCTTACGATGGTGCTCATGTTCTTACCCTTGTCGCGCACGATCGCGTGCGTCCCTGACTGAATCCGCCTGTGCCGCGGCATCTAACTGCCGCGTCCACCCGCCTGGTTGAACTTCCCGAACCGTAAAGATCACTCGTATGGAACCGGCCCGGATACCTCTGCACGAGCCGCCCATACCTGTAAATACGAACGGCGGCAGCATCCGGTTACGGCCTCAATAGTTAAGGACGGTAAATTAAGGAAATAACTTTGAGGCATACCGACAAAACATCTCGCTTGGCCGACACGTTCTGCAATTTGCGAGGGGTTTTAAGTCGAGCCGGCGCACGCCGCGACCGCGCGAGCGGACGCCGTCCGCGCAACAGTCTTGCGACGTGCGGCAATTGCGTCAGTGAATTGCGTAATGAATGCGGCCAGAGCCGGACGTTCAAGGATTCGGGATCAGCGCGTCGTGCCGGGCATCTTCGGCAATCGCTTCGTCGAACTCATGATCGTGCAGGCGCAGGATCATTGAACGGCGCGGCCGTCCACGTGACGTGGCCAGGCCCGAGATAAAAGAGAAAGGCGCCTTGGCCAGCGTCCAGCGCACCACCTTCGCGCGCTTGTCCAAGCGCGCATTGCAGCGGTCGATGGCGGCTTGTATTTCGGCGTCGGACAGGTTGGGCCCGATCAGCCACAGCACCGCGCAACATCCGACGCGCGGCTTCAGAAACACAACGGCCCGCATGAACAACGTGGTGTCCATCAATGCGCGTTCGGCATTCGCCTGCACCGGGCCGACGCGCGGCGTGGCGACGATGCTGGCGCCCACCCGGTCCAGCATCGTCACGTAGCCGTCCGCATCAATCTCGCCATGCCTGCCGGTCTCCAGCCAGGGCGGCACGGTGAAGTCGTCCAGATAGCCCAGGAAGCCCGTGCCCTGGATTTCAAGTTCGCCGCCAGCGGATACGCGCAGGCGCAGATGCGGCAAGGTCTTGCCCGCCGAGCCCGCGTGGCGGATGCCGTCGGTGTTCATCGTGACGACCGAGCCTGCCTGTGGCACGGAACACGTCGGCACGACCGGCAGGCCGGCCGCTTCGAACAGCCGCCGCACACCCAGCTCTTGCGCCGCGCCGTCGATCAGCGCGCAGCGCAATGTCACGGGTGCGCGCGCGCGGCGGTCCTGCAAAAAGGTTGCGTAGTCGACCATCGCCTGCGGTGTGGCCAGGAAGCTTTGCGCACCGTGATGCTCGAGTTCGTCGTGCAAGACCAACGGGTCCACGCCCATCGCGTCCAGACCAAGGTGGTTGCCGGGCAAGGCGACGCAGGTGGCGCCCGCGATCAAGCTCGCGTAGGCGCCGATCACGCATTCTTGCAAGGTGGCGAGCGGCCGCGTCATCAGGTGCCGCTTGATGCCACGGTCCGCCAGCTGATCCGCCACGGACTTCGCGGCCGACAGTAACGCCGACGCGCTCAGGCAGATGCCCCGGCCCATGTCCTCACCCTCGGGATCGAACACGATTTTTGCGGTGCCCGGGGGCAAGCCGCGCGGGGCCGGCGCCACTTGCCGCATGAACAAGCCGTCGCCACCGGGTAGCGTGACGGCTTGCAGCAGCCCCAGCCTGACCAGCCTGGCCGCCATGGCGCCCGGCGCAATCACCGTGTCCACCGCGCAGCGTTCCAGTGCGCGCGTCAGCACGCGGTCCGAGGCAAGCGGTGGCAGCGGCACGTGCGCAACGTTGGCCATCAGCGCCGCCACATCGTCCACGACCGTCCAGGGCGCGTTGTCCTGAAGCGTCAGCAGCACCTTGACCGATAGTTTTTCGTACAGCGCGCGCCGCTCCTGCACATAGGTGCAAAAGGCGCTATAGGACAGCGACGCTCTGGATCCGATCAACGCGGGGCGATACGTGCTGGCCGCGTGTTGAGTCAATACATCGAAGAATTCTTGGGCGGTCATGGGAAGCTCGTAGGCGCCGGCATGTTTACTTATTCGACGCAGCAGGCCGTTTCGTTACCGAGCTTCCAAATAACAACGGACCCGACAGGGTCCGTGATGACGTTTACTGCACCGATCTCTTGCACTTACCACTGAAGCACGCGCGGCCCCAGCAGCATTCCCAGCAAACCGCTCAGCACCATACCCAGCGTGTACCAGACCGCCACGAACAGGAACGAATCTTCGGGGCAGATAAGGAAATAGCCCAAGGCGCCTTGCGCCCCCGCGAAGATGCCGGCGGAAAACCCGGCCAAACGCAAACGCGTGGGAGCCAACGTGCGCATGGTCCACAACGCGGCGGCCAGCGCAGGCAGGGAAAACAGCAAGATCAACAGCGAACACATCAGCCAGCTTTGGCCGAAAAACAGCGCGTCATACTGCTCGACTGAAACGCTCAACAAGTCAGTCGCACCGAATCCGAACATCACCAGCACCGCGAGCACCAAGCCCCACAAGGGCTTGCTCACACGAGATATCGGTCGGGACAGTTGCTTGACCAATATCCACCCGGCGGTCAGGACAGACATTGCGTAGGCCACCTTGAACCAGCGGCCGGCAAAGGCGGACGGCGTTATCACGATGCCGTTGGCCAACAGGCCGATTCCCAGGCTGGCGATCAAACCAGTCAACAGGGCGGTGCGCAGCTTCTTTGAGGTGTTGGGAGCCGGGGCCGGCCCCGCGCCGGTAGCAAGAAAGTCGATGAAGTCCTTCGTTTTCACTATATGACCACCTTGACGAGTTGGCTCAATCTTTTCAGTCCACGGTGCACTTGAACCCGGATCGCACCCTCTGACATTCCGATCCGAGAGGCCGCTTCCGCCACGCTTAACCCTTCCAACTTCGTCAACTCGATGGCTTGCCTTTGCGCAACGGGCAATACGGCAAGCAAACGGGCAAGGTCTACATGAGAAGTCGTTTCCGTGACATCGCCGGCCAACAGCGATTCGTCCACGTCATCAATAGAATCGTTAAGGGCACCATAGCGCCGATTACGCCGCCAGAAATCGATTAGCTTGTGACGAGAAATTGCATATACCCATGCGGACAGCGGCTGCGTAGGGTCATAGCTTGCGCGTTGCAAATGCAATGCCAACAGGCATTCCTGCACCAGGTCTTCGACATCGTCCTGCCAGCCGCCCATGCGACGACGCAAATAGGCCCGCAGTAAGCGCGCGATTCGCCCTAATACATCGCGATACGCTGTTTCATCACCCGCCTGAGCCTGCAACCACAGCACTCTGAGTTCGGATTCCACAGCCCCCAAACGAGCGGAGAATTCTCTTGGCATGTCTTGCGCCATCCTGGTCAGCGACCTCGCCGACATTACGGCGCTTGGGGCTGATCCATGCAGCGGAGTATACGGGGCGAAAAAACGAACGGATACATAAATTTAGCGGTGCGGATTACCGTTCATTGCGCCGGCGTTGTTGCTCGCAAATATGCGTGCAAAAACAAATGCAAATTAACGTCAAGCATGCAACAAGCGCGCGCTTCGGAACGTATTAGTTAATGCGCGCTCGACGGTTTCGCACCTCAGGTGTACGTGTCCAGATGGTCACCGCGAGATTATTCGCGCGTCGGGATGCACCGACTTCTTTTTTGCGTATTGACGTTACTTTTTTTTCTTCGCACCCATGACAATCTCTCATCGGTTTATGCGGCCGTGCGTGCCGTACTTTCTACTGCTGATCCTGGCGGGGATTGTGCTTGGCGTGGCGGTGGGCGCATTCAGTACGGCGGCGGATGCGCGCGATCTGGACGCGACGGCGCAACCGGCAGGCGGCGTGCTGGTGCCCGCGCTGGCCGGCGCTTTCGGCGGCGTATTGCTCAGCCTGCTGCTGTATCGCTGGTACAGCGGCGCGCCGGGCGTGCGCCACCGCATTAAGCGCGCCATGCGACGCGGCCATATCCACATGGTGTACCAACCGCTGGCGAACATGTCGTCGGGCCACACGGTGGGGGTCGAGGCGCTGGCGCGTTGGCCCCATGAAACGCTGGGCGCGATTGCACCCGAGACATTTTTTGCGTGGGCGGAAGCGACGGGGCTGGGCCGCCAGCTGACTCGGTATGTGGTGCGCGCCACGTTGGCTGATCTGCGCATCGCGCTGCGCGAGCCAGGTGATTTCTATTGCAGCATCAACGTGACGCCGCGCGATATCGAAGACATTTCGTTTGCGCGGTTCATGCTTGAAACGACACGCGAATTCGGTATCTCGCCCGAGCGCATCGTGCTTGAGATTACGGAGTCGCTTGCCTTCGTGGTGGACGACCCGCGCACCTTGATTGCGCAGTATCTGCAAGCGGGGTTTCGTGTGGTCATTGACGACTTCGGCACCGGCTACGCCAACCTGAGCAATCTGCTGACGTGGGGCGTCAGCGGTTTGAAGCTGGATCGCACCCTGATCCGTTGGGTCAGCGCCAACGACTGGGCCGCGACCGTGCTGGAGTCGGTCTTCGAGATGACGCGCCGCATGAACATCTACGTGATTGTGGAAGGCATCGAAAGCCCCGAGCAAGCTCGCTATGTCCTGGCACGCGCGCCGGCGGCAACCGGACAGGGCTGGCTGTATGGCCGCCCGTGCCGCGCCGAGCTGCTGCCCGTGCTGGTCTCGCGCGCGGCATCGCCGCCCGCGAGACCAGTGCACCGGTTACGCCCGGCTTTTGCCCGGCGGCGCTGGCCGACGAGTCGTCGCGCGCCATCAGCCGCCGCCCAGCTCCACCGGCAGGTGTTCGCGCATGATTTCAATGAACCGACGCAAACGCGCCGGCTGAAAGCGCGACGGCGCGTACACCAGGAATACCGGCAGCGGATCGGCGCGCCAATCAGGCGCCAGATGCACCAGCCTGCCGGTGGCAAGGTCTTCCTGCATTGCCCAGGCCGAGCCCAGCGCCACCCCCAGGCCCAACAGCGCGGACTTGCGCAGCGCGTACAGGCCATCGGTGGACAGACGCGGCTGGATGCCGAAGCGTTCAGTTGCCCCCGTGGCGCAATGCGTCAGGCTGACCTCGGTGCGATAGAACGTGCGCAGCGCCAGCCAGGGCAGGCGCGCCAGGTCGTCGGGATGTTGCGGGATGGGCTCGCCTTGCAGCAGGTCAGGCGACGCGATGACGATGCGCGGCACTTCACCCAGCTTGATGGCGATCACGGACGGATCGGTCACCGCGCCGACGCGAATCGCACAGTCCACGTTCTCGGCGATCAGGTCCGGCATGCGGTCGTGCAGCAGCCATTCCACGCGCATGTTCGGATACTGCCGCAGATAGCTGGCCAGCGGATCGACGAACTGGTCCTGGCCGAACGCGTGCGGCGCCACCACGCGCAGCGTACCGATGGGCTCGTCGCCCGCGCCGCGCACCTCGCTTTCAAACGATTGCCAGGTAGCGATCAATTCCTTGGCGCGTTCATAGCAACGCTGGCCGTCTTCAGTCAGCCGGATCGCGTGGGTGGAACGTTGCAGCAGGCGCACCCCCATGGTGCGTTCAAGCAATTGCAGGCGGCGGCTGACGGTGGGCTGCGTGCCGCCCAGCTGCGCAGCGGCGGCCGACAGGCTGCCGGCCTCGACGATGCGCACAAAGGTCTCGATCAGCAGCAGGCGGTCGGTGGCGGCGGCGGTGGCGGCCGCGGAGGGCGGGGCAGAGGTGGTCATACGCCAATCGTATAACCGATGTACCCGCAAGTCGGCTACCAAAACGGGGCATGCGCGCCCAGAATCTGCCCCGTACATGATCTTTCGGACACCTCACCATGTCATCCCAAACCCCCACCTCTACCGCTGCCTTATCGCGCGGACTTGTTTTCCTTCTGGCGATCGGCGCCGGTCTGTCGGTAGCGTCCCTGTATTACAGCCAGCCGATGCTGGGCGTACTGGGCGTGGACATCCACGCCAGCGCCGAGACGCTGGGTTGGATCCCCACCCTGACGCAGCTGGGTTATGCGTTCGGCATCCTGATGCTGGCGCCCCTGGGCGACCGCCACGACAGAAAGCGCATCATCCTCATCAAGGCCGCCGTGCTTAGCGTGGCGTTGCTGGCCGCCGCCGTCGCGCCCTCCATCGGCCTGTTGCTGGCCGCCAGCTTCGTGGTCGGCCTGTCCGCCACGCTGGCGCAGGACATCGTGCCGGCCGCCGCGCATCTGGCGCCGGTCGAGCAACGCGGCAAGATCGTCGGCACCGTGATGACGGGGCTGTTGCTGGGCATTCTGTTGTCACGCGTGGTCAGCGGATTCGTTGCGGAGCAGTTCGGCTGGCGCGCCATGTTCTTGGCGGCCGCCGTCACCATCGTGGCGCTGGGCGCGGCGCTGTGGCGTGGCCTGCCGCGCTTCGTGCCGACCGCGCAGCTGTCGTACGCCGCGCTGCTGGGCTCGCTGGCAACGCTGTGGCGCCAGCACCCCGGCCTGCGCCGCGCCGCCACCGCGCAGGGCTTGCTGTCGCTGGGCTTCAGTGCGTTCTGGTCGACCTTGGCGGTGATGCTGCATGGCGCGCCGTTTCACCTGGGCGCGGGTGCGGCGGGCGCTTTCGGGCTGGCGGGCGCGGCCGGCGCGTTGGCCGCGCCGCTGGCCGGCCGCGTGGCCGACACCCGTGGTCCGCTCGCCGTGGCCAGCCTGGGCGCCGGGCTGACGATGGTGTCGTTCGCCGCCATGATCTTTCTGCCGTTCCTGTCACCGCACGCCGCGCTGTGGCTGATCGCGGGTGCCGCCATCGGCTTTGACCTGGGCATCCAGACCTCGCTGATCGCGCATCAGAGCATCGTCTACGGCATCGACCCGGCCGCCCGCAGCCGCCTGAACGCCATCCTGATGACGGGCGTGTTCATCGGCATGGCTGCCGGTGGCGCGCTGGGCAGCCTGGCGCTGGCCCATTGGGGCTGGACGGGCGTGACGGTCGTGGCGGCAGGCGCGGCAGCGTTGGCGCTGGGCCTGCGCGTGTGGCCGGCCACCGGGAGCCGCGCGATTATTGCGGCGCGTTGATCTCGTCCGCCGTGATGATTTCGGCAACGAGTACCTGCGCGGGCCCGTCCAGGAAGTATTCCTCCTGGCTGGGCTCGCGCAGTTTCATATAGGCGTTCTCGCCGATCTGCATGGTGTGCCCGGCGGCCAGCTCCGCGCCGCTTTCCAGCATGTAGCCCATGATGTTGTTGAAGATGTTCGAGTAGTACTCGCCTTCATCATGGCCACGGGCCAGCGCCGCGAAGTCGGGCAGGCTGAACAGGTCGGCGCCATAGGTGCGCATCCACACGCCGGCCACGCCATCCACGTCATACTTCACAAAGCCGCAATACAGCATGTTCAGCGGCAGCGCGCGCAGCAGGTCCAGGCTTTCTTCACCCAGCGACTCGGCATCGAATACGCCGGCCGGCAGCGAGGTGTGCGCATGTTCGTTCAACACCGCCACCGCGCCAAAGCCGGTCAACGCGCCGGCCACGGCGGCCAGCGCCACGTACTGCTCCAGCGGATCTTGCGAAAAACCCCCGTAGTACAGAACGATGTGGCTGGCGTGCGCGCGCACTTCGTCCTTGACCGTGCCCGGATAATGCGCCGGCGCCACGCAGGCTTCCAACGCATCCTTGGGATAGGGCGCGTTAAAACCCACCAACCGCACCACGTGATCGCCCCAGCCGGCCAGGCCCAGCACTTCGGGCATGTCGGGCGCGATCTCGACGCGGGCATCGCTCATCGACGGGTGATACGCGCACAACGCCGCCCGCAAGCCGTCCTCGTCCAGCGCCAGGGGCTCGGCGAACAGCACCTGCAAGCTCAGCGGGTTTTCAATGGCGGGGTTGGCGACCAGCGCGCGGGCGTCGGCGGATTCTTCCTTGCGGCCGAAGAAGCGGGAGAAGATGCTCATGGGGTTGGGGCTATCGGGAATTAAAACGGGGGCAGTATACGTTTGCCCTTGGCGGGCCCGATGCCGATGTCTCCATTGGACACATCTCTCACCGACCGGCAGGCTCCGAGAATCCATCAGGCCCGACCGTTTCCACCACATAGTCGATGAACGATTTGATGCGTGATGAAATCGCGGTGTTGCGGTAGTACACCGCGTTGATCGGCTGCCTGACGTCTTGCGTCTGGCGCGGCAGCACCTGCTGCAACGCGCCCGCTTCGCGGTCGGCCCGCGTCATGAAATCCGACAGGCACACGATGCCGCCATGGTTCAGCGCCAGTTGCCGCAGCGTCTCGCCGCTGTGTGCGCGCACGCCGGGCTTGATGTGCAGCGCCTGCCCATCCGCATCCAGCAACGGCCATTCGTTCAACGACTCCGGCTGGCTGAACCCCAGCAGCATGTGGCGGGCGAGGTCGGCCACGCGCTTGGGCGTGCCGTGCTGCGCCAGATATGCCGGGCTGGCCAACACGCGCACGCGGCTCTGACCCAGCGGCACCGCGTGCAGCGACGAATCCTTCAATCGGCCGATGCGGATGGCCAGGTCGGTGCGGCGTTCCAGCAGATCGATGTTGCCTTCGTTGCTGTTCAGTTCCAGCTCCACTTGCGGATACCGCTTGCGGTAGCCGGGCACCAGCGGCGCGATAACGTGCAGCATGAAGGGCGAGGCCGCGTCCACGCGCAACAACCCGGCGGGCTGATTGCGCCGCACATTCATCAGGTCTTCGGTTTCTTCGACCGCCGCAACGATGCGGCGCACCTGCTCAAGATACGCGCGGCCTTCTTCGGTCAGCGCCAGCCTGCGCGTGGTCCGGCGCATCAGCGTCGTTTGCAGCTTTTCTTCCAGGCGGCTCATGGTGCGGCTGGTGGCCGAGATGGTCTGGCCCAGCACCTCGGCGGCAGCGGTGATGGAGCCGCTGTCCACCACGGCGATAAAGACCTGCATTTCGTCCAGCGTCGTTTTCATATTTGACGTTATATCAAAAGTATTTCGCCGATATGGGGCTTTTTTGGCAAGTATCGGGCGGGCACACTGGCGGCATTCCCGGGCCATGGGCGCCTGGATCTTTCCCCCCTTTCGGAGTTTTACATGAGCATTCCCCGTTTTGGCGTCGGCACGTTCCGGCTGCAAGGACAAGTCGTCATTGATTCGGTGCGCAACGCGCTGGACGTGGGTTACCGCGCCATCGACACGGCGCAAATCTACGAGAACGAAGCGGACGTGGGCCAGGCCATTGCGCAATCGGGCGTGGCGCGCGATGCGCTGTTCATCACCACCAAGATCTGGGTGCCCAACACCGGGCGCGACAAGCTGGTGCCCAGCTTGAAGGACAGCCTGGCCAAGCTGCGAAGCGACTATGTGGACCTGACCTTGATCCACTGGCCCGCGCCGGGCAACGGCGTGTCCATCGACGAATGCATGACTGCGCTGGCCGAGGCGCGCGCGCAGGGGCTGACGCGCCAGATCGGTATCTCGAACTTTCCCATCGCGCAAACCCGCGCGGCCATCGCCGCCGTGGGCCGCGAGGCCATCGCCACCAATCAGATCGAGCTCAGCCCGTACTTGCAGAACGCCACGCTGACCGCGTTCCTGAAAGAGCAGGGCATCCACGTCACGTCGTACATGACGCTGGCGTATGGCCGGGTGCTGAAGGACCCGGTGATCCAGCAGATTGCGAAGCGACACAACGCCACGCCCGCCCAGGTGACGCTGGCCTGGGCGCTACAGCTGGGCTATTCGGTGATCCCGTCATCGACCAGGCGCGACAACCTGGCCAGCAACCTGCTGGCCCTGCAACTGCGCCTGACCGACGAAGACATGGCGCAAATCGCCACGCTGGAAAGAAACGGCCGCGAAGTCAGCCCCGAAGGGCTGGCCGCGGCCTGGGACTGATACGTCGGGCAGGATTACTGCGTGTCGTAGCGCGGGGAGCGCGGCCCGTACAGGATGCCGCCGGGCTGGCCCGCGCTGAGCAGCATGTGGTTGGTCGTGCCGGCCACGCCATAGCTGCGATCCGACAGCGTGTTGACGATCTGGTCCACCATCGCCTGCACCAGCATGCCGATCAGGCCGCCACTGCTGTTGCTGGCCTGCACCACCTGCTTGCTGCCCGACCACAGCTTGGCGCCGTTGCGCAGGTCGATCAGTTCGGCATCGATGGCCACCGTGACGTTGCTGGACACTACGGCATAGCTGGCGCCGTACTGCTTTACCGTCATGTACAAGGCCGCGTCGGCGCCGAAGATCTCGCGCAGCTTGGCGCCGGGCAGCCCGTGGATTTCATCCGGGGAGCTCAGGCCGTTCTGCTTGAAGGTTTCGTCCATGACACCGACCGGGATCACGTAGTAGCCCGATTCCGCCAGGGGCCGCGTGGCCTGCGACAGCACGGCGGCCGTGGCGGCCACGTCCACGGACGTGTTCAGCGGCGGCAGCACCAGGATCGACGCCGGCTTGCTTTCGCGGAAAGCGGTGTAGTCCACGTGCTGCTGCGGCGCGACGCAACCGGCCAGCATGGCGACGGCGGCCAACAGGCCGATTCGGAACAAGCGGGTCATCATCACGATCCCTTCTTCAAGGCTGCCGCATCGGCGGATGCCGGGGTGGCGGACGTGGCGTCAACGGACGCCGCGGGCTTGCCGACGTTGCGCATCAGGAAGTCCATGAACGGCGTGGATTCCGGAAAAGCCACCTTCTCGCTTTGCAGTTGCTCCACGCCCTTGTCGCCGTCACCCATCTTCAGGTACAGCATGCCCAGGTGCGCGCGAAAGCCCGGCGGCAACTCAACATTGGCCGCACGCGCGGTTTCAATGTTCTTTTCCAGGGCTTGAGCCTGCACCGCGTTATCCGACCCGTCTTCCTTCAGATACGCATAGACAGACGGCTGATAGGCCTGCCAGCTGTACATCGACTTGGGCTGTTGCACGCATGCACTCAAGAGACCCACCGCGGCGGCTACCGCCAAACCGCGCCCGGCGCGCGCAAGCGCATCCGGGCGACGCATCGCCTGTAGTTTCAACATGGCAAGTCTCCTTAGTTGGCGGAAGGCTGCCAGGCGCCTTGCTCGATGCCGTCGACCAGGCGGTCCACCGCCTCACGGATGGCCAGGTCCAGGACCTTGCCGTTCAAGGTGGAGTCGTAGCTGGCGGTGCCGCCAAAGCCGATGACTTCGCGGTTCGACAGGCTGTACTCGCCCGCGCCCGATGCCGAATACACCACTTCGGACGTCGTCACGTCGACCACGTTCAGGTCCACCTTGGCGTACGCCACTTGTTCCTTGCCACGGCCCAGGATGCCGAACAGCTGCTGGTCGCCAGTGACCTTGCGGCCGAAGGCGGTGACGTCGCCGGTCACGACATAGCGCGCGCCCTTGATCTGGTTGGCCTTTTTGTTGAAGCCGGCTTCCTGCTTGATTTCGGAGAGGTTGTCGCGGTCCATGACCTGGAAGCGACCGCTGCGCTGAAGATGGCTGACCACGATCGTCTTGGCCTGGCCGCCCAGACGGTCGACGCCGTCCGAGAACACGCCACGCAGATAGTTGGTGCGGTTATCGAATTTACCGACCGAGATCGGGCTGCGCACGCCTTGATAAGGCTTGGCCGCCGCCTGCGTGGCCGGCACCACCAGCGCTTGCGAGCGCTCGGTGGCGCAACCGGAAATTGCCGCCGCCAACACGGCCAGCGCGCCCATCTTTACGACCTTGTTCAACATCTTCTTCTCCTGCCGGCGCCACCGCAGTCGCGGCGGGCAAGCCTCTAATCGTTATTGAATCGAGCCGGCATTATAAGCAAATGAATAGTTTTGTCACAAATTGAAATAACGAGACTTTTGGCACGACATGCGGTATTCAGCAAAAAACGTTTAAAACGTGGCCGTTGTTTTGAAAAAAGTGAATTCATGAAGCCACGCAACCTGACCGGCATCCATCGCTACGACGCACCCGCAGGCGGCTGGGGCGCGCTCAAGGCCACGGCGCAAGCCGTCGCCGACCAGATGCGCATCGCCGAAGCGCCCGTGCTGCTGTTGCGCACCAACAAGCCCGACGGCTTTGACTGCCCCGGCTGCGCGTGGCCCGACAAGGCGCACACGTCGACCTTCCAGTTCTGCGAAAACGGCGCCAAGGCCGTCACGTGGGAAGCCACCAAGAAGCGCGTCACGCCCGAGTTCTTTGCCGCGCATACCGTCACCGAACTGCTGACCTGGAGCGACCACGACCTGGAAGACGCCGGCCGCCTGACGCACCCCCTGGCGTACGACGCGGCCAGCGACACGTATCAAGCCATCGGCTGGGACGCCGCGTTCGCCCGCATCGGCGCCACGTTGTCGGCATTGCCCGACCCCGACATGGTCGAGTTCTACACGTCGGGCCGCGCCTCGAACGAAGCCGCCTTTCTCTTCAGCGTGTTCGCGCGCGAGCTGGGCACCAACAACTTTCCCGATTGCTCGAACATGTGCCACGAGGCCACCAGCGTCGGCCTGCCGCAAGCCATCGGCATCGGCAAGGGCACGGTATCGCTGGACGACTTCGACACGTGTGACCTCATCATC
This sequence comes from Achromobacter sp. LC458, assembly GCF_001005835.2. Lineage (NCBI taxonomy): Bacteria > Pseudomonadati > Pseudomonadota > Betaproteobacteria > Burkholderiales > Alcaligenaceae > Achromobacter > Achromobacter sp. LC458. The sequence continues at coordinate 151,028 of NZ_LBHW02000006.1, forward strand.
TCGATGGGCCACAACCCGGGCACCAACCATCCGCGCATGATGGGCACCTTGCACGAGTGCGCGCGGCGCGGCGTGCCCATCATCGTGTTCAACCCCTTGCGCGAGCGCGCGCTGGAACGCTTTGCCGATCCGCAGAACCCGGTCGAGATGGGCACGCTGGGGTCTACCCGCATCGCCTCCACGTATTACCAGGTGAAGGTCGGCGGCGACGCGGCCGCGCTCAAGGGCATCATGAAGGCGCTGGTGGCGGCGGACCGCGACGCGCCCGGCGTGCTGGACCATGACTTCATTGCCCAGCACACGGAAGGCTTCGACGACTATGTGCAGGACCTGGACGACACCCCGTGGCACGACATCGAAGCGGCCAGCGGCCTGTCCCGCGCGGACCTGGAGGCCGTGGCCACCGCCTACGCCAGATCAAATGCCACCATCGTGACCTACGGCATGGGCATCACGCAGCACGCGCGCGGCACCCAAAACGTGCAGCAGATTGCCGCGCTGCTGCTCATGCGCGGCAACTTCGGCAAGCCGGGCGCGGGCATCTGCCCGTTGCGCGGGCATTCCAACGTGCAGGGCAATCGCACGGTGGGCATCACGGAAAAGATCGATCCGGTGATGTTCGGCAATTTTGAAAAGACGTTTGGTTTCCGCCCGCCCGAGCGCCACGGCCACGACGCCGTGGACGCGATGAAGGCCATGGTCGACGGCTCGGCGCGCGCGCTGATCTGCCTGGGCGGCAACCTGGCGATGGCGCTGTCCGACACCGACCAGTGCGAAGCCGGCATGCGCCGGCTGGACCTGGCGGTACACATGAACACGAAGCTGAACCGCTCGCACCTGCTGATCGGCCGCGAGTCGATCATCCTGCCGGTGCTGGGCCGCACCGAAAGCGACGTGCAGGCCGGCGGCGCGCAGTCGATCACGGTCGAGGATTCCATGTCGATGGTGCATGCCTCGCGCGGCAAGCTGGCGCCGGCCTCGGAACACCTGCGTTCCGAACCGGCCATCATCGCCGCCATGGCCGCTGCCACGCTGCCGCACAGCCGCGTGCCATGGCTGCACCTGGTGGAAGACTACGGCCGCATCCGCGACCTGATCGAACAGGTGTACCCGGACTTCCGCGGCTACAACGAACGCATCCTGAAGCCCGGTGGCTTTCGCTTGCCGTTGCCGCCCACGGAACGCATCTGGAAGACGCCGTCCGGCAAGGCGCGGTTCCTGCCGTTCAAGGGCCTGCGCGAAGACCCGGCCGCAGCGTCCGACACGCTGACGCTGACCACGCTGCGCAGCCACGATCAATACAACACCACCATCTACGGGCTGGACGACCGCTATCGCGGCGTGTTCGGACGGCGCGACGTGCTGTTCATGAACGCGGCCGACCTGGCGCGCCTTGGCCTGGAACATGGGGACGAGGTGGACATCAACACCGGCCTGCCGGGCGAATCGCACCGCCATCTTCGGCTGACCGCCATTGCCTACGACATTGCGCCAGGGTCCGTCGGCGCGTACTACCCGGAAGCCAACAACCTTTGCCCGCTGGACTACCAGGACAAGCAAAGCGGCACGCCCAGCTACAAGTCCATCCCCGTGCGGATCCGCAAGGCTATCTGAGTTCCAGCGTGGCCCCGATGACGCGCAGCGTCGGCATCAGCTGACGCCACGCGTCGCGGGGGATGGCGGCGGGACGCTTCAATTCGGCCGCGGCCGGATCGTTCAGCAAGTCGCCCTTGCAGGCGAACACGACACTGTTGGTCATGTCGTCATCCACCACTTCAAACATCGACGAGCCGAACGAGGCCCGCACGCGCGCCAGGTACTCGTGATGCATCGGGTGGTTCACGTGGTAGTTGATGACCAGGATGCCGTTCTCGCGCAGCGCGCGGTGGCAGTCGGCGTAGAACGCTTCGGAACACAGCGCATCCGGAATGCCGCCCACGCCATAACCATCCAGGAAAATCACGTCGGCATGGTCCGACAGGCCGCGCAAGTGGTCGGCCGCGTCGGCCTGCACCACGCGAAAGCGCGCGTTGTCGGGGGGCACCATGAAGGCCTCGCGCAGGGCGATGACGGCGGGGTCGATCTCGACCACTTCAATCTCGGCACCGGCCAGGTAGCGATAGCAGAACTTGGGCAGCGAGCCGCCGCCCAGGCCCACCATCAGGATGCGCGCGGGCTCGGGGTTGAACAGCACGAAGCCCATCATCATGCGCGTGTATTCAATTTCCAGCGCGTCGGGATTTAGCAGCGACATGCTGCTTTGGATTTCTTTCTGCGTGAAATGCAGCATGCGCCGCGTGCCCACGTTCTGGACGAAAGGCCGGTGGATGGCTTGGGGCTCGTCGGACGGGGTGGTCGGCGCGGAAGGTACGTGGTCGGACATGGGGCGGGTGGCGTCTGCCTATGCATCTACATAAAAAACAGACACAAGATACCACTCGCCCCGGACGCTCGGGTTTGGCGGCCGCCGAATTCCTAGAACACAGTCGGAACGCTGCGGACCGCGCGCTCGGGCTCGCGGTAGCCCTGCGGCTTTTGCCGCTTGGGCAGCGTTATCTTTGCCCGGGGCAGCGCCTTGTACGGAATGCTCTTGAGCAGGTGGCTGATGATATTGAGCCGCACCCGTCTTTTGTTATTGGAATCCGCCACGAACCAAGGCGCGTAGTCCGTGTCCGTTTGCGCGAACATATCGTCGCGGGCGCGCGAATAGTCATACCAATGGCTGTACGAATCCAGATCCAGCTTGGACAGCTTCCAGATTTTCCGCTCGTCGTGAATACGCGCCTGTAGCCGCCGCGTCTGCTCGGCTTCGCTAACTTCCAGCCAGTACTTGATCAGGATCACGCCGGAATCGATGATGGCACGCTCGACCAGCGGCACCGCTTTCAAGAACGCCTTGGCCTGGCTTTTGGTGCAGAACCCCATGACGCGTTCCACGCCGGCGCGGTTGTACCAACTGCGGTCGAAAATCACGATTTCGCCGGCCGCCGGCAAATGCGGCAGATAGCGTTGCACGTACATCTGCGTTTTTTCGCGGTCGGTGGGCGACGGCAGCGCCACCACGCGAAAGACCCGTGGGCTGACCCGCTCGGTAATGGCCTTGATGGTGCCGCCCTTGCCCGCGCCGTCGCGCCCTTCGAACAGGATGCAGACCTTTGCCCCGCTGTGCACCACCCATTGCTGAAGCTTGACCAGTTCAACATGAAGCTTGGCCAGTTCGCGCTCGTACTTCTTTGCCGACAACCCCGCGACACCGGGCGCGCCGTTTTCAAGTGCGGCGCTGACGGGTTCGTCCTTTGCGATTGCTTTTTCGGTTTTCATCATCTCGCTCCTTGATCGGCCCATCGGGCATTGTGAGCCGAGTCGCAATTGAAGGTCCATGATGATTCCGGCGAAAAATCGTCAGGTTCGAATCACCAGAATCGCGCCCCGTGCGCACGGCGGTTGCACCGTTATTGCGGATGAAAACGATTGCGCGTTGCGGAAGGCGTTTCAAGGAACAGCGCGCGGTATTGCGCCGCGGAATGCGTGGAATAGGGATAGCCATGCTGCAAGAAGCAGTCGGCCACCGTCATCCGTTTGTCCTCGCCCGATGCCAGGTCCCAATACACGTCGTGAAGCTTGCGCAGGCAAAGATAATGCCCTGGGCCCATGCCGAAACACGTTTGGAAGAAGTCGCGCAAACCGCGCTCGCTGATTTTCAGGCCTCGGCGTATGTCTTCGACGTGGGCGTTCTCATTACGCTCGCGAAAGACCGTCAGCGTGGCGTCGCACAACCATGCCAGCGATGACGAAGGGCGGCCCTTGCATCGGTCGTTCGGCAAACGACAGGCCATCAGGTCAAACAGCCGGCGTTCGATCAAGCGGCGGCCGATCGCGGGCGGACAAGCCGGGGTCATCGCCATCAGGGCCGCTTCGCGCAGGGTGCCCCATTGCAGGGGGTCTGTTTTTTCCATGCCGCCTGTACTACGCCAACGCCTGAGCGTCTGCGCCAGCAGGCCATCGCCTGTGAACAGCTCGGCATCAACCGGCAACGCGATACTGATCCATTCGTTGGGCCCTGCCGCGCGAAAGACGTAACCCTTGCCCGGCGCCAGGATGCCCAGCGCCGCCGCATTCAAGGGCGCCCCATTCAGCCAGGCCTGGCAGGGAGAAGGCTGCGACAACAGCAACGTCAGGTGAGTAGACCGGCACACCGCTTCGCACACGTTTGAAACGGCGGCGCTACCCTGCTGGAGGTCGATGCCGTCAAGGTCGAAACGGCTGATACGCCACCCCCCGCCCCCGCTTCCCAAGAGAAATACGCGTGCCTGGGCGTCGAAGATGGCGCCAGCGTAGGAATCGAACGACTTGAAATGATGAAGATCCATCTCTTTCCCCTGGCAAGGTACCGACGACGTGGATCTGACAACATATTGCCGAAATTAGCATAGACACATGCTTGGGTCACTGGCGAAAATCAATTTGCTGTTTCGCAATAAGCCACCTTGGCAACGGTTGAGTTATTGGCATCCCATAGGGAAAAGGGGCGCGAAATGTCTTTAGCCCGTTCACGACATGGATTTGCCGTGGCCTTTGCCGTTGCCGCCGCAATGGCGCCGGGCACCGGGCACGCCGCGGCGGGCCATTGGGAAGACGCCATCGCCGACGTGCTGGTCTGGGTGGTGCTGGTTCTGGTGCCCATCCTGGCCGTCTGGATATTCTGGAAGCTGCACGTCCTGCCGGAAGTCATCGCCGAAAAGCGCCACCACCCGCAAGCCGAAGCCATCAAATCGCTGTGCCTTTTATCCCTGGCGTTCGGCGGCATGCTGTGGCCCTTTGCCTGGCTGTGGGCGCACACCAAGCCCATCGGTTATCAGATGGCGTATGGCCGCGACACGCACCATGAGGCGCCGGTCACCACGCCCGCCACCGATCTACCGCCCCCTCCATCCCGACCCGACGGTTGATGACCGGCGCGCCAAAGGGGTACGTGTCGCGTGGGCGTGTTTGCGCGACATGTGGATGCCGCACTTGTCCAGGAGGTTTGCATGCTTGAACTCATTGCTCTCTTCTACGGCGTGCTGGTGTGGCTGATCTTCATCAAGCTGAAGCTGCTGCCCTGGAATATTCAATCGCAGGTCGGCGTGGTGGCTGTGGGCGCGGCGGGCCTGACCGCACTTATTTTCATCATCAACGTCGTCACGCCTTCGTCCGCTGAATTGCGCGTGACCAACTACGTGGTCGAAGTCGTTCCCCGCGTGACCGGTCGCGTGGTTGAAATTGCCGTCGAAGGCAATCGACTGATCAAGAAGGGCGACGTGCTGCTGCGCCTGGACGACGAGCCCTATCGTTTGAAATTGCGGCAACTGGAAGCCAAGCTGATCGATGCGCAGGCCACGCAGCAATCGCTGGACCGGGATTTGTCCTCGGCCAAGGCGATGACGGCGGCGGCGTTGGCGCAGGTCGATCTGGCGCGCATGCGGCTGCGCCAAAGCACCGCGCTGGCCGCGCGCGGCGCCGGTAGTCAATACGACGTGCAGAGCTTTCAAAGCGAGCTAAAGGTACGCCAAGCCAACTGGGAAGCCGCGCGCGAAGCGGAACAGAAAATCCGCCTGAACATCGGCGCCATGTACGAAGGCGACCAGGCCGCCGTGGCGCAGGTGAAAGCCGAACTGGACACGGCCAAGTGGGAGCTGGCGCAAACCACGCTGTATGCCCCGGCGGACGGATACGCCATCAACCTGCAAGCGCGCGTGGGCTCGTATGCCGCCGCGATCCCCTTGCGGCCCATCATGTCGTTCGTTGAAACCTCGCAGCAGGTCATCGCGTTCTTCGATCAAAACCAACTGACCAAGGTCAAGCCGGGCGACGAGGTCGAGGTGTCCTTGCGCACCATCCCCGGCCGCGTGTTCAAAGGCAGCGTCGATTCCATTGTGTGGGCCACATCACAAGGCCAGTTCCAGGCGTCCGGCGCCTTGCCGGGCACCACGGCGGAAGGCGCCAGCGCCGCCGCGCCGATGCAATACGCGGTGCGCATAGACCTGCAAGCGCCCGAGGACATCATGTTTGCGATGGGCGCGCGAGGCAACGCCGCCATCTACACAGACAGCCTGCGCGCGCTGCATATGGTGCGCAAAGTCATCTTCCGCGTGTCGTCCAAACTGGACTACCTGGTTCTCAAGCTGCACTGACCGGCCTTGCCTATGTCCGCGCCCCTGACCCTTCTTTCCCGCGCGCTACCCCTGGCATGCATGGTCATGTTGATGGCCGGCTGCGCCAACCTGAACCGGCCGGCGGACGATGCCATGGTCAAGGACGCCATGGCCGGTACCGATGTGCCGGCGGCGTGGACGACCAGCGCGCAGGCTGCCGCGTTCGAGCCCGCGTGGGCGGGGTTTCCGCGGACAGGCACCTTGCAAGCGCTGATCGAGGAAGCGCTTGCCAACAATGTGGACCTGCGCGTGGCGGCCAGCCGGATGCAGCAGGCCGCGCACCAGGCGCGGCTGGCGGGCGCATCGTTGCTGCCCACGGTAGGCATTGGCGCACGCGCGGCCACGGACCCGACGCCGGGCAGTGCGTTTTCCGCCAACGGCTACGCCGTCCTGATGAACTGGGAGCTGGACCTGTGGGGCAGGGCAAGGGCCGAGAAACTGTCCGGCGAGGCGGGCTACCGGTCATCGGAAGCCGACTACGCCTACGCGCGCCAGTCCATCGGGGCATTGACCGCAAAAAGCTGGCTCGCGGCGCTGGAGGCAAGCGGGCAGCTTGCGCTGGCTCGCGAACTGGAAAGTGCAACAAGCGACCAGCTCAAGCTGATCCAATACCGTCGCAGTATCGGCCGGGTCGGTGAATTTGAAGTGGCGCAGTGGTCCGAGCAGGTGGCCGCGGCGGCGGACGTGGTGGCCCAGCGCGAACTGGCGCGGGTGCAAGCGCTGCGCGCGTTGGAATTGATGTTGGGACGCTACCCCGCCGGCGTCGCGCAGGCGGACGAAGCCATTCCCGATTCGCCCGCGCCGCTGGCGCCCGGCTTGCCGCTGGCGCTGCTGGACCGCAGGCCTGACCTGGTGGCCGCGCGCGAACGCCTCGTGGCGGCCTTTTTCGGCGCCGAGGAAGCCAAGGCAGCGCGCCTGCCCACCATTGCGATATTTGCCGGCGCGGGGCGCTTTACCAAAGACTATTCCGGCTTGGCCACCAGCATGCAAAGCTGGGTCTTCCCCGTGGGCGCCTCGTTGGCCTGGCCGCTATTTGACGCCGGCCGTCGCCAGATCACGCTCGAATTGCGCACGGAACAACAGCGGGAAGCGCTGGCGTTGTACGCGCGCGCCATCCTGGGCGCCATGGCCGAAGTGGAAAACGGCTTGACCGGCGAGCAGCAGCTGGCGATGCGAGAGCAATCGCTGCAACGCCAGTATTCCGAAAGCCGCCGCGCGCTGGCGTTGGCGCAGGTGCAACGCCAGATTGGCCAGTTTGACGACTTCGACGTATTGCAGCGCAAGCGCGACGCGCTGCGCGTGCAAAGCGACCTGATGCACGTGCGCGCCGAAAGGCTGGTGCAGCGCGTGAACCTGCATCTGGCGCTGGGCGGACGCTTCGAGTCGGATGCGCCGACGACCCCCGCGACGCCAGCGTCAACGCAAAGCAGCCCCGACGCCGATCAGGCCGCGTCGCACGCTACGGCTGCGAGCCCGCGCCAAACAGATCCGCTTGCCGGGGGTCCGCCGACGCCAGGTCATAGCCAATCCGCGCAGCCACCTCACGCAAAATATTCTGCGCCAGATTGAACGCCGTATTGGCCGCTGGCACGCCGGCGTAGACGGCATTTTGCAACAGCACTTCTTTCAACTCATCGGGCGTCAGGCGCGACTCATCCGGCGCGGTCAGCGCGGCGCGCACGTGCAGCTCGAATTCTTCCCAGCGGCCCAGCGACAGCGTCACGGCCAGCACCATCATGCGGCGCGCCTTGTGCGGCAAGCCCGGACGGCTCCAGATATCGTGCCACGCGTAACGCGTGATCATGTTCTGGTAGTCGGCGGTGAACGTGGTGGCGCGGTCCAGCGAACGCTGCACCCATTCGTCACCCAACACAGCGCGGCGGTTCGCCAGACCGCGCTCGAAGTCTTCTTCTCGGCTCATCGTGTGCTTCTCCCTGCAACGGGTTGACAAGGGAACGGGCCAACGCCGCGCCCGTTCCCGTCGGTGGATCAGTTCACCGTGATGTTATTGGCTTTCACGACCTCGGCCCAACGCACTTGCTCGGCGTCGACGAACTTGGCGAAGTCGGCCGCGCTGCTGCCCACGGGGGTCAGGCCCAGCTTGGCCAGCTTGTCGCGCGTTTCGGGACGCGCCAGCGCCTTTTGCACCAGGTCTTGCAGCTTGGCGACCACTTCCGGGCTGGAGCCGGCGGGCAGGAACAGGCCGTTCCATTCGACCACGTCAAAATTCTTGATGCCGGCTTCGCCGACCGTGGCCACATTGGGCAATTCCGGCATGCGCTTGGCCGAGGACACGGCCAGCGCCTTGAGCTTGCCGCCGCTGACGTAGTTCAGGCTGGATGCCGCGTTGGCGAAGTACACGTCTACCTGTCCGCCCATGACGTCCACGATGGCCGGCGCGCCGCCCTTGTAGGGCACGTGCACCACGTTCACGTCCGCATCCTTCTTGAGCAGTTCAGCAGCCATCTGCGCCAGGCTGCCGGGGCCGTACGAGGCAAAGGTGTACTTGCCGGGGTTGGCACGCGCGGCCTTGATGAAGTCGGGCAGGTTGTTGAACGCCGAGCCCGGCGCCGCCACCAGGATGTTGGGCACGCTGACCGCTTGCGAGACCGGCACGAAGTCCTTCTTCGCGTCGTAGGGCAGCTTGCGCAGCACCGGGTTGATCGAGAACGCGGACGCGTCGAACAGCACCGTGTAGCCGTCCGGCTTGGCGCGTGCCACGAAGGCCGCGCCGATCGAGCCGCTGGCGCCGCCCTTGTTTTCGATCACGACGCTTTGGCCGGCCACTTCGCTCATGCCCTGGGCGATGATGCGCGCGGCGTTGTCGGCGCCGCCGCCGGCGGAATACGGCACCACCATCGTGATGGGCTGCTCGGGATAGCCGGCGGCGTTGGCCGCGCCGACTGCGCCGACCAGGCCGATGGCCGCAACCAGCGGACGCAATGCGGCCAAGGCCGCGAAACGGGTCTTCTTCATGTGTGCTCCTCACAACTCCCCGACGGGGATATTCGATTGATGATGAATCGTTGCGCGATCCGCCTGACGGGGTCAGACGGTCGCGATGGGGTTGACCGGCGCGCCGACCAGACCGGGCACGTACATGGGTGCGGCGGTCAGGAAGAAAGCGTGTCGGCCATGCTGGCGCAACCAGTGCGCCAGCGGGGTCAGATGCCAGAGCTCGCCCAGTGGCAGGCCCAGCTTGAAGAGGCATTGTTCGTGCAAGGGCAGCAGCGGCCCGGGGCCTGCGTCCAGCTGATGGTTGCGCAGTTCCACGGCGTGGTTGTCCGCCGCGATGGCGGCAATGCGGCTGTCCTTGATCCAGGCCAGCAGTTGCGCGTCCGCGCCGTCCAGCACGCAGCAGCTGGTCTTGAGCCGTTCCTGTTCGTGCTCGCCCAGCGTCAACGCCAGGTCGGCCAGGCCAGTGTGCAGGCACAGCACGTCGCCGGGCCGCACTTGCACCGCGTCGGCCTCGATCACGTCCATGAGGTCGCGGTACGACACCTTGCGGTGTTCATCGCCAAAGCGGGCGCGCAGGTCAACCATCACGCCGCGCCCCTGGATGCCATGGCGCGCCATCGGCGCGATGGACAGGTCTTGCGTGCCGGTGAAGTTGTCGGGGGAAGGCTCGCTGACGGTAAAGCCGTTGTACCCGGTGGGCCGCGGCTGGCCCGTACCGTGGGCGTCATACATCGAGCCCACATGGCCCAGTGCGTCCCATTGCGTGGAGTACTGCGGCGACAGCGTAACGCGGTCGTCGCTGACGACGTCGGTGGCGCCGGGCACGTCCAGGCCCAGGGGATATCGGTACACCGGCACGCCGTTTTTCTCGGCGGGCTGGATCGACGGCCCCTTGCGGCGCGGGTTCAGCACGGGCGCGCGCGGCACTGTCAACGGCAAGCTGAGCGAAAACGAAATCCCGGTCTTGATTTCCGCGACGGCGGCCAGACGCGCCTGGCTGTCCAGGTGGTTCAGCGTGCCCAACTGGTCGTCGTGGCCGAAATCGCCCCAGTTCGAACCCTGCGGGCGGCGCAGGTATCGTGGTGTTTGACTCATGGTCACTGTCCCCTCGTCCTTGGCGGGACGAATTTGTAAACGTTGTTACGCTTATTGCAACACGTTGCGTCGCAATTTCAGGGGGACAACAAGCCGGGTGTATCTCAGAGTGGACAGTTTTTGTCGCGCAGCCTTGACGCCTATCCGCCGCAGCCAGACCCGGTTCTTGATGCAGGCAGGGGCGTATCGCCACCGGTGTTGCCGGCAAACTTGCGGATCTTGTCGGCCAATTCCGGCGTCGGGTGCTCGTAGCCGTAACAATACGGCGGCGTCGGGGCGGCATCGGGTCGGTAGTCCTGCAACACCGGCTTGGCATCGCCCAGGTACAGGTTGTCTTTCAGGCGCAGGAAGGCTTTGTAGTCGCGCGTGTAGCCGTGCTGCGACTTCAATTTTTCGTATGCGCCGCGATCCGACTCGCCGTTGTCCAGCGCGCTGCGTTTGGCGGCAATGGGAATGTAGTGGCAGTAATTGACGTTGACGCCTTCCACCGTGGGAAAGAATTCGGGCTCGACGCACTTGCGCTGCGCCGTGTTGTTGAAGATGTTGCCTTCGACCAGCGCCTTGGCCTCCAGGCTGAAACTCATGCCGTAGAAATCCCAGTCTTCAAGCAGGTTGTTGAACAGGTGGAACGTGCCGAACTGTCCGCGCGGATTGCGCTGCACGGTGTTGAAGAAATAGTTGTGATGCAGCGTCACGCGGGCGATCGAATCACGTTCGTAGTTCTGGAACAGATTCTTGGACGTGATGTTGTTCAGCAGCATGACCTTGTTCGAGTTATGGAACTTGGTCCATGAAATCGTCACGTCGGTGGACCCGTTCTTCACGTTCAGCAGCCGGTCCGACATGCGCGACAGATCCATATGGTCCACCCACACATCGCGGCTGCCATTGGCCACGTTCACGGCCTGCGTCAGCCGGTTCAGGCGGCCGTCGATGGTCAGGTGCGTCAGGATGACGTTCTGCACGCCGTACACGCCCAGCCCGTCGTCGATCAAGGCAACGCGCTTGCCGCGCCCGTCGATCGTCACGTTCGAGGGCACGCGCAGCTGCTTGTCCAGCACGATCGTCATATCGGATGCGAAGCGGATCCAGGTCGGGCCCTTCTTGGCTTGCGCCAGCGCGGCGCGCAAGGTGCCCGGCCCCGAATCCTGGTCGGACGTCACCTCGATGAACTTGCCGCCCAGGCCGCCCGTGGCCTTGGCGCCGTAGCCTTCGCGTTGAGACAGCAGCGATGAAACGAGCGGGCAGTGTTCGTCCGGGCTGGGGCAGGCTTCATTCGCGGCCGCCACCCCGCCTTGCAGCAGGGCCACGGCAAGCAGCCAACGCATCGTTTTCATTGCAGACTTCATCAAGGCTTGTTCCTATTGCTGCGCGGAGCGATCCGCGGACTGCACATGACGCCAGATGCCGCCGCTCAAGCGCAGATTTTCAGGGGGGCCGGCCACGTGTTCGCGCAACCGTTCGAAATACGCCTTCTGCCATCGCAGCGCGTAGGCATCGGCGTCTTCGCCGGGATTGGCCGCCGGCAGCATGGCCAGCGTGTACGTCACCTGGCCGTTTTCCCAACGCGGCGCGTAGAACACCGACGGCACGCCCATGCGATGCGCCAGGTGCGACGCAAAGGTGGAATACGTTACTTCCTGACCTTCGAAGGTGGTGCGGGGCGCGGCGGGATTCGCCGCGCCGTCGATGGCCAGGCACAGCACGAAGCCCGAGTTGATGGCGCGCATGCAGGCCTTGGCCACCTGCGCCTCGGTTTGATCGGCGGTGGAAATCAAGGCCGTGGCATAGCTGCTTTGGGCCACCGTGGGCGCGGTGGCGAGCCAGCGCGACGGAATGCCCAGAAGCTCCAGCGCCATCAGCCCGGCATACATGGGGCCGACGTGCGCGGTCGCCACCACCACGCCCTTGCCGGCCGCCAGCAGCGGCGCGAAAAAGCGCTCGCCGGTATCCAGTTCGCCCAGCAACTGCATGGCCTCTTCGACATCGTCTTCGCGGCATTCCAGCCAGTCGAACAGCAGATGGTCGATCATGTGGCCCCAGCGCGCGCGGCGTTCCCAATCCGCGCGGTCCGCATTGGCGTCGCCGCGCAGCGACCACGCCCAATCCAGCCGCGCCTGTGGAATCGGCGCCATGTGCAGCCGCTGCTCCATCTGCGCCATGGCGTCCTGGAAGGTCTTGGGCAGGTGTGCGCTGCGCGTGGCGACGTACTTCGTGTACAGCGCCTCGGCCTCTTGCTTGCGGCCCGCCTGCGACAGCGCGCCGATGGCCGAGCGCTGCCAGATCAGCTTGTCGGGAGACTTCTCGACCAGCTTCAACATCTGCTCGGCGGCCTTGTCGTACTCCAAGGTGTAGCGCAGCGCACGTGCATACAAAGCACGCGTCTGCTCCAGCTCGGGCGCCAGTTCAATGGCCTGCGCCAACGGCGCCGCGGCCTCCTTGTAGCGGCCGGCACGCAGCAGGGTTTCGCCGTACAGCGTCAACAGCCGCACGTCCGTGGGCGCGGCGGCCAGGCCCGCTTCAAAATGGGTCAGCGCGTGCACCTTGCGGTCATCCTCAGTCGCACGCCGCAGATGCGCCATGCCCAACGACGCGCGCAAGGCGGGGCTGTCGTGGCCAGCGTTCAGCGCCCGGTCGCCCAGTTCAATCGCCGCCTGGGCGCGCTCGTCTTCCAGCAATGCGCGCACGGCCATCGTGGCCACGCGTTCATTCGGCAGCTGCGCGGGGTCCAGGCTTGCCGCGATGTCGGCGGCCAGGGCCGTGTCGCCATTACGCGCAAAGGCCATCATCCAGGCATACGCCTCGGCGGGCTCGTCGCGCGCCATGGACACGGTGGCGCGTGCGACCTCGGCGGCTTCCGACACGCGGCCCGCCTGCACCCGCAATTGAATGCGTGCGGCGTGGTGCGATGCGTTGGCGGGCTCGATGCCGGCCGCGGCATCCACCTGGGCAATAGCGCGGTCCCACTGCTTGGTGCGGCCCAGCAGGCTGGCCAGCAGGCGGCGGTCATCGGCGCGGGCCGGGTACGCCGCAATCAGCGTTTCCAGGGCGGCAATGGCGGGCGCGAGCTTCGCTTCGCGCATCCAGGGCGCGACCAGCAGGCGGCGCACATCGCGCCAGCCCTCGTTCGTCTTCGCCAGCGCCGGGCCCAGTCTTGCCAACTGGCCGGCGGGTTCGTCGGCCGCCAGAATGTCGCGGATGACTTCGCGCAGCTGCGTGGTGGCGTCGGCCTGGGCGCGGCGTTCTTCAATAGCGGTATCAACCATGGCGCAGCCCCCGCAACAATGCCATTGCCACGCGCGACACAAACATCAGCACAAAGCCCAGCGCCAGCGCTTGCAGCAACAGGATGGCGGTACGCGGGCTGCTGGGGCGGTCCGTGGGCACCGGCTGCGCGATGATGGACAGATAGCGTTGCAGGCGCAGCGCGTCCGTCATCGCCTGTTGGTACGACTGCTGCGCCAGCGTCAGGTTGGAATCCGCGAACGCCTGGGTGTTACGCAGCGCCTCGTACGACTTGAGCTGCTTGGCTTCGGCATTGCCGTCGCCGCTGAGGCGACGACGCACCGACGCAATGCGCTTTTGCAACGCCACCACCTGCATCTGGGCGGGCTTGAGCATGAAGTGGTCCTTGTTTTCCAACGCGCGGATCTTGTCCAGATTGATCTGCGCGCTGCTCAGTTCGGTTTCCAGCTGGCTGGACAGGTTCAACAGCATGGCCACCGTGGCCGTCGGGTCGATGTTGCCGTGCGTGGTTCGCCACGCCGTCAAGGCTTCGCGCGCGGCCAGCGCCTTTTGCTCGGCCAGCCTGACCGACTCTTCGCTGACCTTCAGCTTGTCGGCCACGCCTTTCTCGTTCATCGAGCTGACGAATTCTTCGGCCAGGCCGATCAGCGCCTTGGACAGCATCGCGGCGTCTTCCGGCGAGAACGCGCTGACGCGCAGCACGTCGATCTGCTCCAGGGCGTTGAACGAGACATGTACCGCCGACTGATAGGCGCGGTACAGGTCGTCTTCGCTGGAATCTTCGGCCAGGTGGTTGAAGGGGTCGATACCCGTGTGGATCAGGTACTGGCGCAGGCCGACCTTCTTGTCCAGCTGTTGCATGGCATCACGCGATTTCAGGAAATCGCTGACCGCCCAGCCGTCGACAAAGCCGCCCAGCATGCCGCCCATGTTGCCCGTGGTCAGCAGGCTTGCCGCGCCCCCTCCGCCGCCTTGCTGGCCGGAACCCGACTGCACGAAAAAGCGCGATTCCGCTTCGTAGCGTGGGGTGGCGACGCACAGCACATAGACCAGCGCCAGCGCCACCGGCGCGATGACGATGAACGCGTTGATCCAGCGGTGGCGCCTGCGTTCGCGCAGCGCAGCCTGCCGTTCGCGACGGCGGCGTTCGATTTCGGAGCCGCCCTCAGATCCCGAGCTGGCTGTCTTCGAAGCCGCCTCCGAAGACGTCATCGCCGGTGCCGGAGTCGCTTCGAGATCGTCGCGGGGGGTATTTGCTGAGGCATTGGTCGAGGTCGTCTTCGATGCTGAGAGCGCTTCGTTCATAAATCAAGCCTTTGAGGCAGTAGTCCGCCATCTGGTTCTGGCGATAGCTAGAGAGAATGAGGGTCCGGCCGATCAACCGCTCTTCGAACAGGGCCAGCCAGAGCCGGGTGAACCGGCAGGGTTCGAAAGGGATGGCCCCTTCGATCACGTAAACGTCGAAAGCCGGCGCCAGCGCCAGGGCGAACGAGAATTCCTGCCGTGCGTAAAGCGGCCAATGTTCCATGGGTTTGGCCAGCACCTTGGGGTCGCTGATCAGGTCCGCGACCAGTTCGTGCGTGGCTTCGATATCGATTTCGTACATCTCGCAGACGAAGTCGATGATGGAAAGCCCGTTGGCCTTGCCCCGGATAAAACCTTGCCGCCCAATCGCCCACGACACATTGCCGTCGTGCTTGACGAAGCCCTGGCGCGGCGGCCGCAGATTGCACAACACGTCGACAATCTGGCGGTGCATCTCGGGCGTATGCGACAGCAGGGCGTAGCGCCCGACGGGTATGTCGAGCGTGGCGTTGGCCAGCAGCGGTTGCCGGCTGCCAAAGGCATAGGGTTCGTCAGTGACGCCATTCAGATGAATCATCTGGCCCCCTTACATCGGCTGGACATTGGGGCGTGCAAGACGCTCGGCCGCCAGGGCGACCACCATCATGAACACCAATGCCGTCAAGAAATAGCCCAGGCTGGCATCGTGGGAATCGTAGGCCGCGAAGTAAGCCGAACGCAGCAGCTGCATGCCGTGCGCGAACGGCGACCACAGAATCCATGGGCGCAGATGCTCGGGCAACTGCTCCGACACGAAGAACACGCTGGAGAATATCTGCAAGCCCCGTTCGATGACGGGCGCCAGGCGCAGGAAGAAATGCCAGAAGGTCGCGATTGACCCGAACAGCACGCCCATCGCCGAGCCGCAGCAGCCCATCAGCACCACGAAAAGAATGAAGCCCGCCCAACTTTCCGGCAGCGTGATGAGTCCCAGCGCGTGGCCCGCGCTGATCAGCACGGCGAACACCACCAGGTACACCGATACGTAGATCATCGCCTGCACCAGCGCGCACATCAGCGGGGTGACGCCCTGGAAGTTCAGCAGCCCGCGCGCCGAGATATAGGCGGTACTGCTTCGGAAAACGATCTGCCGGAACATGATCCATGTGGTGGCTCCCAACAGCGAAAACGTTTGCACGTCCATGCCAAGAATGAAGTGCGTGCCCATCAGGATGTACAGCGACGAGATCAACGTCAGCAGTACGACAGGGCCGACCAGCGCCCACAGCAGCGCGATGCGGCTTTCGCCGTGGATCACGCGCAGCTGATACACGAACAGCGCCATCAGCGTGCGCCCCACGGGCTGCCCACGGCCGGCACTGCCCGGATGGTGCCCTTCGTGCAGCACCTGCAAGCGCTGCCGCAGGATGGCAAGATCCGCGGCCTCGCCCTGCGGCAATTCGATTTCCAGCGCGATGTCGTTGCGCGACGCATGGCGGCGCGCATCGCGCGCCTCGTCCTGCTTGCGCCGTTCGACGCGCCGCGCGTGCGCCGCCGCCAGCCGTTCGTCTTCCGCGATCAGCTTGGCGGGCATGTAGCCCGACGCGAAGACATCCACGCCCGCGCGGATATCCGTTTCCAGCAGGCGCACGATCAGGCGCAGCCGCCGCCGTGAAAAATCGGCCAGCGTCTCGTCGACCTTGCCGCGCGCGATCTCCGCGTCCAGCTCGGCCTGCACCGCTTCGTACACCGCCCGGCGGGCGGCAACGGAATCGTGCGGCTCGCCCAGCAGCCGCGCAAGCAATGGCTTGAGCAGCACGCTGGGCGTGGCCTTGGCTTCAAACAGCGCGGCCGGGTCCAGGCGCCACGCATCGACGCCCGAACCCACCGCGTAGTTACTGTCCTTGCGGCGGTTACGCCACCCCTTGATCCGATCCTCGTTACTCATCGACACGCTATTGGGTCACGCCGGAAGAGCTGGAGCCCGAATCGCTATCGATCGCACGCGTGGCGCTGAAGCCCGCGCTCATGGTGACGCGGAAGGCCGACAGCACCTTCTGCACCTGCGTGAACGGCGCGTCCGAAATGTAGATGGCCTGCCCTTCATGCACGGTGAATTCACGCGCCAACGCCACTTGCTCGGGCCGCGTCAGGTCAAACTGATACACCACCGGCAGCATGTCCGGCTTGCCGGCTACGCCGGCCTTGGCGGGCGTGAACAGGAACACGGAACGCGGGTCGGCCAGCTTGTCGTCCAGGCCACGCGAATCGGCCAGCGCGTCAAGTACCGAGTAATTGCGCTTGCTGATCGCCACGCGGCCCTGGTTGCCCGCCGCGCCCAGCACGGTCAGGTACTCGCGCGAGTCGTAGGCGGTAATGACGTCACCCGGCCGCAGCAGAATGTCGTTGTTCTGATTGCGGTAGATGTCCGACAGACGCACCGAGGCCACCTGGTTGTCGCGGCGCAGGCTGATGACCAGTTGCTCGGGGTTGGTCTGCACCGGCGCGGCCTGCGCCAGCGCGCTGCTCAGGCGCTGCGCGGTCTGCGTGATCGGGTACATGCCGGGCTTGGTCAGGTTTCCCTGCACCGTCACCATCTGGCCGCGCGCATCGGTCACGCGTGTGACGCTGACGTCCGCGCCCACCACCAGCTTGGCCAGGCGGGCAACGACGGAATCATGCAGCTGCGCCAGCGTCAGCCCTTCTGCGCGGAACTTGCCCAGGATGGGGAAATAGACGTTGCCTGACCGGTCGATCTCCTGGTTGCCCAGGTCGCTGACGCCGGACGGGTCCGCCGCGAATACGCCCAGCCCACCGCGTTCCCACACGCGCACGTTGATGCCGTCGCCAGGCACCAGGCGGTCGAAGCCGGCTTGGGTCAGGTCGCGATAGCGGACCGGAAAGTCCGCCACGTCAGGCACCCTGCTGGCTTGCACCAGTTCGCGCGAGGCGGGCATCACGATAACGTCCTTGTCGTCGTGTGCCCCCGTCATTTCGCTCAACATCGGACCGGAACGCGGCAGCTGGCAGCCCGAAAGTGAAAGTGCGGCCAGCACCACCATGGCGAAGGCCGCGTTGCGCCGCAGGCCGAAAGCCGGGACGTTCATGTGCATAAAACCCTTAAATCTATTGGACCTTGAAAAGACTTGCCGCCGATCACGCAAGCATGCGTTGCATCTGCGGGAAGTCGATGCGTTCGTCGTTCTCCGAGACGGCCATGACGGGCACGCACAGGCTCAGGAACTTGGACAGCATCGCGTCGAGCGAAAACAGGTCTTGTGCCCGTTTGCGGCTCTGCGCCTTCAATGACTCGTTACTGCGCACCAGGTCGACCATCGACTCCACCTTGTCGCAGGCTTCTGTCATGTCGGGATGCTCGACGTCGCTAAGCAGGTGACCCGTTTCGTTTTCGACGAAGCATTCGCCAGCACCACCGGCGGGTGTCGAAATGACCGGAACGCCCAACAGCTGCGCTTCGATCAACACGTTGGGCAAGCCTTCATAGCGCGACAGCAGCACGCTGGCGTCCATCTGCGAATACCAGTAGCCCACGTGATTGGATAAGCCCACCAGCAGCAGCCGGTCAACCACACGCAGCTCTTCCGCCAGCGCGACGATGTTGTCGTGCAGGCGTCCCTCGCCCACGATGACAAAGCGTGCCTGGGGTCGTCGCTTCAGGTACATCGCGGCCATCTTGATCCATAGCTGCGGCCGCTTGTCCGGCTCCAGCCGGAACACGCCGCCGACCGTCTCGGTGGCATCGGCGGTGGCTTGTTTGAAGGCCTCCCACTTCTGCTCGTCAACAGGCGACGCGTTGGTGGCCAGGTCAGGCACGCCGTTGTACAGCACGTGAAAGCGCACGACCGGAATGCCCAGCCACTGCGCATACGCCTCGGCGGCGGTGCGGCTGTTGCTGACGAAGTACACGCCCGGCACTTGCGCCAGCGCCTGGAACAGCTCGGGATATTCTTCGCGGAATCGGTCCTTGCGAATGTTGGGCGGCAGCCCGCGAAACACCAGGTGGATGGTCGGCACACCGGCCAGCAACGCGGCCAACGCGCCGAACAGGCACGTGCCGTCCTGCCACAGGCTGACAACATCGAACGGATTGGCGCGCAGCACCGGCGCCAGGCGCGTCACACCGTAGTGCACGGGCGGCGGCAGTTGTTCCAGCATGCGGCCCAGGCGGCCATCGGGCACCGATTGGTGCGCCACCGAAATGGCCGGCAGCTTGTTGATCTCGGTCACCGGAATCTGCGCCTGCACCAACACCGGCAGGAAGAAGTCCAAGCCCTGCTTCTTCTTGGTCGAGCCCGCCGGTTCGGTGTGCTGCTTGACCATGACCTCGACCTTCTCGGGCCGCATCACGACGTCAGGCAGTTGCCGATCCGGTTGAGCCGCCATGCGCGTCAACTCGCCAGCCAGGCGGGTCAACTGGCGCTCGGCGCCGCCAGGCCCCAGGCTGCCCGTCACCAGGGCGACGGACACGGCCTTTTCCGGCGGTTGCTCGGCGATCTTGCGGTTGCGAAAGTGCAGGATGGCGTGCTTCATCGACACGATCCGCACGTCCTTGCCCGCCAGGCCGCCTTCGGGCTCCAAGCCCTTGAAGAAGGCGTAGTCGGCCGCCAGCGCGGTGGCCAGTTCGGCCGCCTTGCTGCCGGGCGCCAAGTGCGCGGCGACCGGGCGGATCGCTTCATACGCGTCCGCCAGCAAGCCGCGCTTGCGCAGCCGCTTGGCGAATTCGACGCGGATATTGCGATCCGTGTGTTCCAGGATCAGCCGCCGGAACAGCTGGTCCGACTGCTCGTGCGCGCGGATGTCGCTAAGCAGCTTGGCGCGCGAGAACAGCCGCGACGGGTTCTCGGACGAGGCCGGCAGATGCCGGTCGACCAGGGACAAGGCCTCGTCCAGATGCCGTTCCTTGACCAGTCGCGTCGCGCAATAACGCACGATCTGCAAGTCGTCGGGGCATTCTTGAAGCAAGGTTGCCCACTGCTCGGCCATCCCTTCGTTCAAGCCCGCCGATTCCTTCAGCCGAAGCAACAGGAAACGGACCTTGGAATCTTCCAGATGATCGCGCGCCAACGCTTCGGCGCGCGCCAGGTTTTCTTGTGCGACCTGGACCCGCACCGACGCCGTGACGATCTCCTCCAACTGGGCATGCACCCATTGGAGATCGGACGAAACGTCCGCCCGTTCGGTAGTCAGTGGGGTATTCATGCTGCCTTCCTTCGGTTGGCTTTTTCGATCCACACCAGGCAGCGATCGATGTAGTGATCGAACTGCGTGGGGTTATCGGACAGTTCGCGAAGGCGGCGCCAGTACGGCAGGGCCTGTTCGAAGCGATGCAGGCGCATGGCGCCGACGGCGGCCAGGCGCAGGCCGATGGCGTCGTTGGGCACCAGTTCCACGATGCGTTCGCCCAGCGCCAGGCGCTCGGTGGTGCTGGCCGGATCCAGCGCGCGTGCCTCGGCGTACAGCACGGCGATGATGCGGCGCTTTTCGTGCTCGACTTCCGTCATCTGCGGCCACGACTGGGCGACGCGTTCCAGCAGGTTCCACGCGGCGCGATGATCGCCGGCGGCCAGCAGTTCGCGGGCGCCTCGAATGGCGCGCGGGCCGAGCCTGCCCAGTTGGCGTTCGGCTTCGTCCTTGGCGCTTTGGTCGGCCGAGGCGTTAGCCAGCACCGCCTGGTAGGCGTCGATGGCTTCACCGAACCAGCCACCGTTGAAGGCCACGCGGGCAAAGTACAGCTGCGTGCTCAGGGGCGCGGCCTTGTCGGCGGCGGCTTGCTCCAGATGGCGCATGGCGGTTTGCTTGTCGCCCAGCGCATCGGCGGCGCGGCCACGCATCGTGTCCAGCTCGGGGAAATCAAGCTTCGTGTCCAACGCGACGTCGGTCAGGTCGATCACTTCCTTATGGTTGCCGGCCAGCAGCGCGGCGCGCACGCCAAGACGCATCGCCCGTTCGAACGCACGCTGTGCGCGCACGGCGGTCAGGGCGTCGGGGTTCAGCAGGCGGTGCGCGCAGATGCGTTCGGCGGCGTCACGCAGACGGCCGTCTTCCAGTGCGCGAGTACCTTCTTCGGCCCATGCGGTGGACTGCGATTGCAGCCAGGCGCCGATGTCTTCGTGCTCGCTATTGGCCAGGCCGCAAGACGCGGCCAGCGCGGCGGCGGCCATGATGCAACCGCGCCACGAAGCTTCTTTGACCAGCTCCAGCGCGTCCATGTCTTCCAACGCGGGCGATTCGGCTGCCAGGGCGCGCAGACCGGCGCGGTCACCGGCCAACAGGCGGTCGCGCCACAGCACGGCAAAGCCGCGGCCATGCGTCGGGATGGCTTCGCGCACTTCATTGACCCAGCGGATCACGGCTTCCATGTCGCCGCCGGTCTGCAACAGCGACAGCACCGTGTCGGCCGCTTCCAGCGCGGTGGCGTCGGTGGGCGAGGAGATGCGGAACAGCTGCTTCCAGTTGCCCAGCGACTCATCCACATAGCCCAGCTGGCCGGCGGAAACCGCCGCGATGCGCACGATTTCGGGCGTTTCGATTTCGTCGCCAAGAAGGCCGGCGGCAAGCGAGTACGCCAGGTCGTGGCGGCCCAGCTTGAAGTGGTTACGCATCAGGATCTGCTCGGCCTTGCTGCCGGTGGCCAGGGCGCCGTCGGCGCTGCCCAGCAGGGCGAGCGAGCCTTCGTAGTCGCCCAGTTCTTCCTGGATGCGCGCAAACAGCAGCGTGTGTTCGGGCAGGCCAGGGTGGCGGCGCAGCACGTCGCGCACGCGGCGCGATGCTTCGCGCAGGTCGCCGGCATCCCAGATCTTTTCGATGCGTTCCGCGCTGTCGTCGGCGCCCAGCTTGGGCACGGCCACCTGCGTGGTGGACGCGCTCATGCGCGGACGCATGTAGTTCTTGAACCATTCGTGGCACAGGCGTTCGGCGAAGACCTGCGTGTAGTGCGTCAGGTCCAGCCCGCCGTCTTCCATCGCGTCGGCCTGGCCGATCTTGCTCATCAGCGGCGTGGGGTCGTAGCACGGCACGCCGATGCGCTGCGCGCTGGCGGCCACCGTGGCGATCAGTTGCGCGCGTTGTTCAATCGGCACGTTGTCCGGCGTCAGTGCGTTGACGTGGGTGACGAACACCACCTTGTCGTGGCCCAGCAGCGCGACCAGGTCACGCATTTCGGCTTCGATCTCTTCGTCGGTCTGATCGCGCTTGACGATGCGCGACAGCAGTTCCTGGTCATCGCGCGACAGGCTCTTGAACACGGCGTCCTGGTCCAGCTGCGCACGGCGCTCGGCAAGCCGATCGGTGCTGGCCAGTTGCCAGAACATGCGGGTGCGCGTGCGGTCAGCGAAGAACTCGCTGAAGTAGCGCCCCAGGTAGTTCGATTGAATGGGATGGCCGTCGATGGTCAGCAGCTTGCGCGAGGACAGCTCAACCATGTAGAGGTCGGCCGGCTTGTGCGTACCACGGCGAGCCTGCTCGCCATTCGAAGGACGGAAGATCAGGCGCTGTACGTCGGCCGGAATGTCGGCCTGGCCGAACATGAAGCGCGCTTGTTGCAGCGCCTCGGCGCTGGTGTGCACGAAACCGTAGTTGCGCCCGAGTTGCAGCTTGATCGGGTAGCGTCCCACGGCATCGCGCAGCGGCGTATGGATCCGGCAGGTGCCGATCGGAGCGATAGTAAATGCAGTCATCCAGGGTCTCTCCTGTAGTGATGGATAGCGAGCCTGAACTTAAAGAGTCCAGTACAAGAGGTCGGGGGCAAGGCGTTTGCTATCCAGCACCGACTTCAAGTCGCACACCATGCCTCCACTGTTGACCAAGCCGGGGATGTCTTCCCAGATGGTCTCCATGGTTTCGCGGTGGGGCACCGCGAGAATCAACACGTCCATGCCGCCGAATTGCGCGCGGGGGACGAGCTTGATGCCGTATTCGTGTTCCATCTGCTCGGGGTCGACCATCGGGTCGCAGGCAACCGGCGTGATGCCGTAGCTGCCCAGCGCCTTGTACAGATCGACGACCTTCGAGTTACGGATGTCGGGCACGTTCTCCTTGAACGTCATGCCCAGGATGCCGACGCGGGTGGACGCATTCAGGCGGCCATTGCGGGCCAGCGTCTGCACGATGCGCTGCGCGACGTGGTTGGCCATGCCGTCGTTGATGCGGCGGCCCGACAGGATCACTTCGGGGTGGTAACCCAGTTCCTGCGCCTTGGAGGTCAGGTAGTACGGGTCCACGCCGATGCAGTGCCCGCCGACCAGGCCGGGCGAGAACTTCAGGAAGTTCCATTTGGTGCCGGCGGCGTTCAGGACTTCCGAGGTACGGATGCCGACCAGATCGCAGATCTTGGACATCTCGTTCATCAGCGCGATGTTGATGTCGCGCTGGGTGTTTTCCAGCACCTTTGCGGCTTCGGCCACCTTGATGGACGAGGCGCGGTGCACCCCGGCGTCGATGATCTTCTCGTACACGCCGGCAATGATTTCCAGCGACGCTTCATCCTGGCCGGATACGATCTTGACGATCTTTTCCAGCGGATGCTCGCGGTCACCCGGGTTGATGCGTTCGGGGCTGTAGCCCAGCTTGAAGTCGATGCCGCAGCGCAGGCCGGAGACTTTTTCCAGCTCGGGGCCGCAGATTTCCTCGGTGGCGCCGGGGTGGACGGTGGATTCGAACACGACGATGCAGCCCGGACGCAGCACGGGTCCGATGGACTGGCACGCACGCACCAGCAAGGAAAAATCGGGGTTGTTCTTTTCGTCGACGGGCGTGGGAACGGCAACCACGAAAAAGTCGCACCCTTCCAGTTCAGAGATCTGGTCGGTAAAGGTCATTGCAGAGGCACGCAGGACGTCGTCTTCAATCTCGCCGGTCCAGTCGTGTCCCTCTTTCAGTCGTGCGATTCTCCGCTTATCCACATCAAAGCCGATGACATCAAAGCGCTTGGAAAATGCAACGGCTACGGGCAGGCCGACATATCCAAGGCCACACACTGCGATTCTCTTTACCACGGGGGCCTCACTGTTTTCGTCGTGTCGTAGACACTAGAAATCGACACCCGGAGGCATGTAAATCGATTCAAAATCGATATACGCCTGCCCCCATTGGGCGGACTGATTACTTAAGGAAAGTTACGGCTCGAAACGTATACATACCCGTTTCTTGATGAGCCAACGAATCGTAGAGGGGCCAGACAGCAATATTCTTTCTAAAAATTTTTATTGCTGTGGAAATGAGTCAGAGCGCCCGTAATAAACCCCGGGATTTCCCTCAAATAATTACATTCATTACACAAACCGCAACACAGGAACGCCGGGTAATTGTGAGTGAATATAAAAAAGGGTATTTCTTATTTTTGTTTAACCATACTGAAAAACATAATGCCCGTTCAGCGGCAATTTATTAATAGCCTAAAGCAATAATTCTGTAATGCAAAATCGTTGTGTACAAGGCAGCCATAATCGGCCGGATAATGCCCTGCAAACAGCTGCCATCAAACGCACTTGGCCCACCGCATGCGGTGGGCCAAGTGCTTGATATGAAAGACGCTTACCGTTCATGGCCGGCGCCGCGTACTTAACTCTCCACCGCATCAAGGCGTCATTGCGTCGTCGATATTTCTTTGGCGGCCGCCTGGGCGGGTTCGCCGACCGATGTCGTGTCCGACCAGCCCGCCCCCAGCGCTTTGTACAAGGCTATGCCTCCCTGTAGTTGCGCCACCTGACTCAGCGCCAAGGCATCGCGCGTCTGGTTCAGGCTGCGCTGCGCCACCAGCACGGGCAGATAGGCGCTCAACCCTCGCGCGTAGAGCTGAGTGGCTTGTTGCAGGGCCAGTTGGCTGGCGGTCACGGCCTTCTGTAACGCGGCTTGCCGTTGGCGTTCGCTGGCCCATGCCGTCAAGGCGTCCTCTACGTCGCGCAGCGCCGAACGCACGTCCCGCTCGTAGACGCGCCGCACGGCGTCGGCGTTGGCCTGTGCCGCGGCCACGCCGGCTCGCGCGCTGCCGGCGTCGTAGACAGACTGGCTGCCCTGCATCGCCGCCGACCATGCCAGGCTGGCGCCTGAGAACAGGTCGTGGATGACGCTGGCGGTGGTACCGATCCCCAAGGGAATACGGAATGTGGGAAAGCGTGCGGCCTGCGCCACGCCGATTTGCGCCGTGGCGGCGGCCAGGCGCCGTTCGTCTGCCCGCAGGTCGGGGCGTTGGCGAATGACGTCCGAAGGCAATGACAGCGGCAAGTCGGCCGGCATGGGCAACGCCGGCGCGGACGTTGCCAGGGCGGCATGCCAGTCCCCGGGAAACCCGCCCGTCAGCACACCGATGGCATGGCTGAAACGGGCGATGTCTGCTTCCCGCAGGGGCGGCTGCGCCTCGGCAATCTCGCGCTCGGCGCGAGCTTGGGTAACGTCGGCCAGCGTGCCCAGACCACCGCGGTGCGCCTGCTCGGCCAAGCGTTCCGCCTCGGCCAACGAACGAATGTTGTCTTGCGCGATGGCCAGGCGCAGTTGCGCGGCGCGCAGCCCGGCGTAGTCGGACACCAGTTCGGCCACCAGGCTCACTTGCAGCGCACGATGGTCCTCGGCCAACGCCTGGATACCGGCGTCGGCGGCCTCGACCGCGCGGCGCGTGCCGCCAAACAGGTCCAGCTCCCAGCTCGCATCGAACCCCAGATGCCAGGTTCGCGCCCGCCCGCCGGGCTGCGAGCTAAGTGCCTTGCTGCCGAGTGCGGCCTCGCCGGCGGCGCCGACCGAGACCTCGGGCAGGGCGGCCGAGGCAATTTGCACGCGCTCGGCGCGTGCCTGGCGCAGGCGTGCCAAGGCGATGTCCAGATCCTGATTGTGCGCCAGGGTCTGTTCGACCAGCCGGTCCAGCAAGAGATCCTGGAAGGCGCGCCACCAGGTGCGCAAACCATCGTGGTCGCCATCGGACATGGCGGCGTCGGCCTCAATCCAGTGCGCGGGCACATCCAGCGTCGGCGTGCGGTAGTCCGGGCCGACGGCAGTGCAGCCGGTCAGCAATGCCAACAGAAAAGGAAGCGGCGCCTGCCGAAGGCGTGCTTGCGTGCGAGGGATGGCTACATGCATGGCCTTGTCCTTACAACCAGCCGTGCAGCAGCGAGATCAGCCGGCCCTGGGGCACCGGCGTACCCGCTGAGGGCGTGACCTCGATGCTGCCGGTCATGCCGGCCGCCAGCACGAGGTCATGCGGGACATGCTCGAACTCGATGCGCACCGGGATGCGCTGCGCCAGCCGGACCCAGCTGAAGCTGGGTTCCACGCTGGGCAAGCCCTGCGCGTCGGCCTGCTGGTTGCTGTCGGTAATGCCTCGCCCGATGCTGGCCACCCGCCCCGGCAATACCTGGTCGAACCCCATCAGGCGGATCCGCGCCGCCGCACCGGGTTGGATGCCGCGCAGTTTGGTTTCCTCGAAGTACCCGGTGATCCAGAAGCTGTGGGCATCGATCAGCGCGATGTTGGGCTGGCCCGTCACGGCGTAGTCGCCCTTGTTCAACCGCAGGCGCGTGATGTAGCCATCGGTTGGCGCGCGCAATTCGGTGCGTGCTTGATCCAGCTTCGCCCTGTCCACGGCGACCTGTGCACTGCGTAGATCGGACCGCGCGATGGCGACCGCCTGGTTCGCCCGCTGGATGTCCTCGGCCGGCACCAGGCTTTCCATGCCACGGCGCCGCCGCGCCTCTTCGGTTTTCTGGCGCAAGAACACCTCGGCTGATGCCAACTGCGCTTCGGCCTGGGCCAATGCCAGCGCGAAGCTGGCGTTGTCGATGCGATAGAGCAGGTCGCCCTGTTTGACGTATTGATCGTCCATGACCGAGACCTGGACGACGGTGCCTGACACCTCGGGAGCGATACGTACGATTTGCGCGCTGACACGGCCATCGCGGGTCCACGGGGCGACGACGTAGGCGCGCCACAGCGCAGTGACTAGAAAGGCGGCAGCAGCGACCACCGCAAGGGTGAGTCCTGCCCGCAGCAGCAGCTTGGCGGGAAATAAGCGTTCAGACATAAAGCACCAACAGGGAAACAAGGCAAAGGGAAATGGCGAACTCGAACAGGCCCGGATGCCACACCCAACGCAGCACCCCGCAACGCGCCAGCACAAAGCGAAGGCCCATATAGATCGGCAAGGCCAGGCAGGCGTAGACAAAGAACGGCGGCAGGTAGATGCCGCCCAACGAAAATTCACTGAGCATGGGTGTGGCCTTCAGAGGGGTACGGATCGTCGTTCGCATGGCGTTCCAGCAGCGCGGCGATGTCGAGCAGCACGACCGTCACGCGCCGCACGTCATCCGTCGTGGCGCCGGACCGCACCGGCAAGCGCGCCAAGGCGGTTGCGGCGCGGCGGGCATGGCGTGCGGCCCGCGCGGGATCATCTACCCGCCGGCGCAGATGGCGCAGCGTGCGCGCCACCACGCGCGGCCACTCGGCGTGCTGCGGCGCCTGGCGCAGCCAGCGTCGCAGGCGCAGGATTTCCCGACCCAGATGCAGGCTCGCCAGCGCCTGGGCGATGGCGCGATCCATCGCCTGCGGCTGCGTCCTGAGCAAGGCGCCCAGTTGCGCGATGCGGTGTTGTTGGCGCCATTGCCAGGCCGATGCATCCGGCGGCTCGCCGCGCAAGGTGCCCAGCGCCGCGTCGCGGATGCGCCGGCGCAAGCGCGTGACGTCGCGCGCCAGGTTGCGCGGCAGCACGATCCTGAATCCAAGCAGCGTGAAACATGTCGCCAGGACCCACGCCACGGCGCCATTGAGGAACAGTGCAAAGTCGTAGCGCATGGGGTTGTCCGCCGCCGTCAGTGTCGTGAACGCCACCAGATACGCCGCGCCCGCCAGCGCATAACGCGGCATCGTGGTGGCATACACACCGGGCAGCCAGAACAGGCCCAGGACGACCAGCAGCAGCGGCAGGCCCGAGACGTGCGGCAGCACGATGAAGGTGCACAGAAAGGACATCGCCACGGCGGCCACCGTGCCCTTGATGAATTCGACGGCACCCAGCGCGGGATTAGGCGCGGTGGACAGCAGGGCGCATGCCGCCGCCAAGCCCGCCAGCATCATGTTGCCTTCCGTCCAGCCGGTGGCGATCCGGAAGGCGCCGCCCATCAACACCGTCAAC
Source organism: Achromobacter sp. LC458 (assembly GCF_001005835.2). Taxonomy (NCBI): domain Bacteria; kingdom Pseudomonadati; phylum Pseudomonadota; class Betaproteobacteria; order Burkholderiales; family Alcaligenaceae; genus Achromobacter; species Achromobacter sp. LC458. The sequence goes on from NZ_LBHW02000006.1 coordinate 178,940, forward strand.
AGCGCGCGCACGCCATTCTGGAAAGCCGCCACCGTGTCGCGGTGAAACGGCACGGAGACGCGCGCCAGCGTCGGCCTGGGGTGGTGGAAACGCTTGATGCCGTCGATGGCTTGCAGGTAATCGTCCAACTGCTCGATCAGGCGATCACCGGCGATCATGAGCGCGGCCTGCTCGGAGGCATCGTCCAGCGAGGTCGAGGAAAGGACAGCCACCAGCCGGGCGCGCAGGTCGATCAGCCGCCCGATGGCACGCGTCGTTGCGGTCGGGCCGCGATCGGTCGGGCCGCGATCGGTCGGGCCGCGTTCCTGCCCCAAAGCCTGAGCAACCTCCCGCCATGCCTGCTCCCATTCCGGCTGCAACGCCCTAAGCGCGGCGAGGCCGGCGCTGTGTTCGCGCCAGGGCGGCGCGCCGCCCACCAAGGCGGAAAACAACGACACCATCGTGTGCCGCACCGTGCCGGCACGGTGGGCCAGATCGGCGGACTCGGCCTTGCCCAGCGCCAGCAGATCGTCCACGCCATACACCTCGGTGATAAGCGCACGCCGTCCGGCGTCAAGCGGCTTGGCGCCCGGCGCCGCGCTACCTTGAATGGCCTGGTGATGCGTTGCCAACACGCCCGCCGTGGCGGCCGCAAGGCGGTCGAGCAGTATGGCCAGGCGGCTATGCACGCTGCGGCTGCTGAACAAGGCCGACACCAGCGCCAGGCAGACCACGCCGATCAGCACCGACGCGCCGCGCCCCATCACCTGATCGAAGGTGCGTTCCGGATGCTGCATGGCGCCGTAGGCCGCCAAGCCCACGGTGTAGCCCGCCAGCGTGGCGCCATAGGCCCGGAAATGACGCAGCAGCGTCATGCCCACCACGCACACCCCCAGCCATACGCCGAACCCGAGCAGGAAAAGCCAGGGCATCTGCCCGAAGGCGCTCATCAGGACGAAGGCGGCCAGCATTCCGGCCAGCGTGCCCAGCACCCGCCACACCCCCTTGCCGATCACGCCGCCCTGGACAGGGTTGATGACCAGCAGCACGCTGGAAGCCGCCGCGTAGGGCGCGTGCAGTTCCAGCAGATAAGCCACCACCAGGGCCAGCCAGGCCGCCAGGATCGAACGCATCACATAGGTCGCGCGTGGCGTCGTCAGATCGAGATATGGCAGCCCACGCGCCAACCGCTCGCGAAACCGGGAAAGGCGTGGAAAGACGCCCGAATTCGCTTCAGGCACGTTCGCCGACTGCACGATGCAACCCTTCTACAGTGATCAATACGCGTCACTGTAGGCAGGGCCGATCATTCCGAAAAGTGTATTTATTGCACTCGAACGATTGCGCGATACGCACGCATCGGGGCAAGCTTTGCGCTATGGCTTGGCGCGCTTGGCCGTCTGCGCCTGGCTCTCGTTGCAAAGCGTATGAATGGTCTGCCGCAGCCATTGATGGGCGGGATCGCCCTCCAGGCGCGGGTGCCAGGCCTGTGTTAGCAGCACCGTTTCCAGCGGTGTCGGCAGGTCGAACACGCGAATGCGCAGGCCCGCGGACAGCGCGGTGCTGGCCAGATGCCGGGGCAAGGGCAGCAGCAGATCCGAATCCTGCAACGCGAACAGCGCCGTGTACGGATTGGGCACTACCAGGGCAACGTGCCGACGCAGCCCCTGCGCCTCCAGCGCGGCATCGAGCGGCCCGGCGGCCTTGCCGCGCCGCGACACGTTGATGTGCTCCCAGCGCGTGAGGCGTTCGGACGTGATCTCGTCGTCGAAAATCGGATGGTTGGCGCGCGCGACGCCCACGAACGTCGTGGTGAACAGGGGCTGCACACGAATCTCGGGCCCCAGCTTGCGCGAGGCGCTGATGAACAGGTCGATGCGGCCACTGCGCAGCGCCTCTTCGTCCACGTCGTCTTCCTCTGGCGAAAAGCGCAGCATCGCCCGTGGCATCTCGCGCGCCATCGCATCCAGGAGATGACCCAGATGGATGCTCACAAACTCATCGGTAGCGCGGACATTGAAACGCCGATCCAGCAATTTCAGGTCGATCTGGGCATCGGTAGCGAACACCTGCGAGGCCTGTTCGACCGCCGCGCGCACTTGCTCGCGCAATGCCAACGCTTTCGGTGTCGGCATGAGCTTGCGACCGACCTGGACGAACACGGGATCGCCCAGCGCCTCCCGGATGCGGCTCAAGGTGCGGCTCATCGCCGGCGCGCTCAGGTGCATGCGGCGCGCGGCGCCGATAACGCTGCCCTCGTCGAGCAGCGCATCGAGCGCCAGCAGAAGATTGAGATCGGGACGTGGCATGGCAGCCCCTTTTTCTCGTTTTCAGAACCTGAAAGATGAACCTCGGCGTTATTCCACCGTGACGCTCTTGGCCAGGTTGCGCGGCTTGTCCACGTCGGTGCCGCGCGCGCATGCCGTGTGGTACGACAGCAGTTGCAGCGGGATCGTGTGCAGGATGGGCGACAGCTTGCCGTAGTTTTCCGGCATGCGGATCACGTGCATGCCTTCGGCGCTTTGGATCTTGCTGTCGGCATCGGCAAACACATACAGCTCACCGCCACGTGCGCGCACTTCCTGCATGTTGGATTTCAGCTTTTCAAGCAGCTCGTCCTTGGGTGCGATGGTAACAACGGGCATGTGCTCGGTCACCAGCGCCAGGGGGCCGTGCTTGAGTTCGCCGGCCGGGTAGGCTTCGGCGTGGATGTAGCTGATTTCCTTGAGCTTCAACGCGCCTTCCAGGGCGATCGGATAGTGCATGCCACGGCCCAGGAACAAGGCGTTTTCCTTGGACGCAAAGCGGTCGGCCCACGCCATGATCTGGGGTTCCAGCGCCAGCACCGAACCGATGGCCACCGGCAGGTGACGCAGCGCCTTCAGGTGGTCGGCTTCCTGTTCTTCGGTGAGGTGGCCGCGCACTTGCGCCAGCGCCAGCGTCAGCAGGAACAGCGCGGTCAGCTGCGTGGTGAAGGCCTTGGTCGAGGCCACGCCGATTTCAACACCGGCGCGCGTGATGTACGACAGCTTGCATTCGCGCACCATGGCGCTGGTGGACACGTTGCAGATGGTCAGCGTCTTGTCCATGCCCAGCGAACGCGCGTGCTTGAGCGCGGCCAGCGTGTCGGCGGTTTCGCCCGACTGCGAAATCGTGACGACCAGCGAGCGCGGGTTCGGCACGCTGTCGCGGTAGCGGTATTCGCTGGCGATTTCCACGGCCACCGGAATCTTGGCAATGGATTCGATCCAGTACTTGGCGGTCAGGCCGGCGTAGTAGCTGGTGCCGCAAGCCAGGATCAGCAGCGAATCGATGTCCTTGAAGATCTTGTAGGCATCGTCGCCGAACAGCTCGGGCGTGATCGATTCGATGTCTTGCAGCGTATCGCCCACGGCGCGCGGTTGTTCGAAGATTTCCTTTTGCATGTAGTGGCGGTACGGGCCGAGTTCGGCCGCGCCCGTGTGCACGTGCACGGTGTGCACCTCGCGGTCCACGTTCTTGCCGTTGGCGTCCACGATCCACACACGCGACAGTTGCAGGTCGACAACGTCGCCATCTTCCAGATAGATGATCTGGTCCGTGGTGCCGGCCAGCGCCAGCGCGTCGGACGCCAGGAAGTTTTCGTTCTGGCCCACGCCCACCACCAGCGGCGAGCCTTGGCGCGCGCCCACGACGCGATGCGGTTCATCGCGGCAGAACACGGCAATCGCATAAGCGCCATGCAGGCGGCGCACGGCGTTTTGCACGGCTTCGAACAGGTCGCCCGCGTACAGGTGGTTCACCAGGTGCGCGATGACTTCGGTGTCGGTCTGGCTTTCGAACACATAGCCGACGGCTTGCAGTTCGGCACGCAGTTCGTCGTGGTTTTCGATGATGCCGTTGTGCACCAGCGCGATACGGGGCTCTTCATTGCCCAGGTGCGAAAAGTGCGGGTGCGCATTGTGCGTGGCGGGCACGCCGTGCGTGGCCCAGCGCGTGTGCGCAATGCCGGTAAAGCCCTGGACCTTGTCCTGGGCAACCTGGTCGGCCAGCTCGGCAACGCGCTGCGTGCTGCGCGTGCGGCGCAGGTGGCCGTCTGCATACACGGCGACGCCGCAGGAGTCGTAGCCGCGATACTCCAGCCGCTTCAGGCCTTCAACGAGGATCGGGGTGATGTCGCGCTGGGCGACGGCGCCAACAATGCCGCACATAGGAAAACTCCACTTAAGTTCGGGTACCGACGCATTGTGCGCGAGGCGCCAAGAAATATGATTTCTTATTATTGCTTTGTTTGGAATTTAATTTACTTACGTATTTGTGATTAAATTATCTTTCGTTAAATCGATATTTTTGAATTAATCATGCAAAACCCGACGCAACTTCCCGCTTCGTCGCAGCCGGAACTGGACGATCTGGACCTGCGTATCCTTGAGCAGCTTCAAGCGGACAGTTCACTGACCAATCAGGACCTGGCCGCGCGCGTGCATGCGTCGCCTCCCACGTGCCTGCGTCGCGTGCGGCGCTTGGTGGACGAAGGCGTCATCGCCCGCCAAGTCGCCATCCTGGCGGCAGAAAAGCTGGGCAGCACGTTGACGGCAATCGTGGAAATCACCCTGGACGTCCAGGCCGCCGAAAGCCTGGACGCGTTCGAGCAAAGCATGCTGACCGAGCCCGCGGTCTTGCAGTGCTACCGGGTGTCGCCCGGACCGGATTTCGTGGTGATCGCCCAAGTAAAGGACATGCCCGCCTACCACGCGCTGGTCCACCGCGCGTTCACCGCCCAGGCCAACGTGCGCAACGTGCGCACGTTCTTTTCGGTGCACCGGGCAAAATTCGAAACGCGGATTGATGTCAGGGCGTGAAGCGGGGTCGGCGCGGACGCAATGTTGTCCCCTGGTGCCTCGCGGGCGCTATTCGCCAGCAACAGGCCCGCAGCCGGTTTGGACTACCCCGCGTCGAGCAAAAAACGTTTAGAGGCTAGGCCCGACCCAACAAGCGCTTGAACTGCGCCAGATAGCGGTTGCCCATCTTTTGCACGTCGTGTTCGCTTTTCACGTACTCGTACGCGCGTTGTGTGATGTCTTGCCGGAAGGCCGCGTCGTCCAGGCAGCGGGCCATGCCGGCGGCCATGGCCTGGTGGTCGCCCACGGCCACCAGCACGCCGCGGCCGTCGGCCAGGCTTTCCTTCAGGCCGCCCGCATCGGTGGACACCACCGGCACATGCTGCAAGAAGGCGTCCAGCACGCTGCTGCCCAGCGCTTCTTCTTCGGAGCTCATCACGAAGACGTCAAGGATGCTGTAGAAGTCTTCGACGCCTTTGCGAAAGCCCGCAAAGCGGTAGACGTCTTCGATGCCCAGACGGCGGGCTTCGTCCTTGGCCTGCTGTTCGCGGTCGCCGCCGGCGCCAAAGTGCAGAAAGACGAAGTCGCGGCGGGTCTTGGCCAACTCGCCCACGGCGCGCACGAGCGTCACGGGGTCTTTGTCGCGGATCAGCGCGGCGGACGTGGCCATGACCTTCTTGCCGCTCAGGTCGAATTCACGCACCAGGTTGGCGACGTTCTCGGCGTTGATGGCGTGCGGTTCGACCGCGCTGCGGATGATGACGGGCTCAATGCCCAGCCGGCGCGGTTCGCTGGCGGCCATCTCGCTGATGGCCACGAACAGGTTGGCGTGGCGCCACTTGAAGCCGGTTTTCCATTCGTCGCCGGGCTTGACCACGAACGACGTGCGCCGCGAGAACACCACGGGGCGGCGATGCAGCCATTTAGTCAGCACGGCCCACGTGATGGTGTTGGCGGTTTGCGCGTGGATGATGTCATAGCGGCCGGCACCCGCCAGAAACGCCAGCTGCCCGGGCACGTTGCGCCGCGTATGCGCCACAAACCCTTCCTGGCGCGCGCGTTCGGCCAACGGGGCGCCTTCCCGGCACATCACTTCGACGTCGTGGCCGGCCTTGCGGAACGCGCGCATGCAATACAGCGTCTGCCGTTCGCCGCCGCGCCAGCCTTTTTCGAAGTTCAGTTGCAGGATCTTCATGCGCGTCCGATACCGGAATACTCGAAGCCCATGCCGCGCACGTCGGCCGGCGTGTAGAGGTTGCGGCCGTCGATGATCAGCGGCGTTTTCAGCAGGGCCTTCACGCGGTCGAAGTCCGGGGCGCGGAAGACTTTCCATTCCGTGGCGATCAGCAGTGCGTCGGCGCCGTCCAGCGCGTCGTACATATCGGTGGCGAAACTGATGCCGGGCTGCCCGACCATCACGCGGGCGGCCTCGTGCATGGCAACGGGGTCGTAGGCGCGCACTTCGGCGCCGCGCCGGGTCAGTTCGGCAATGACGGTCAGGCTGGGCGCCTCACGCATGTCGTCGGTGTTGGGCTTGAAGGACAGGCCCCACAACGCGATCTTGCGGCCGCGCAGGTCTTCGCCGTAGCGCGCGACCAGCTTTTCGGACAAGCGGAATTTCTGCGCGTGGTTGGCGGCTTCGGCCGCTTCGATGACGCGCATCGGCAGTGAATTCTCGGCGGCCGTATTGACCAGCGCCTGCACGTCTTTCGGAAAGCAGGAACCGCCATAGCCGGCGCCCGGGTACAGGAAGTGGTAGCCGATGCGCGGGTCCGCGCCGATGCCACGGCGCACCTGCTCGATGTCGGCGCCCAGCGCTTCGGCCAGGTTCGCCATTTCGTTCATGAACGAGATACGCGTGGCCAGCATGGCGTTGGCGGCGTACTTGGTCAGCTCGGCCGAACGCACGTCCATCACCATCAGGCGGTCGTGCGTGCGCTGGAAGGGCTCGTAGATGCGGCGCATGACGCCGACGGTGTAGTCGTCGTCGGCGCCGACGATTACGCGGTCGGGGCTCATGAAGTCATTGATGGCCGCGCCTTCCTTCAGGAATTCCGGGTTGGACGCCACGCTGAAGGGGATGTCGACCCCGCGCGCGTCCAGTTCCTTGGCCACCACGGCGCGCACCTTGTCGGCGGTGCCCACCGGCACGGTGGACTTGTCCACGATCAGCTTGCGCGACGTCATGTGGCGCGCGATGTTCTGCGCGGCCGCCAGCACGTACTTCAGGTCGGCCGCGCCGTCTTCGCCAGGCGGGGTGCCCACGGCAATGAACTGCACGTCGCCAAAGGCCACACTCTGCGCGACGTCGTCCGTGAATTGCAGGCGGCCCGCCTGCACGTTGCGGCGGACCAGGTCTTCCAGGCCGGGCTCGTAGATCGGGATGCCACCCTGGCGCAGGAGGGCGATTTTTGCCTCGTCCAGGTCCAGACACATGACGTCGTTGCCCATGTCGGCCAGGCACGCTCCCGACACCAACCCAACGTAACCGGTACCCACGACCGTGATTTTCATGCCTGCACGCCTTCAAATAAGGAATTTCGCGCGCCTGGCAAAGGGAAGCAGGCGCCGGCCGCCATTATAGAAGCGGCCGGGGCCCAGGGGCGCAACGGCCGCTAGGCACGCAGTTTGTTGAACCGGACCGTATTCACCACCACCGCCAGCGCCGCGCAAATGGTGCCCAGCACCAGCGCCAGCCCGGGGCCATGCGCCAGGCTGACGCTGAACGCGATGGCCACCAGCGCGGTGCCGAAACTTTGGCCGAACACGCGCGTGGTGGCCTGCAAGCCGCCGGCCGCGCCGCTGCGAGAGCGGGGCGCGGCCGACAGCATGGCGCGGTTGTTCGGAGTCTGGAAGAAGCCGAAGCCCACGCCCGCCACGAACATGCCCGCCACGATCGGCCAGTTGGACACCGTGGCCGGCAACAAGGTCAGCCACAGCATGCCGATCACCATCGTCGCCGCCCCCACGCCGCTCAAGGTGGCGGCCGAGTAGCGGTCAGACAGGCGGCCCGCCAGCGGGGCGATGATGGCCGTGCCCACGGGCCAGGCGCCCATCAGCATGCCCACTTCCAGATACGGCCGGCCCAGCACCTGCTGGAAATAGAACGGCAGCGAGACATACGACGCCATCTGCGCGGCGAACGTGCAGGCGGACGCCCCCACGGCAAAGGCCAGTGGCCGGATGCGCAGCAGGTCCACCGGCACCAGCGGCGCCGGCTGCTTGCGCGCGCGGCGCACCAACACCAGCCCCGCCACGGTCGCAATGGCCACCAGGCCGATACCGCGCAGCAGATCCTGCCCCATCATGTCGACGCCGGAAATGAAGACGCCCAGCGTCGCCATGCACAGCAAGGCGCTGATCCAGTCCAGCTTCACATCGTTGCGCGGCACTTCGGGCAGGTGGCGCAGGCCGAACATGGCCAGCACGCAGATCGGCAGGTTGACGGCGAAGATCCACGGCCACGGGGCCACCGACAGGATGGCGGACCCGATGGTGGGCCCCAGCACCGACATCACGGCCACCGTAGTGGCGTTGATGCTGATGCCTCGGCCCAGCATGTGCAGCGGATAGATGTTGCGCACGAGGCCACCGAACATGCACATCAGCGTGGCGGCGCCCACGCCCTGGAACACGCGCGCGGCAGTCAGCTGCCACAGCGTGCCGGCCAGCGCACAGCCTAGCGATGCCAGCGTGAACAGGATCAGGCCGAAGGTGAACATGCGGCGAAAGCCGATGCGTTCGGCCAGCGCCGACAGCGGCAGCAGCGCCATTACCACCGCCAGGTTGTAGGCGTTGACGATCCACACGGCCTGCGCCGGGGATGCATTCAGGTCGACGGAAATCGTGGGCAAGGCCACGTTGGCGATGGTGGTGTCCAGCACCGACAGGCTGATCCCTGTCATGACGGTGGCGGCCGCCCAGTACCGACGCGGCGCCGGCAAGCCGTCGGGCAGCGCGCTTTTGGCGCTGCTGTTTGGGCTGCTGTTGGGGCTGCTGTTGGGGTTGCTGTTGGGGCCGCCGTTGGCGCTGCCGTTGGAAGCGCCCCGGGGGCCGCCCGAGGCGTTGTCCGGGGCAGGGTCGTTCTGCGCCATCACGACTTCTTCGCGGGACGCTGCCAACCCTCAACGGTAAGCTGCTTGGCGCGCGAGACGGTCAGCTTGTCGGCCGGCGCATCGCGGGTAAGCGTGGTGCCGGCGCCCAGCGTGGCGCCACGGCCGACGCGCACCGGGGCCACCAACTGCGTGTCCGAGCCGATGAAGGCGTCGTCTTCGATGACGGTGCGGTGCTTGTTCACGCCGTCGTAGTTGCAGGTGATGGTGCCCGCGCCCACGTTGACGCGTTCGCCAATGTCGGCGTCGCCGATGTAGGCCAGGTGGTTGGCCTTGCTGTCGGCGCCCAGCACGCTCTTTTTGATTTCGACGAAGTTGCCCACATGGCTGCGGTCGCCCAATTCAGCGCCCGGACGCAGGCGGGCATACGGACCCACGCGCGCATCGCGGCCCACTTCGGCCTGCTGCAAATGGCTGAACGCTTCAATCTGCGTGCCCGCGCCGACGCTGACGTCGCGCAACACGCAATGCGGGCCGACACGCACGCCGTCCGCCAGCGTGACGTTGCCTTCGAATACGCAGCCCACGTCGATGAACACATCGCGTCCGCAAGACAGCGTGCCGCGCACGTCGAAACGGGCCGGGTCGGCCAGCGTGACGCCGGCTTCAAGCTGGCGGCGGGCCTGTTCGCCCTGCCAGCGGCGTTCCAGTTCGGCCTGCTGCACGCGGCTGTTCACGCCCAGCGTTTCCCAGCCGGCGCCCGGCTGCGCCGCGCCCACGGGCACGCCATCGGCCACGGCCAGGCCCACCACGTCGGTCAGGTAGTACTCGCCTTGCGCATTCTTGTTGTCGATGCGGGTCAGCCAGTCTTTCAGCTTGGCGGTCGGCGCGGTCAGGATGCCGGTGTTCACTTCCTTGATGGCGTGTTCGGCGTCCGACGCATCCTTGTGTTCAACGATGCGGCACACGTTGCCCTTGTCATCGCGCACGATGCGGCCATAGCCGGTGGAATCGTCCAGCACTTCGGTCAAGACGGCGGCGCCCGCGCCGCGCGCATCCAGCAGGCGTTGCAGCGTGTCGGGCTGCACCAGCGGCACGTCGCCGTACAGCACCAGCGTGACATCGTCCTTGCCATTGCCTTCTTGCAGCAGCGGCACCGCCTGCTGCACGGCGTGGCCGGTGCCTTGCTGCGGCTGCTGCAACACGAAGTGCAGATCCGGCTGGCCTTCAAAGTCTTGTTTGACGCGGTCCGCGCCGTGGCCCACCACAACGATGATGCGCGCGGGTTTCAGCTGCCGCGCGCTGTCCAGCACATGGGCCAGCATGGGTTTGCCGGCCAGCGTGTGCAGCACTTTGGGAAGGTTGGACTGCATGCGTTTGCCCAGTCCGGCGGCGAGGATCACTACATTAAGCATAGGTTCAGATAGGTTAAGAGACGGCGCAAACGGCCTTGCGACCGATGCGAGTCGATTGGAAGGAGATCAGGGCTTGCCGTCGGCAGGCCCGGTTTTCTTGGAGGCCCGAGGAGCGGTCTTGGCGGCGCTCTTCGAAGCGGACTTGGCCGCGGTCTTGCGGGCGGCGGGCTTGGAAGCCTTGGGCTCGGACTTGGCGGCGGCCTTGGTGTCCTTGGGTTTGGATTGACCGGCGTCGTCACCGGCCGTTGGCGCGGCGGGGTTGGTCGGCATGGACGCGGCGGTGGCGGCGGCGATCTGGTTGAACTGCTGCTGCAGCAGATCCCACCAGGCCTTGGAGGCGGACTGGGCGGCGGCGCCCATCTGCTCGGTCATGCCCGGCCCGGCAGATTCGGACGCGGCCGCGTTGTTGGGGTTGGTGGCGTTGGTGGCGTCCGCAGCGGCATCGGCTGGCGGCGCGTCTTGAGGCTTGTCATCGCGCGCGCTGAATGCAGACGATGATGATGACGCGGACGAACCCGACGATGCCGGCCTGGCGGCGGACTTCGGCGCGGGCTTCAAACCCAGCACCACTTCCAGCGGCGAGGCCGCGCCGCTATCGCGCACGGCGTTCATGTCCATGCTGGCCGCGCTGTCCACAAACGCGCGCAGCGTGCTGATCGTGGAGCGCTGCACTTCCATGCCTTGAATGGTGGAGGACAGCATCGACAAGTTCATGCGCAGCCAGTTCTCCACCGAGCGCAATTCGGCGATACGGCGGTCCAGGTCTTCAAGATTCATGGGAGGCGCCATCGGCAGGCTGCTGGCCAGGCCGCCCGGGCCGGTCAACCCCGCCCAGGCCTGGCGCATCATTTCCATGCTGGCCAGCAAGGGGTTGCCCGACAGATCGGAATTCTGCCCCATGCCAGGAAGGACGAACGGGTTGGTGAATTGGTCGCTCATGCCAGGTCTCCCCAAAGACTAGTGCCGCCGGCCGCGGATCATCCGGGCAGCAGCTGGTTGTTTTCCACGCGCACGTGGTCGCCGGACGCAAAAGCAAACGGCTGCGCGCTGCGAAACTGGCGCGCACTGCCGTCGCTCATGCGGACCGTCAGCTCATAGTGCGTCACCGTTTGTTGCTGTCTGATATTACGCTCAACTTCGCGGCCTGCCAAAGCACCGCCGACTGCGCCAAGCACCGTCAGCGCCGTCTTGCCGCTGCCTCCGCCAAATTGATTACCCACTACGCCGCCCACCACGCCGCCACCGATGGTGCCGACCAGGTGATCGCTGTTGTCCTTGCCCGGCACCTGCACCTGGCGGATGGTTTCCACCACGCCACAGCTCTGGCAAGCCTGCTGCGCCGGGGCGGGCGCGGGTGCGCGAGGGGCCGACGCAGACGCCGGGCGGGCCTGCTGCGTCGCGGGTGCGGATGGCTGCGCCTGACGCGTAGCCGGTGCCGGGGCGGGCTCTGGCGCGGGCGCCAGGTTGGCGCTCTCGGGGCCGGCTTCGGCCACGGGCGTATCGGCGTGCGGGTTGGCCGAGGGCGAGGGCAACCAGCCCATCACCGCGGCCACGCCCACTGCGCACATGACGATCACGGCGATGGCGGCTGCCGCAACCAGCGGGTGCAAGCCGCTGCGCGGGCTTTGAATTCGGGTGGATGTATTCATGACGATGCTCCATCGTAACTAACCGGCATCGGTATAGCACCCGGGCGCAGTTTCGGCATGTTGCGATGGTGACGCTTCTTTGCAGGCGTTGCAGCGCGTCGCGGCGCGGTGGACAGCCTTGTGCATTCGTGGACAATAGGCGGATGGATTCCATTTCCCTGCCCCAACTCGAACAGGCGATCAATTACTGGCGCAACGTCTCGCCGTCTGTCGGCGACGAATCGCGCCTGTGCCCGGAAGCGGCGGCGCTGGCCACGCCCTATGCCTTGATGATCATTTCGCACCGCCACGACATCGCGGTTGCCGAACTGAATGAAAAAGCCCAGGCGGCGTTGGCCGGCTGGGCTGCTGCGGGCACTACGGCCCGCTGATTTTTCTGCTGATTCTTCTGATCGTCGAACTGATCCCTGCATGGATCCCTGTGCGGATCCTTCCCCGGCACCACTGCCTCAGTTCTTGAGCAGCGCCTGGATGTCGTGCGTCAGCGCGTCCACGCCCAGGTTGTTATTGGCCAGCACGCGCGATTCGCCCTTGCCATCAATCAGGTAGAACGCGGCGGTGTGATCCATCGTGTAGTTGCCGTCCTTGGTGGGGGCCTTGGCGTAGTACGCCTTGAACGATGCCGCCGCCTTCTTGATCTGATCCGGCGTGCCGGTCAGCCCCAGAAAACGCGGGTCGAAAGCCGTCACGTACTGCTTGAGCACTTCCTGCGTGTCCCGCTCCGGGTCCACTGTAATCAGCAGCACCTGCACGCGGTCGGCGTCCGGGCCCAGCTTTTTCATCACCTCGGTCAGCTCTGCCAACGACGTGGGACACACGTCGGGGCACTGCGTGAACCCGAAGAACACCACCACCACCTTGCCGGCAAAGTCGGATAGCTGACGGCTCTTGCCGTTGGTATCGGTCAGTTCCATGCCACGGCCCAGTTGGGTACCGCTGATGTCGCTGCCCTTGAACTTGGGCGCGGCATCGCCGCAGGCGGCAAGCGCGCCGGCAAGAACCGTCACGGCGGTGGCGGCGGCAAGGCGCAGGCCCAGCCGGCGGCTGGCGGAAAACACGGACATCAACAACCTCCAGGGGTCAGCGCAGCAGGCCGACCCAGTGGTCCACCAGCAGGGCGCCGAACAGCAGCGCCAGGTAGAGAATGGAAAAGCGGAACATGCTGCGCGCCAGTTCGTCGCTATAGGCGCGGTACAACCGCCACGCATAGGACACGAACATGCCGCCCAGCACCAGCGCCGACAGCAGATACAGTGCGCCGCTCATGCGGATGGCGTAGGGCAACAGCGTCGTTGCGACCAGCGCCACGCTATAGAGCAAGATGTGCAGCCGCGTGAACTGGTTGCCGTGCGTGACCGGCAGCATGGGCAGGCCGGCTTTGGCGTAGTCATGGTTGCGGTACAGCGCCAGCGCCCAGAAATGCGGTGGCGTCCAGATGAAGATGATCAGCACCAGCACCCAGGCTTCGGCCGGAACCGAATCGGCCACCGCTGCCCACCCCAACGCGGGCGGCATCGCGCCCGACAGGCCACCGATCACGATGTTCTGCGGCGTGCGCGGCTTGAGGATGACGGTATAGATAACGGCGTAGCCCACAAAGGTGGCAAACGTCAGCCACATGGTCAGCGGGTTCACCAGCGTGTACAGCACGAACATGCCCGCGCCGCCCAGCAAGCCGGACAAGCTCAATACCTGGAAGGCTGAAATGGTGCCACGCGCGGTGGCGCGTCGCGCGGTGCGCAGCATGCGCGCGTCGACTTCCTGTTCGATCAGGCAATTGATGGCGAAGGCGGCTGCGGCAAGCAGCCAGATGCCGATAGTGCCGAACAGCACGCGGCGCATATCGGGTACGCCCGGCACGGCGAGAAACATGCCGATGACCGCGCAAAACACCGCCAACTGCGTAACGCGCGGCTTGGTGAGGACGAGGTATTGGCGGAACAATCCGGGTTGAGGAGCGGCAAGACTGGTCATAGTGGACCCTATTTTAAACGCGCACCGAATTGGGGCCATAGCCCCCTGCCGGCACGCTTCCCGCCGTGGACAAGCGCACCATCAGCACCACGGCGGCCAAGGTCAAACCGGCCGCGCCCCCATTGTGCAACACCGCGATCAGCAAGGGCCACTGGAAAAAGATGGTCGTCAGGCCGGTGAACAGCTGGGCGGCCAACAGCGCCAACATCAGCGTGGCCGGGCCGCGCAGGCCCGGTTCGGCCCGCAACCGCCATGCCAGCGTGCCCAGGTACAGGAACACGACGAAGGCAAAATTGCGGTGCACCCAATGAATCGCGGTCAGCGCGGGTTGCGAGATCATTTCCCCCGAGGGCAATTCACCCAGGCCACGGATCACGGAATAGCCGCCGTGAAAATCCATGTCCGGCACCCACTGCCCGTGGCACATGGGAAAGTCCATGCAGGCCAGCGCCGCGTAGTTGGTGCTGACCCAGCCGCCCAGCGTCACCTGCACCAGCAGCAGGCCGAAGCCCGCCGCCACCCACGGCTTCCAGCGCTTGGCCGCCGCGGCGATCGCCAGATGCGGGCGTTCACGCGCCGACAACCAGGTCATCAGCGCCAGCACCGACAAGCCGAACACCAGATGGGCCGTCACCACGGCGGGCATCAGCTTGTGCGTGACGGTCCACGCGCCGAACGCGCCCTGCACGCACACGGCCACCAGGGTGGTCACGGCCAGCGCGGGCGACCGGCCCAGTTCACGGCGATAGCGCCACGCCATGTAGACGATGCCGATGATGAGCATGCCCAGGATGGAGCCCACGTAGCGGTGGATCATTTCGATCCAGGCCTTGGACATGGTCACCGGGCCGAACGGCATGGCTTGTGACGCCTGGTGGATGTCGCCCTGTGCGCCCAGCGGCGTCACGCTGCCGTAGCAGCCGGGCCAGTCGGGGCAACCCAGGCCGGAATCCGTCAGGCGCACGAACGCGCCGAACATGATGAGGTCCAGCGTCAGGAACCAGGTAAAGAAAACGAGCTTGCGATAACGCGCTTTGATGCGTTCCATGTCAACCAGGAAAAAAAGAAAATGCCCGCGCCCCTCGGGGGAAATCCGTCAACCGATGCGCGAGTTATAGACGAGCTTGCTGATGTCCTTGCGCACTTTGACGCCATCGGCATCGGCAGGGTACTGCATCATCAGGTTGCCCAGCGGGTCGATTACCCACATGGGGTCCTGCAACGGCGGCTGTCCGGCGGCGCTATCGCGGGCCAGCAGGTAGCGGGCAAGCTGGTCCGGGTTCACGCGCAGCATGACCGTGCCTTGATAGGCTTCCAGTACCTTTTCGGGGACGGGGGCATCGTCGGTGATGAACCAGACGCGCGCCAGGCGGTCCACGTTCTTGCCCTGACTGGCATGCGTGTTGCGCGTGATGTAGAGCTTGCGCGCACAGCTTTCGGGGCAGGCGGCGCCGTCGGCGGCCACCAGCAGCCATTTGCCCTTGAGGCTTTGCAGGTCGAAGGGCTTGCCGTCCAGGGTGGTCAGCTTCAGGTCGGCGGCGGCGGGCATGGGCCGCTGGGGCGAGACCAGCGTGCCGTAGTTGCTGGAATCCGATGGCCACCACTGCGGGTTCATGTAGACGACGAAGGCGGCCACGATGGGCGCCAGCGAACACAGGAACACCAGCACCATGGGCATCAACGAGCGCTTGCGCGCGGGCGGACGGGATGAAATGTCGCGAGCCACTTTATATCCTGGAAAAGTCTTTCATTGATGCGCGCTCAAGGCTTTGGACCTTGTCCCGCGCGCTGGCGCATGCGCTTGATGGCGCCCCCCAGCACCACCAGCCATGCGATGGCGGCAATCGAAGCAAACGCAAACCACTGCACGGCGTAAGACGTGTTTTTCTGAAAGTCCACCGGCGGCTGCGGCCAGTCGCGCACCAGGCCGTCGGCACTGTTCTGGCCGGGCTGGCCGGTCTGGGTCAGCACGACAGGCAGCAGGTTCAGCCCCGTTGCGCGGGCATAGGCGTCCAGCGGCAAGTTCTGGACCTGCGGCAACGTGCCGCCCGCGATGGGCCACGTGGCGGGCAGGGCGGATTGGTCCTGCCCACCCAGCGACCACAATTCGAACATGCGCGGCACGCGTTCGGCCATTTCGCCGGTGATGGTCTGCGGGCCTTGCGGCGTGGCGGGCAGCGCGGGTTCGCCCTGGCCCGGCATGACGCGGGGCAACCAGCCGCGCAGCACCAGCACGGCCTGGCGCGACGAGGCATCCAGCAACAGCGGCGTGGCCAGCCAATAGCCCGGCCGCCCTTCGTGGTTGCGATTGTCCAGCAGTACACTGAATTGCGGCAGCCACGCGCCCGTAGCCTGCGCCACGCGCCACGGCGTCAGGTCATCGGACGGGGTAGCGGGCGTGAGCATCACCGGCGCTTGCTTGCGGCCCGCTTCGATAGCGGCCAGAATGGCGCGTCGCTCATCGCTGCGACGCAACTGCCACTGCCCGAGCGACGCCAGAATCACCACGGCAACGCCAAGCAGAATCAAGGCGGCTATGGTGTTGCGGGTTGAATGCGGTCGGGCCATGTATCGTTGCTAACTCTGTTTTGTCCGGAGACCACCATGCGCGTTTTCGTCGTACTGGCCTTCATCGGAATTCTGGCCAGTCTGGCATCCGCCCTGGTCTATCTGATGCGGGACAAAGGGTCCACCAGCCGCACCGTCAATGCGCTGACCGTGCGCATCGGGCTATCGGTTGCCCTGTTTCTGTTTGTGCTGTTCGCCCACCACATGGGCTGGATCGAGAGCACGGGCCTGCGCTGACGCGCCGGCCCCGGCGTGCGGCAAGCCTGAAAAGGAATCGGGCGCCGCGCGTTAATCGACAGGGTTATCGCCCTGGAGTTCCGCGCGGCGCCCAACTTGCGGCGCCGCCAGCCTAGAACCAGTACACAAACAGGTACAGGCCCAGCCACACCACGTCCACAAAGTGCCAGTACCACGCGGCGCCTTCAAAGCCGAAGTGATGATCGGCGGTGAAGTGCCCGCGCATCAAGCGCACCAGAATCACCGTCAGCATGGTGGCGCCCAGGATCACGTGGAATCCGTGGAAACCGGTCAGCATGTAGAACAGCGAACCGTACGCGCCCGAATTGAATTTCAGGTTCAGTTCGGTATAGGCGTGATGGTATTCGGCGGCCTGACAGGCCACGAAGATAAAGCCCAGGATGACCGTGGCGGCCAGCCAGAACATCGTCTTGCCACGATGGTTTTCGCGCAGCGCGTGGTGCGCGATGGTCAGCGTGACGCCCGAGGAAAGCAGCAGCGCGGTGTTGATCGTGGGCAGCCAGAACGGGCCTACCGTCTGGAACTCTTCGACTACGCCGGCCGGCCCGAAGTTGGGCCATGCGGCCTTGAAGTCGGGCCACAGCATCAGGCGGTGATCGATGTCGCCCAGCCACGGCGTGGTGATGGTGCGGGTGTACCAGAGCGCACCGAAGAACGCCGCGAAGAACATCACTTCCGAGAAAATGAACCAGCTCATGCCCCAGCGGTACGAACCGTCGATGCGCTTGCTGTTCAGGCCGGCTTCGGATTCCTGGATGGCGTCGCCGAACCAGTAATACAGCACCACGATCAAACCGATAAAGCCCGCCAGCACGGACCATTTTGCCCAGCTGACCCCGTTGATCCAGCCCGCGGCGCCCAGCCCCATGAACAGCAGCGCCACCGCCGTACGCACGGGATGCCCCGAGTCGGCGGGCACAAAGTAGTACGGTGCCTCTTTACCTTGAACCGAGTGGCTTGCACTCATGGCTTTCTCCCTGGTACAGATTTAGATTTAAGTGATTCAAGTCAGGCTGGAAACGGCCCAACGCACAATTAATACCAGCACAGTCACGAAGATTGCCGCCGCCAGCAGCCCAGCCAGAATCACGTGCACCGGGTTCAGCTTGGCGCTGTCTTCCCGGTAGCCCGCGCCCTTGCGTACGCCAAAGAACCCCCACGCCACCGCCTTCATCGTCTGAAGGAAACTGAGCTTGCGGCGTGAGGTTTCGTGCAGGTCGTCGCTCATGGGGGCCTAACCGACCGCGTTGCCCGTCAGCAGCGCCGAACCGCGAAACACGGTCCAGCCGAACACGGCAATGACGAAGGCCACGAGGACCCATCCTGCAATCTTGTTACGGCGGCGCTGCTCGGGAGTCATTGCTGTGCTACCTGGATCGTGGAAGACGGTTTACTTCACTTCGGGCGGGGTTTCGAAGGTGTGGAACGGGGCGGGCGAAGGCACCGTCCATTCCAGCCCTTCGGCGCCTTCCCACGGCTTGGCGGCCGCCGGTTCACCCTTGCCCATGTAGCAACGAATGATCGCCCACAGGAAGATCAGCTGCGACAGGCCGAACCAGAACGCGCCGATGGTGGCCATCTGGTGGAAGGTCGTGAATTGCGCGGCGTAGTCGGCGTAGCGACGCGGCATGCCGGCCAGCCCCAGGAAGTGCATGGGGAAGAAAGTCACGTTGAAGGAAATCAGCGTGGACCAGAAGTGCAGCTTGCCCAGCTTTTCGCTGTACATGCGGCCCGTCCACTTCGGCACCCAGTAGTAAGCGCCCGCGAACAGCGCGAACAGCGAACCGGCCACCAGCACGTAGTGGAAGTGCGCCACCACGTAATAGGTGTCGTGCACCTGGATGTCGATGGGGGCCACCGACAGGATCAGGCCGGTAAAGCCGCCCATGGTGAACACGAAGATGAAGCCGATCGAGAACAGCATCGGCGTTTCGAACGTCATGGAGCCGCGCCACATGGTGGCGACCCAGTTGAACACCTTCACCCCGGTGGGGATGGAGATGAGCATGGTGGCGTACATGAAGTAAAGCTGGCCGGTGACCGGCATGCCCGTCGTGAACATGTGGTGGGCCCACACGATGAACGACAGCACGGCAATGGACGCGGTGGCGTACACCATCGAGGCGTAGCCGAACAGCTTCTTGCGGGCGAACGCGGGCACGATGGCCGACACGATACCGAACGCCGGCAAGATCATGATGTAGACCTCGGGGTGTCCGAAGAACCAGAACACGTGCTGGTACAGAACCGGGTCGCCACCGGCGGCGGCGTTAAAGAAGCCCGTGCCGAAGTGGCGGTCGGTCAGCACCATGGTGATGGCGGCGGCCAGCACCGGCATCACGGCCAGCAGCAGGAACGCGGTGATCAGCCAGGTCCAGCAGAACAGCGGCATCTTCATCAGCGTGAGGCCGGGGGCGCGCATGTTCAGGATGGTCACGATGATGTTGATCGCGCCCATGATCGAGGACGCGCCCATCAAGTGCATCGCAAAAATGCCCAGGTCCATGCCCGGACCCATCTGCAACGACAGCGGTGCGTACAGCGTCCAGCCGGCGGCGGTGGCGCCACCCGGCACGAAGAACGACGCGGTCAGCATGATGGCTGCCACCGGCAGCAACCAGAAGCTGAAGTTGTTCATGCGCGCGAACGCCATGTCGGATGCGCCGATCTGCATCGGGATCATCCAGTTCGCAAAGCCCACGAAGGCCGGCATGATGGCGCCGAACACCATGATGATGCCGTGCATGGTGGTGAACTGGTTGAACAGTTCGGGGCGGAAGAATTGCAGACCCGGCTCGAACAATTCGGTACGCAGCAGCAAGGCTAGCGTGCCGCCTTCCAGCAACATGGCAAACGAGAAGATGAGATACATCGTCCCGATGTCTTTATGGTTCGTGGCGAAAAGCCAGCGACGCCAACCCGAAGGCATGGCGTGGTGGTGGTCATCGTGACCGTGGCCGTGGCCCGGCGACACGTGGTCTACAGTGACGCTGCTCATGATGGACTCCTTCCTGCTGAGTGCCGGCCCCGATCCACGGGACCGGCAGGGTATCTCTAACTAAACGGAACCGGTTCTATCGGTGTAGGGCGCAGGGCTGCGCGATCAACGCGCGGCCGCAACGTCCTTCGGTAGAACCGTCGGGTCCTGCCCCTTGCCTGCATTGCTCCAGGCATGGCGTGTATAGCTGATGACCGCTGCGATCTCGACATCATTGAGCTGCCCGCCAAATGCCGCCATCGCGGTGCCGGGCTTGCCCTTGAGCACGGTGTTGATCTGGCCCGCCTTGGGGCCTAGAACAACCTTGTCTCCGTCGAGTGCCGGGAAGCTGCCCGGGATGCCCTTGCCGTTGGCCTGGTGACAGGCCACGCAATTCGCGGCGAAGACTTTTTCGCCACGGGCAACCAGTTCGGTTTCCGTCCACTCTTTATTAGGATCGTCGGCGTTTGCCGCCATTTTCTTCTTTTGGTCTTCAACCCACTTATCGTAGTCCGCTTGCGCCAGGACTTCGACAACGATGGGCATGAAGGCGTGGTCCTTGCCGCACAGTTCGGCGCACTGGCCCCGGTAGATGCCCGGGGTATCGGCACGGAACCAGGCGTCGCGCAGGAAGCCGGGGATGGCGTCCTGCTTGACGCCGAAGTCGGGGATCATCCACGAGTGGATCACGTCGGCCGCGGTCAGCACGACCCGGACCTTTTTGTCCACCGGCACCACCATGTGGTTGTCCACTTCCATCAGATAGAACTCGCCCTTGGGCTCGCGGTTCTCGATCTGCGCGCGGGGCGTGGACAATGTGGACAGGAACTTGACGCCGGCGGCAGGGCCGTCGAGGTACTCGTAGCCCCACTTCCATTGATAGCCGGTGACCTTGATGGTGAGGTCGGCGCTTGAGGTGTCCTTCATGGCCACGACCGTCTTGGTCGCCGGCAGCGCCATGGCGATGACGATGATGAAGGGGATGACCGTCCAGGCCACTTCCACGCCCAGATGCTCGTGGAAAGTCGCCGCCTTGTGCCCGCGAGATTTGCGGTGCGCCCAGATGGAATAGAACATCACCCCGAACACACCGATGAAGATCACGATACAGATCGTGAGCAGCATCCAATGCAGCCACATGATGTCGCGTGATATTGCGGTCACGCCTTCATGCAGGTTCAGCTGATTGACCTTCGGGCCGCCGGGCATGTCTTGCACCTGAGCACCGGCCACGCTGCCAATCAGCATCGCACAAGCCCCCAGTATCCCTCTCCACTTCTTCATGCTTACCTCGAAACACGGCGCGAGGGCCCTTGTCGCCTAGTGGCACGAGTGTCACTTCAACAGGACTACGCGCAATTATTAGATGGCAGGGTTAAGCAGGGAGATAGAGCGGCCCCCGCGTTCCCACTCGAAATCACAAAGAAACTGGCGGATTATAGCGGACACGCAAATAGATGTAAGACAAGGCACTTGAATAAAAGGGGCCTGCCCCCATCTGCGCTCGCCCCGCGTTCGACCCTTGACGCGCGCCGCAAACCGTGTGGCATAAAATCGTCGCCACCCTCATCACAACACGCCAAGATGCCCAAGCAGTTGTCCGATCTGTATGCCGACCTGTGCGCCCGCGCGCAGCAACCCGCCCCCGACGGCGCGCACGTTTTATATGTGGCGGGCCGGCGCTGCGGCTGGGCGACGCATGCGGCCTGCGACGCCCTGCGCGACGCCCCCGGCATCGTCTGCGACGAGGCCGCGCTGCACATCGGCGCGCACCTGAAACCGGGCGCGGAGTTGAACGCCGTGCTGGAAAACACCGCGCAACTGTTGCGCCAAGCCAACTGCTTGCGCGGCTGGCGCGATGAACTGCTGGACGTGATGGACGGCAACGAACCCGTCGGCGTGATCGAACGGGCGGCGGTGCGCCCGCTGGGCCTGCTGACGCACGCGGTGCACCTTAGTGCCTGGACGCCGGACGGCCGCATGTGGGTGGCGCGACGCGCGTTAAGCAAGTCCACCGATCCCGGTATGTGGGACACCCTGGTCGGCGGGCTGGCCGGTAGCGGCGAAGACCTGGAGCTGGCGCTGGTGCGCGAATGCGGCGAGGAAGCCGGGCTGGACCCGCACCATCTGGCCAGGCGCACGCCGCTACGCACCATCCTGCGCATTCACCGCCGGTTGCCCGAGGGCTATCAGGTGGAGGACGTGCTGACCAGCACCTGCGTGCTGGCCGCCGATGCCCGCCCCGCCAACCGGGACGGCGAAGTGATGGAGATCGCCACGCTGGATGTGGCCACCGTGCTGCGCCAGATCGAAGAAGGCGAGTTCACGCTGGAGGCGGCGCTGGTGATTGTCGAAGACATCATGCAACGCCGCGCCGCCGGCCAGATCTGACCTGACTTAGCGGGACGCGGCCCCGGGGGCATCGGCCGCGGGCTCGGCGGGCAGGCGCATGTCGGTCTGGTCGGCCGGGCCGTCCTGGCGGGATTCGCGCGCGGCGCCGGCCGCCTCGGCCGCTTCTGCCGCCTGCGCCGGGCTGGGCGCCGAAGCGGGCGCGGGCGAAGGCGTGGCCGCCGCCTGGGACGCCTGCGAGAACTGCTTCCACACCTCGATGGCGCGCAGCCGCTGCTTGGCCACCACCTGGATTCGCTCGCGCAGATGCTCATCGCGCGCCAACAGGGCGTGGAAGTCGCGCGATGTCAGCATCAGCAGCTTGCTGTAGCCCAGCGATGTGACTTCCGGCGTAATCTGCTGTTCGCCCAGCAGCCCAAGTTCGCCAAAAAACTCGCCGCTGCCCAGTTCGATCATGGTGTTGTCGGGCAGGTGCACCGCCACGGCGCCCGACGCCACGAAGCACATTTCCTCGCCGTGCCGGCCCTTGGTCAGCACCCGCTGGTCAGGCAGCGCCAGACGCGGCTTGAGCAACTTGCTGATGGCACGCAGCGAATCCGGCGACAGGCCCTCGAACAGCGGCACGCGCTTGATCAGTTCGGCCGCGCTCATTTCAATATCCAGCGGCGGGTGCGTGTCGATGTGCGCCCAGCGGCTTTTCAACTGCGCCATCAGATCCGCGTAGACCTCGCCGCTGATCAGGAACTGCTCAAGCATGTCGCGGTAGCGGATGCGTTCAAGTTCGCGCGCGACGCGGCCCAGATAGCTTTCCTGCAACCATTGCGCGTACGACGGATATTGCAGGTTCAATGCCTGCAGGGCGCTTTCGACCAGGTCAAGGCGGCGCTGGTGCAGCACCACGATGCGCTGGGTGGCGTCTTCGCCCAACAGGGGCGTGATTTGCTCGCGGGCAAACACGATCAGCCGCTGCGCCACCGAACGCTTGCTCATCAAGTTGGCAAACCGGTGGCCCAGTTCGCGCGCCAACCAGCCCTGGAAGCCGAACAGATAGTGCATCCGCAAGGCCAGTCGGAAGCCGGTGGAATAGCGCACGTCCTGCACGATGGCGCGCTCGAAGCCGGGCACACCGCCCAGCCGGATGGCGTCTTCCAGCCGCTCGGCCCGTGCCAGCAGCGTTTCCGCCATGCGCCAATCCACGATCTGCGCTTTCAGAATGTCGAAGAACATTTCCTCTTCGCGCTGCGCCACGATGGCCAGGCCCACGGCGACGCGCTGCTCGTCGCTCATCTGGCTGACCTGGCCGTCGTGCACGCTGGTCAGGCTGGCGTCGAACACGGCGCGGATGCGGTCGCGCACTTCCGTGCCGATGTGCTCGGTCTTGGCGACTTCTTCCGTCTTGCCTTGCAGGTCTTCCAAAGCCACGGCCAGCGCCTGGTTGCGGATGGTGCGTTCCACGGACGACAGCTGGTTCAGCCCCAGCATGCGTATCAGCGGCCGCAGGCTGATGCCGTTGATGAACAGCGTCAGCAGCACATAACTGGTAGTGGCCACCGCGATGAACTGGCGCGCCTCTTCCGCCACGCCGGTCTGCTCGGTCACGGCCAGGGCCAGCGCCAGCGACACGGCGCCGCGCAGCCCGCCCCACAACATCACCACTTTGTAGGGGTTGCTGACCTTGGTGCCCAGCCGCGTCAGCCCCAGCAGCGGCAACAGGCCGAACACGACAATGGCGCGCGCCACCAGGGTGGCGACGAACACCACGGCCACCAGCACCAGTTCCTGCCAATCGGCGGCCGCCATCAGCTTGGGGATGAGCATGGCCGCGAACAGGAAAATCAGGGAGTTTGCCCAGAAGCCGAACTGTTCCCAGGCGCTGGACAGGTATTCGAAGGTGGTGGGCGACATGCGCGTGCGGCCGGTGGAACCCACGACCAACCCCGCGATCACGGTCGCGACCACGCCCGAGACGTTCAGATAGTGTTCCGAAATGAAGAAGGACAGATAGGCCAGCGTCAGCGTCAACGTGATTTCGGCCGTGGGAAAGCCGCGCAACCAGGCAAACAGGAAGCAGGCCAGCCGCCCCATCGCAAAGCCGGCGATGCCGCCCCCGATGAAGTGCACGATGAAGTCGTTGAAGATGCCGCTGACGGTGAGCTCACCGTGACCGCCCAGAACGGCCAGCAACACGGAATACAGGGCGATGGACGCGGCATCGTTGAACAGGCTTTCGCCTTCGACCAGCGTCGTCAGGCGCTTGGGCGCGCCCACCTCGCGGAAAATACCGACCACGGCAACCGGGTCGGTCGTGGCCACGATGGCGCCAAGCAGCAGGCATACCACCAGGCCGTAGGACGAGATCGCGTCCAGGGTCACGCCCACCACCACGGTACAAACCACGACGGCCACAATGGCCATCATCAGGATGGGCCCGATGTCGTCCATCAACCGGCGCACGTTCATGGACAGCGCGGTTTCGAACAGCAGCACCGGCAGGAACACCATCAGGAAGGTTTCGGACGAAATCTCGAAGCGTTCCAGCGAATCCAGGAAGTCGGCGATCCAGCTGGGCGCCCAGCCGTGCACATGGATCACAATCCCCAGCAAGCAACCGACGATAGCCAACAGCACCGAGTAGGGCAGCTTGAGGCGGCCCGCCAACGGCGGCATGAAGCAAACCAGAGTGAGCAGTCCGGCCAGGCCGAACACAAGAAAACCTACATCCATGAATAGCGCCGAGTCGCGAACGGTGAAAAGTTTCACAAGAATAGCGGCATTTTCGGCGGACGCCGGGCAGGAAACCGTAGGTATCGTAGAGAATGCACGTTTCGTTACCCGGCTTGCGAAGGCAGAAACGCGTCGCGCCATGTTTTTTGGGTAATGTTCAAACGTGCAAAACCCCGACAGGAGCGGCACTTGCCACGCGTCCATTCTTTGGCCCGGCGTCACGACGCGCCCGCCATGCTTGTCCAATTGACCGACAGCCATTTGTTCGGCGAGCCCGATACATCGATGCTGGGCGTCAATACCGACGCGAGCCTGCGCGCCGTGCTGCGGCAGATCGACGCCGACGGCAAGCGCCCCGACCTGTTGCTGGCCACGGGCGACCTGTCCCAGGACGGCGAGGCGGCAGCCTATCGGCGGTTTGCGGCAATTCTGGGCCAGGCAAGCGCGCTGGCCGGTGCGCAGATCCGTTGCCTGCCGGGCAATCACGACCAGCCCGCCGTGATGCGGCAGGAACTGGCGCATTGGTCTACGCCGGTCACCGACGTGGGCGCCTGGCGCGTGGTCACGCTGGACACCACCGTGCCCGGCTCCAATGCCGGGCATCTGCCGGACAGCCAGCTGGACATGCTGGAAGCCGCGCTTGCCGAGGCGCCCGGCCGTCATACCTTGATCGCCATGCATCACAACCCGATGCAGATGGACAGCCACTGGCACGACTCGATGATGATCGACAACCCGCAGGTGCTATTCAAGCGCCTGACCCGCTGGCCGCAGGCGCGCGTGCTGTTGTGGGGCCACGTGCATCACGAATTCGATCGTCGCCGCCACAACCTTCGCATGCTGGCCACGCCGTCGACCTGCTTTCAATTCAGCATCCGCGACGGCAAGCACGTGGTGGACAACCTGGCGCCGGGTTATCGCTGGATCAAGCTTTATCAGGATGGATCGATGGCCACCGGCGTGCGTCGCGTGCAGGACGCGCTGTGGCATACAGCGCTGGCAGCGGACAACGCGCAGGCCGCATAAAAATCGGGGCACCAGATATACGAATATATGTGGTGCCCCGCAAGCATCCGTCTCATAGGGGAGGGGAAAGAGGAGAAGCCGAGACGGATGGCAAGACTGCTAACCAAAGTTCGCGGTCTACATGAAGTTAGTCGGCGCACTCTTTATTAAGTTTCTGAAGATCCCGAAATTCGCCGGCTAATTTGTATCAAGTTATTTATTAGTCCAGATGCCAGGCGGCATCGTGGCGACATCGTGGCGGCATCGGCGGAAGCATCGGTGCCAGCGCTGCAAAAAGCAAAGGGCCGCGCAAGCGGCCCTTCGTATGCAGCACCCGACGGATCAGGCAGCCAGGTTGCCGCGCATCTTCTTTAGCGCGGCGGCTTCGATCTGGCGAATGCGTTCGGCGGATACGCCGAACTCTTGTGCCAGTTCGTGCAGCGTGGCGCCGCCGTCGTCTTGCAGCCAGCGGGCTTCGACGATGCGGCGCGAGCGGGCGTCCAGCGCCTCAAGTGCGCTGTTCAGCCCGGTGCTTTGCAGTTCGTCGCGCGCCGCGCGTTCCAGCACCCGCGTGGGTTCCTGGCGGCCATCGTCTGACAGGTAGGCGATGGGCGCGTAGCTGTCGTCATCGTCGTCCTGGTTTTCCAGCGACATTTCGCGGCCCGACAGGCGCACTTCCATTTCGCTGACGTCTTCGCGGCGCACGTTCAATTCGCGCGCGATGTGGTCGACCTGGTCGGGGTCCAGCGTCTGGCCATCGGGACGCATGCTGCGCAGGTTGAAGAACAGCTTGCGCTGCGCCTTGGTCGTGGCGACCTTGACCAAGCGCCAGTTGCGGATGATGTATTCGTGGATTTCGGCCTTGATCCAGTGCACGGCAAACGACACCAGCCGCACACCGCGCTCGGGGTCGAAACGCTTAACGGCCTTCATCAGGCCAACGTTGCCTTCCTGGATCAGGTCGGCATGCGGCAAACCGTAGCCCAGGTATTGGCGCGCCACTGACACCACCAGGCGCAGGTGCGACAGAATCAGTTCACGCGCAGCGCCCAGGTCTTCCTGGTCGCGCAGGCGACGGCCCAGCTCGGTTTCACGCTCGGCCGACAAAACCGGCAAGCGGTTGACCGAAGAAATATACGCGTCGATCGTGCCAAGTGCGCCCGGATTGGCAATGGCCAACGCCAGAGCGTTGCCGGAAGCGGCCAACGAGGTACTGGGTTGTTTCATAGCGGGGGTCTCCGGAAAGCGAAGGGGTAACGACATGGATTCGATGTTAGCACTCTAGTAAAGGGAGTGCTAATTCGACTATTGCGACGCATCAAAGTTTCCATATTCTGATGCGGCCCTGTTTTTCCCAAAGCAGGGCGGCAGGCGGGTGCTACCAGCCCAGGCGTTTCAAGCCCTCGGCGGTGGCCTCGCCGTCCGGGCGGATGAACAAGGCGCCGCGCGGGTCCATGAACACCTGGTACTTCGCGCCGTCGAACAGGGGCATATATGCGCCGCTTCCGAATTGGACATCCACAAACGGAAACCAGTTCGGAAAACTTTTCTTCAGCGACCCTAAATCAGGCGCGGGCCAGTCGTCCAAGGCGTGGACAGAGCGCGTGGCCGAAGCCTCGCGGGCCGCGTCGCTATACCTGCCCGACAAGCGTTCCAGGCGATACAGCGGCGGCACGCCCGCCATCAACGCCGGCAGGCGCCAGCGCACGACGCGGGCATCGATCTGCCACTGATCTCCATATAGAACGTACTGCTTGGGGCCCACGCCCGGCGCGTCGGTGGTGACTTGGAACTGCCCCTCGGCCTGCTGCCGGACTTCAACGCGGGCCACGGATTCGTCAGCGGTCAGCCTGAAAAACTGCACCAGTGACAGGGCCAGCAGCCCGGACACACAACCCAGCAGCACCAGCATCAAGCCGAACAGCCGGCGCACCGGCCGGAACTGGAAGATCTTGCGGCCGCGCTCGTCGCGGGGTCCGCCCCGCCCAAGCAGCATGACAAGGCCGGGCAGCAGGACGACGACGGCGCCTAGCAAAATCCAGACAAAAGGGGCGAGGCCGTTGATCAAATGACGAGTTCCTATGGGACGCCGAGGGTTTCAGCCCGACGCGCCCAGGACGCCACGAGCCCGCCGCGGCAGGCATTTCAGTATAAAAGCGTGGCTTTATGCCGCCGGTTTTCCAAGGCGTTCGACGTGAAACCGGATGTGATCCTCGATGAACGTCGAGATGAAGTAATAGCCGTGGTCGTAGCCCGGTTGGCGACGCAGCGTCAGGGGCTGGTCGGCCGCTGCGCAGGCGGCTTCGAATACCTCGGGATACAACTGGTCGGCCAGGAATTGGTCGGATTCCCCCTGATCGATCAGGATGCCGGCGGGAAAGGGCTGCTTCAAGCTGCGCATCAGGACCGATGCATCGTAGGCGGCCCAATCCGTTTCGTTGCCGCCCAGGTAGGCCCCGAATGCCTTCTTGCCCCAGGGGCAAAGGCTGGGCGCCGCAATCGGTGCAAACGCCGACACCGAGCGGAACTTGCCCGGGTTGCGCAGCGCCAGCACGAGCGCGCCATGGCCACCCATGGAGTGGCCGAAGATGCCGGTGCGCGACGCGTCGCCAGGCAGGGTGTCGCCGGTGACGATGGCGTGCATCTCGTCAGTCACGTAGCTGTACATGCGATAGTGGTCGCGCCAGGCGGGCGTTACCGCGTCGACATAGAAACCGGCGCCCGTGCCCAGGTCCCAGCTTTCTTCTTCGCCGGGCACGTTGGCGCCGCGCGGGCTGGTGTCGGGCGCGACCAGCATGACGCCAAGCTCGGCCGCCAGCCGCTGCGCGCCCGCCTTGATCATGAACGTTTCTTCCGTGCAGGTCAGGCCCGCCAGATAGATCAGCACCGGCACGGGGCCGGCATCGGCTTGCGGCGGAACGAAGACCGAAAAGCGCATCGGCAGGCCGATCTGCGTGGACTCATGGCGGTAGTACCGCTGCGTACCGCCAAAACAGCGATGCTGGGAAATGAGCTCCAGGGCCACGGGCATGGACGTTCTCCGGTCGGGGGATGAAAAATTCGTCGACGGGTTAGGGTATATCCACGGTACGACGTTCCGTCGCCGAATGTTAACCTGCTGTGCATACAGGCCGGACGACAAAAAAACCCGAATCCGTGCCCATATTGTGATCACGGGACTTGACCAGCGCCCACCGTGGCACTATTTATATACCGTGAGCGAAGACAACCCGTTCTTCCAGATACGCAAGCCCTGACACTATGGCCCGTCTGCCCCGTCTGTACGCCCCTGGGCTGCCCCAACTGGTGCAGGCCAATTTCATTTCGCCGTTGGCGGCGCCGTCTCAACCCGCCCCGGCCGATATCCTGAACCAACTGGCCACCTGGCTCGGCGAATCTGCTCAACGCCATCGGGTATCGGTCCACGGCTGGTTGCTGGCCAATGACCGCATCCTGCTGCTGGCCACCCCTGCTGACGAAGAAGGGCTGCCCCGCTTGATGCAGACGCTGGGCCGCAACCTGGCGGCGCGCCTGCGTGGCGGCCGGGTCTTCGCGGGGCGCTACCGGTCCGCGCTGCTTGAACCGGGCGCGTGGGTGCTGCCGGCGCTGGTCTGGCTGGAAACGTATCCCGTGCGCAGCGGGGCATCGCAAGATCCGGATTCCTGGCCCTGGTCGTCCGCGTCCAGCCATACGGGCAACACCAATGCCGCGCCGGCGCAGTGGCAATCGGATCACGCCGACTACTGGGCTTGCGGCAACACGCCGTTCGACCGCCAGGCCAATTACCGCAAACGCTTGCAAGACGGCCTGTCGCGCGAAGAATCGCAGCGCATCGACCAGGCCGTCTCCGGCCAATGGGCATTGGGTGGCCCCAGCTTCATCGCCAGCCTGGCGCATACCGCCAGCCGGCGAGTGGCCCCGGGCCAGCGCGGTCGGCCGCGCAAGAAACCCGCGACAACGACGGAGTCGGATACGCCGCCCCCGCCCCCGCCGCCCGGTACTGGGCAAAGTTCTTCCTGATAAACGAACCCGCCGCAATCGGCGGGTTTTTCTTTGGGTTTCAGTTGCGCCCGGGCTCGCCCTTTGTGCATTTTTTGCGACACGCGCGACCGCGTTTTGCGCTTGGTTTCGTGCCGCGACTGTCCCGCTTGCCCGTCCGCTATTAAACGGGGACGCAAGGCGGAATTTTGCCCAGTTCCGGTGCATGCGCCAAACGCTTCCTCTACACCTGCCCCTGGCTAGCCAATAACGGCGCGGATGTTGTTATGTCCCCGTATTTGCGCCCTATGATGGAGCATCGATATAAATAGGGTCGCACCCCGTATGTTTCTGTTGCACCCTACTCTTGCCGGGGGTATTGTCCGACTCCTGCACTGCAACATTACGACGCAGGCCCACTGCGGAGCGCGCCATGCCCCAAATTACCCCCAACGAATCCTGTTCCACGCCCAAGGCCACCCCGATCGATGCTTCGCGCATTGGTTTTCCGGCTGCCCAGGGCCTGTACCACCCCAAGAACGAGCATGACGCCTGTGGCGTCGGATTCGTTGCGCACATCAAAGGCAAGAAAAGCCACGCGATCATCCAGCAAGGTCTGAAGATCCTTGAAAACCTGGACCACCGCGGCGCTGTCGGCGCCGACAAGCTGATGGGCGACGGCGCGGGCATTCTGATCCAGATTCCCGACACGCTCTATCGCGACGAACTGAGCCAGCAAGGCATCATCCTGCCGCCCCCGGGCGAATACGGCGTGGCCATGGTGTTCCTGCCCAAGGAAACCGCCTCGCGCCTGGCTTGCGAACAAGAGCTTGAACGCTCGGTGCGCGCTGAAGGCCAAGTCGTGCTGGGCTGGCGCAATGTGCCGGTGGATGTCGACATGCCCATGTCGCCCACGGTGCGCGACTGCGAGCCGGTCATCCGCCAACTGTTCATCGGCCGTGGCGCCGACGTGATGGTGCCCGACGCGCTGGAACGCAAGCTGTACGTGATCCGCAAGACGGCCAGCCACGCCATCCAGAACATGCATCTGGCCCACGGCAAGGAATACTTCGTGCCGTCCGCGTCGGTGCGCACCGTGGTCTACAAGGGCCTGCTGCTGGCCGACCAGGTGGGCCGTTATTACCGCGACCTGGCCGACACCCGCACGGTGTCCGCCCTGGCGCTGGTGCACCAGCGCTTCTCGACCAACACGTTCCCCGCCTGGCCGCTGGCCCACCCGTACCGCATGATTGCGCACAACGGCGAAATCAACACGGTCAAGGGCAACTTCAACTGGCTGCGCGCCCGCGAAGGCATGATGCAGTCGGCCGTGCTGGGCGACGACCTGAAAAAGCTGTACCCCATCGTCTATGAAGGCCAGTCGGACACCGCCACGTTCGACAACTGCCTGGAACTGCTGGTCAACTCCGGCTATTCCCTGGCGCACGCCATGATGATGATGATCCCGGAAGCCTGGGAACAGCACACGCAGATGGACGAGTCCCGTCGCGCGTTCTACGAATACCACGCCGCCATGATGGAGCCGTGGGACGGCCCCGCCGCCGTTGCGTTCACCGACGGCCGCCAGATCGGCGCCACGCTGGATCGCAATGGTCTGCGTCCCGCCCGCTACCTGGTCACCGATGACGACATGGTCATCCTGGCGTCCGAAGCCGGCACGCTGTCGATCCCCGAGAACCGCATCGTCAAGAAGTGGCGCCTGCAACCGGGCAAGATGTTCCTGATCGACCTGGAACAAGGCCGCATCATCGACGACGCCGAGATCAAGCTGCAACTGGCCAACAGCCGCCCGTACCGCCAATGGATCGAGCGCCTGCAGATCAAGCTGGAATCGCTGCCGGCCCCGCGCCAGGCCGCCGTCGCCACGCAGTCGCCGGTGTCGTTGCTGGATCGCCAGCAGGCATTCGGCTGGACCCAGGAAGACTACAAGTTCATCCTGGAACCCATGGCGTCCACCGGTGAGGAAGTCATCGGCTCGATGGGCAACGACGCCCCGCTGGCCGTGCTGTCCGACCGCGCCAAGCCGTTCTACAACTATTTCCGCCAGTTGTTCGCACAGGTCACGAACCCGCCCATCGACCCCATCCGCGAACAGCTGGTGATGTCGCTGGTGTCGTTCATCGGCCCCAAGCCCAACCTGCTGGACATCAACAACGTCAACCCGCCGCTGCGCCTGGAAGTGTCCCAGCCGGTGCTGGACTTTGCCGCCATGGCGCAAATCCGCGACATCGAGCAGGTCACGGGCAAGAAATTCCGCAGCTTCGAACTGGACATCACGTACCCCGCCGCCTGGGGCCCCGAGGGCATTGAAGCCCGCGTGGCCGCGCTGTGCGCGCGCGCCGTCGATGCCGTACAAAGCGGCTACAACATCCTGATCGTGTCGGACCGCCTGGTCGACAGCGAACGCGTGGCCATCCCCGCGCTGCTGGCAACGTCGGCCGTGCACCAGCACCTGATCCGCGCCGGCCTGCGTACCAACACCGGCCTGGTCGTGGAAACCGGTTCCGCGCGTGAAGTGCACCACTTCGCGCTGCTGGGCGGCTACGGCGCCGAAGCCATTCACCCCTACCTGGCGCTGGAATCGCTGGGCAAGATGAATGACCCCGAAAAGGCCGTGAAGAACTTCATCAAGGCAATCGGCAAGGGCTTGAACAAGGTCATGTCCAAGATGGGCATCTCGACCTACATGTCCTACACCGGCGCGCAGATCTTCGAAGCCGTGGGCCTGCAAAGCAACCTGGTGAACAAGTACTTCACCGGCACCTCGTCCAACATCGAAGGCATCGGCATCTTCCAGGTGGCCGAAGAAGCGCTGCGCCAGCACCGCGCGGCGTTCAGCACCGACCCGGTGCTGGCCAACGACCTGGAAGCCGGCGGCGAATACGCCTACCGCGTGCGCGGCGAAGAGCACATGTGGACGCCGGATTCCATCGCCAAGTTGCAGCACGCCTCGCGCGCCAACAACTACCGCACCTACAAGGAATACGCGCAGATCATCAACGACCAAAGCCGTCGCCACATGACCCTGCGCGGCCTGTTCGAATTCCGCTTCGATCCGTCGCGCGCCATCCCGCTGGATGACGTCGAACCCGCCAAGGACATCGTCAAGCGCTTTGCCACCGGCGCCATGTCGCTGGGCTCGATCTCGACCGAGGCGCACTCGGTGCTGGCCGTGGCCATGAACCGTATTGGCGGCAAGTCCAACACCGGCGAAGGCGGCGAAGACGAACTGCGTTACCGCGCCGAAATGCGCGAAGGCAAGAGCACCATCAAGGACGGCGACACGCTGGCCTCGCTGCTGGGCTCGGACCGCATCGAAGCCGACGTCGTCTTGAAGAAGGGCGATTCGCTGCGTTCGAAGATCAAGCAGGTGGCCTCGGGCCGTTTTGGCGTGACCGCCGAATACCTGTCGTCCGCCGACCAGATCCAGATCAAGATGGCGCAGGGCGCCAAGCCCGGCGAAGGCGGCCAGCTGCCCGGCCACAAGGTGTCGGAATACATCGCCAAGCTGCGCTATTCCGTGCCGGGCGTGGGCCTGATTTCGCCCCCGCCGCACCACGACATCTATTCCATTGAAGACCTGGCTCAGCTGATCCACGACCTGAAGAACGTCAATTCCAAGGCTTCGGTGTCGGTCAAGCTGGTGTCCGAAGTGGGCGTGGGCACGGTGGCCGCGGGTGTCGCCAAGGCCAAGGCCGATCACGTTGTGATCGCCGGCCACGACGGCGGCACGGGCGCGTCCCCGGTGTCGTCCATCAAGCACGTGGGCACGCCCTGGGAACTGGGCCTGGCCGAAACGCAGCAAACGCTGGTGCTGAACCGCCTGCGCAGCCGCATCCGCGTGCAGGCCGACGGCCAGATGAAGACCGGCCGCGACGTCGTCATCGGCGCGCTGCTGGGCGCTGACGAATTCGGTTTCGCCACGGCGCCGCTGGTTGTCGAAGGCTGCATCATGATGCGCAAGTGCCACCTGAACACCTGCCCGGTGGGCGTGGCCACGCAAGACCCGGTCCTGCGCAAGAAATTCCAGGGCAAGCCGGAACACGTCGTCAACTTCTTCTTCTTCATCGCCGAAGAAGTGCGCGAAATCATGGCGCAGCTGGGCATCCGCAAGTTCGACGACCTGATCGGCCGCGCCGATCTGCTGGACATGCGATCGGGCGTTGAGCACTGGAAGGCGCAAGGGCTGGACTTCGCCCGCGTGTTCCATCAAACGCAATCGGACGCCGACGTGCGCCAGACCGAAGAGCAGGACCACGGCCTGGCCGGCGCGCTGGATCACCAGCTGATCGACCGCAGCCGCCCCGCGCTGGAACGCGGCGAAAAGGTGTCGTTCATCGTGCCGGTGCGCAACCGCAACCGCACGATCGGCGCCATGCTGTCGGGCGCCGTGGCCTCGCGCTACGGCCACGACGGCCTGCCGGACGACACCATCCACATCCAGTGCAACGGCACCGCCGGCCAAAGCTTCGGCGCGTTCCTGGCGCACGGCATCACGATGGACCTGGTGGGCGAAGGCAACGACTACGTCGGCAAGGGCTTGTCGGGCGGCCGCATCATCGTGCGCTCGCCCAACGACTTCCGCGGCTTCGGCCCCGACCACATCATCGCTGGCAACACCGTGCTGTACGGCGCGTTGGCGGGCGAGGCGTTCTTTAACGGCGTGGCCGGCGAACGTTTCGCGGTGCGTAACTCGGGCGCGGCGACGGTTGTCGAAGGCACGGGCGACCACGGCTGCGAATACATGACGGGCGGCACGGTCGTGGTGCTGGGCGCCACGGGCCGTAACTTCGCGGCCGGCATGTCGGGCGGCGTGGCCTATGTGTGGGACCCCGAGCGCACGCTCAAGCATCGCGTCAACCTGTCGATGGTCGAACTGGAAGGGGTGGCGCCGCATGCGGAACAGCAAGCGCTGAACAACATCGACATCTGGCACAGCGCGCAGCGCGGTGGCGAACGCGAGACGGATGAAACCATCCTGCGCCGCCTGGTGGAAGACCACTTCCGCTACACCGGCAGCTACCGCGCCCGCGAGATCCTGGGCGACTGGGAAGCCTCGCGCGGCAAATTCGTAAAGGTCATGCCGACGGACTACCGTCGCGCATTGGGTGAAATGTGGCGTGCAGCCAACCAGCAACAACTGGCTGCGTGAGGGATACCATGGGAAAGATTACTGGCTTTATGGAATTTCAGCGCTTGCAGGAGGCCGCCGAGGCCCCGCAGAAGCGGCTGAAGAACTGGCGCGAATTCGTGCTGCACCTGACCGACGACCAAGCCAAGCAGCAAGCGGCGCGCTGCATGGATTGCGGCATCCCGTTCTGCAACAACGGCTGCCCGGTCAACAACATCATCCCCGACTGGAATGACCTGGTGTACAAGCAGGACTGGCGCCGCGCGCTGGACGTCCTGCACTCCACCAACAACTTCCCGGAATTCACGGGCCGCATCTGCCCGGCCCCGTGTGAAGCCGCCTGTACCTTGAACATCAACAGCGACGCCGTGGGCATCAAGTCCATCGAGCACGCCATCATCGACAAGGGTTGGTCCGAGGGCTGGGTTGCGCCGCTGGTGCCGGCACGCAAGACCGGCAAGAAGGTTGCCGTGGTGGGCTCCGGCCCCGCCGGCATGGCGTGCGCGCAGCAGTTGGCGCGCGCCGGCCACTCGGTGACGCTGTTCGAAAAGAGCGACCGCATCGGCGGGCTGCTGCGTTACGGCATCCCCGACTTCAAGCTGGAAAAGCATCAGATCGATCGCCGCATTTCGCAAATGGAAGCGGAGGGCGTGGAGTTCGCGCCGTCCACCTACATCGGCAATCCGAAAGACCCCGTGGCCGATGGCCTGACGGTGCGCACGCCGGAATCGCTGAAGGCGGAGTTCGACGCCATCGTCATGACGGGCGGTTCGGAAACGCCGCGCGATCTGCCGGTTCCCGGCCGCGAGCTGTCGGGCGTGTATTTCGCCATGGACT
Organism: Achromobacter sp. LC458; assembly: GCF_001005835.2. Taxonomy (NCBI): domain Bacteria; kingdom Pseudomonadati; phylum Pseudomonadota; class Betaproteobacteria; order Burkholderiales; family Alcaligenaceae; genus Achromobacter; species Achromobacter sp. LC458. Next base: position 214,677 of record NZ_LBHW02000006.1, read on the forward strand.
TCCTGCGCCAGCAGAACAAGGCCGTGGCGGGTGACCGCCTGACGAACCAGACGCTGGCCAAGGGCAAGCACGTGGTGGTGATTGGCGGCGGCGATACGGGTTCGGATTGCGTGGGCACCAGCAACCGCCATGGCGCGGCCTCGGTCACGCAATTTGAATTGATGCCGCAACCGCCCGAGTCCGAGAACAAGACGATGACCTGGCCGTACTGGCCGCTGAAGATGCGCACGTCGTCCTCGCACGAAGAAGGCTGCGAGCGCGATTGGTCCGTGACCACCAAGCTGCTCAAGGGCAGCAACGGCAAGGTCGAAAAGCTGGTCGGCGCGCGCGTCGAGTGGTTCAAGGACGAAGCCACCGGCCAGATGAAGATGCGCGAAGTCGAAGGATCGGAATTCGAGATCAAGGCTGACTTGGTGCTGCTGGCCATGGGCTTCGTATCACCGGTGCAGACCGTGCTGGATGCGTTCGGCGTGGATCGCGATGCGCGCGGCAACGTGCGTGCCAACACCGACGACTACCGCACCAACGTCGAAAAGGTTTTTGCCGCGGGCGACATGCGCCGAGGCCAATCGCTGGTGGTCTGGGCCATCCGCGAAGGCCGCCAGTGCGCGCGCTCGGTCGATGAATTCCTGATGGGCAGCACCGAACTGCCGCGCTGATCTTCCAGCAACGCAAGACCCACGCAACACCTACGCAAGACCCCATTCGCCGCCTGCGCGCCCCAGCGCCAAGGCGGCGAATGTCATTGAAGGCAGGGAATGTCATTGAAGGCGGCGAACGAGACCGCATCAGTCCCCCCGCTGTTGCCGCGCCACCACGTCGCATTCCGCATCTTTTAACGGTTTGACACACATCAATCTGGCCTTGCGCCGGGTCTGAGAACCTGTGGCCTCACCTTACGGAAAGATCGGAGAAGAAAAATGTTTTCGCTGAACGGGCGTATCCGCGCCACCGCCATTGCCGCACTTATCGCCGCCGGCTCACTGGCTGCCCCGGCGCAGGCGCATGAAGCGGGCGACGTGCTGTTCCGAGTGGGCGTGACGCAGGTGCGCCCCGCTTCCAACAACGGCACGGTGCTGGACGGCAGCGTCAAGCTGGACGCGAACAACAACGTACGCCCGAGCTTCACGCTGGGCTACATGGTGACGCGCAACATCGGCATCGAACTGCTGGGCGCGTGGCCGTTCCAGCATGACGTCAGCGGCAGCGGTTTGGGCAAGATCGGGGCCAGCAAGCAGCTGCCTCCGACCCTGAGCCTGCAATGGCACATCCTGCCCGACAGCATGATCCAGCCGTACATCGGCGTGGGCCTCAACTACACGCACTTCTTCGACACCCAGGCCGAAGGCGCGCTGAAGGGTTCCGACCTGAAGATGGGCGATTCGTGGGGCGTGGCCGCGCAACTGGGCGCGGACTTCAAGATCAACGAACGCTGGTTCATGAACGCCGACATCCGCTACATCGATATCAAGTCGAAGGTGAAGCTGGACGGCCAGCACATCGGCACCGCGCGCATCGACCCGTGGGTGGCGACGCTGGGCGTGGGCTACCGCTTCTAAGCAGCGGCTGTTTGGCGGCCCGGCGTCTGCAATTGCAGGCGCAAGGCCTGCAACGCGGGCGTATCGTCGTCCGCGCGCCAGACCAACTGCGTCAGGGCGGTAGCGGATGGGCCGGTCAGTGCGCCGACATGGACGGAATGCTCGGCCCCCAGCACTGCCAACACCGAGCGCGGCACGATGGCCACACCCGAGCCCGCCGCCACACACGCCACGATGGCGTGATACGACGCAAACTCCATCACCCTGCCCGGCGCCACGCCTTCGTGGTTCAGCCACGATTCCAGGATGCGGCGGTACGAACACCCCGCCGCGAACGCGATCACCGTGCGGTCGCCAAGATCGCGCGGGCTGCTGATCGGCCCCCATGCCAGGGGCGAGATCAATGCCAGGCTTTCCTGAAAAGCGTCCATGGCGGCCAGACCCTCTGCCGGAAACGGCTGGGCAACAAACGCCGCTTCGATTTCGTAATTGCGCACCTGCGCGGCCAATGCGCCCGACGTGCCGGTGACCAGTTCAATGCCCACTTGCGGCCATGCCGCGTGATAGGCCGCCAGGATCGGCGGCAGGCGCGCGGCCGCCGTGCTTTCCATGGTGCCGATGCGCAGCACGCCCTGCGGCGCGCCGTCGGGCACTGCCGCCTGCGCCTCGTCGGACAAACGCAGCAGCCGGTCGGCGTAGGACAGCAGCACGCGGCCCTGGTCCGACAGCACCAGCCGGCGGTTCTGGCGGCGAAACAGCGGAGCGTTCAATGACGCCTCCAGCTGCTTCAGGCGCGTGGACACATTGGACTGCACCCGGTTCAGGTGCTGGGCCGCGCGCGCGACGCCGCCCTGGTCGGCCACGGCTTTAAAAATCTGCAACGCATCGAGATCCAAGTTTCTCATTTCAAGAACCTATGTTCTTAATAATTCACTATTAAAGATATAAGTACAGCCGTAGAGTAGGCCCATGTCAACGCCTGCTTACCCTTCCGTTTCCGATGCCGCTGCCGCTGCCGATACGCGCAGCGCGGCCACTCTGGCGTGGCCGGCCGCCCTGGCCCTGGCTGCCGCCATGGGCATCGGCCGCTTTGCGTTTACCCCGGTCTGGCCGCTGATGGCCGAGGAAGGCGGTTTGTCGCTGGCGCAGGGCAGTTGGATCGCCTCGGCCAACTACGCCGGCTACCTGCTGGGCGCGCTGGCCGCCGTGGTCTGGCCCATGCGTCACGCAGGCCACGCACGCGTGCAGCTTGCCATCAGCCTGCTCGCCGTGGCGCTGTTGACACTGGCCATGCCGTTGACGCATGACGTCATGGTCTGGTGTGCGCTGCGCCTGGCCGCCGGCTATGCCAGCGCCAGCGCATTCATCTGCGTCGCGGCGGGCCGGACGGTGGCGCCGGGCGATCCGCGGGAGCCCGCCGCGTCGGCACTGACGTATGCGGGCGTGGGCGCCGGTATCGCGCTGACCGGCTTGGCGTGCCTGGCGCTGATGGCCTGGGGCGTGCGGGCGGACGGCACCTGGCTGGCGCTGGGCGGGTTGACGCTGGCCTTGTCCGCCATCGCCTGGCCCGGTTTGAAGCGGCCATCGCATGTGCCGTCGTCGACGGCGCACGCCGGCCCACCGGCGCGTGTGCCCCGCGTCACCGCCCGGCTAGCATTGCATTACGGCGTTTTTGGCATCGGCTACATCATCCCCGCCACCTTTCTACCCGCCATGGCCAAGCAGGTCATCGCCAACCCCGCCGTGTTCGGTTGGGCCTGGCCGCTGTTCGGCCTGGCCGCTGCCGTGTCATGCCTGCTGGTGCCGCGGCTGGCACGGGCCCGCGATGAAAAGCGCGTCTGGCAGGTTGCACAGGCGCTGATGGCGGCCGGCATGCTGGCCGCCGCGCTGTGGCACCACATCGCCGCCGTGATCGTTGCGGCGCTGCTGGTGGGCGGCACGTTCATGGTGATTACGCAGGCAGGCATGCTGACGGCCCGGCGCATGGCCGGCGCCGCCGCCCCGCGCGCCGCCGCCATCATGACCGCCGCTTTCGCCGCCGGGCAGATCCTGGGGCCGCTGTTGGCATCGTGGGCCGGCCACTGGGGCGCCGGCCTGCCGCAGGTGCTGGGCGGCGGGGCCGCGCTGCTGGCCGTGTCCGCGTGGCGCTTGGGAAAAATCACGACAGAAGACAAAGGCGCTGGGCATAATGCGATCGGCCCGCAGGGCTGTACACATTAGAGACAAGAAAGAGGAGTCACCCGCATGAAATCACTGCGCCCCCTGATCGCCGCCCTGGCGGCCGTTGCCGCCTTCAGCGGCGCCGCGCAAGCCCAGACCGCCGACTGGCCCGCCAAGCCCATCACCATGATCGTGCCTTACGCGCCGGGCGGCTTTGCCGATACCCGCGTGCGCCTGCTGGCGCGCAAGCTGGGCGAATCGCTGGGCCAACCCATCGTGGTGGAAAACAAGGCGGGCGCGGGCGGCGTGGTCGGCACCAACCTGATTGCGAAGGCCGCCCCCGACGGCTACACCATCGGCACGGGCAACCTGGCCCCGATGGCGGTGAACCCGTCGCTGATGAAGGAAATGCCCTACAACCCGCAGAAGGATCTGGCCCCGATCGTGCTGATCGAGAACAGCCCGCTGGTGTTGAGCGTGAACAACGAATTGCCGGTCAAGACGCTGGCGGACCTTATCGCGCTGGCCAAGAAGCAGCCGGGCAAGCTGTCGTTTGGCTCGTCGGGCGTGGGCGGGGCGCACCACCTGTCCGGTGAAATGTTCCGCGAACAGGCCAAGATCGACATCGTGCACGTGCCGTACAAGGGCGGCAGCCTGGCCGCCACCGATTTGATGGGCGGCCACATTTCGATGATGTTTGAAATGGGCTATTCCGCGTTGCCGGCCATCCAGGGCGCCAAGATCCACCCCATCGCCGTCACGTCCGCCAAGCGCCTGGCCGTGCTGCCCGACGTGCCGACGATGGCCGAGTCCGGCCTCACCGGCTTCGAGTCCTACAACTGGCAGGGCATCGTCGCCCCGGCCGGCACGCCGGCGCCGATCATTGCCAAGCTGAACGCCGAGTTCAACCGCATCCTGAAAGAACCGGATGTGCAAAAGGCCATTGCCGACACCGGCAGCCAGGCCGGCGGCGGCACGCCCGAGGAATTCGCGGCTTTCATCAAGAGCGAAACCGACAAGTGGGCCCACGTCATCAAGGCTGGAAACATCCAGCTTCAATAACCTGAAGGAGTCACTCCATGGCCGCCCGATTGCTAGACCTGCTGAAGCTGGACCACCCCGTCATCCAGGCGCCCATGGCGGGCGGGGCGACGACGGTGGAACTGGTGTCCGAAGCGTCCAAGGCGGGCGTTCTGGGGTCGCTTGGGGCGGCCTACATGACGCCCGCGCAGATCGAAACCGCCGTGCAGGGCATTCGCGCCCGCACGGACCGCCCGTTCGCCATCAACCTGTTCGCCAGCGTGCCGGCGCAGCCCATGCAGGGTGACGCCGACCGCATGCTGGCGTTGATGGCCCGTTACCACGCCAAGCTGGGCCTGCCGGCCCCGGCCGCGCCGGCCGCCCAGGCGGACCCGCTGCCCGAGCAGATCGACGCCATCCTGCGGCTGCGCCCGGCCGTGTTCAGCTTCACGTTCGGCCGCATCGCCGGCGATGTTCTGGCGCGTTGCCGCGAGCTGGGCATCCTGACGGTCGGTACGGCGACCACGGTGCGTGAAGCGGTGGCGCTGGAGCAGGACGGCGTGGACGCGGTGGTGGCCCAGGGGGCCGAGGCAGGCGGCCATCGCGGCACATTCCTGGACGATTTCGAGCAGTCGCTGATCGGCACGATGGCGCTGGTGCCGCAGATTGCGGATGCGGTATCCATCCCGGTGATTGCCTCCGGCGGCATCATGGACGGGCGTGGCATCGCGGCCGCGCTGGCCCTGGGTGCCGACGCGGCACAAATGGGGACGGCCTTCCTGACGACGGACGAATCGGGCATCAGCGAAGCCTACAAAGCCGTCCTGCCCGGATCGCGTTCGGAGCAATCGCGGGTGACGCGGGCGTTTTCCGGCCGCCCGGCTCGCGGCATTGCCAACGCGTTCATGCGGGACGCCGACGCCATTGCCGCCGACATCCTGCCGTACCCCCTGCAAAACGCCTTGACGCGCCCTATGCGCACCGAAGGCGGCAAGGCCGGCAATACGGAAGTGCTGTCGCTGTGGGCAGGACAGGCCGCGCCGCTGGCCCGGCGCGAAAGCACTGCCGATCTGGTGGGCCGGCTGGCGCGCGAACTGGCTGCCGTCCGACATCGCAACTGATGTGGCCCTGATGCGGCCCTGAAGCGGCTTGGGCAGCTGGGGCGGCCTTGGGCGGCTTGGGTCGGCTTGGGGCAGCCTAAGGCGGCATGGAGCGGCTTTGGGCGGCTGGAGCGGTTGGGACGGCCGGGGGGCTGCGGCGCCCGGGCCGACTTATGTGCGGTATGCGCCCCGGCCCAGCCCAATAGCGCCGCCCGCTTGCCTCAAACACGACCGGATTGTCCCTGCCACCGAAAACACTGTTCCACGGGCGGGCCCTTGCGTTGTCATTGCAAAGCGTCGAGCTACAATGGCGCCTCGCCGCTGGGGCCCATCGCCTGTTTTGCCCCGGCACCTGAGTAACCGGGCGCTTCCTGCCGCATCCTGTCTTGCCCGCGCAGCCCGGTTATCCGCCCCGCGCGCCGACAAGCCAGCAGGGCTAGCTCCGCCACCGAAACACTCTTTCGTTGCCCATGCCCGCTCAATCAAGCAGCACCCCGGAATTCGCCCTGCGCCTGGACGGTGTAGCGCTTGGCTACGGTGATTTCACCGTCCTGCGCGATATCTCCATGGAAGTGCGCGCAGGCGAAGTGGTCGCCATCATGGGCGGCTCGGGCTCGGGCAAGACCACGCTATTGCGCGCGGCCACCGGCCAGTTGCTGGCCCAGCAAGGGCGGGTCGAGGCGTTTGGCCAGGACCTGGGCCAGGTCACCCCGGCGCAGTTGCAGTCCCTGCGCAAGCGCATGGGCGTGCTGTTCCAGCAAGGCGCGTTGTTCACCGATTTGAACGTGTTCGAAAACGTGGCGTTTCCGCTGCGCGAACACACCCGGCTGTCCGAAGCCGAAGTCACCGACCGGGTGCTGGACAAGTTGGACGCCGTGGGCTTGCGGGCCGCCGCGCATCTGAAGGTAGCTGAAATTTCCGGCGGCATGGCCCGCCGTGTGGCGTTGGCCCGTGCCGTCGTGCTGGAACCCGAACTGATCCTGTACGACGAGCCCTTCGCGGGCCTGGACCCGATCTCGCTGGGCATCACCGCCCGCCTGATCCGCCATCTGGCCGACCGGCTCGGTTGCGCCTCGGTGCTGATCACGCACGACGTCCAGGAATCCTTTTCCATCGCCGACCAGGTGTATCTGGTGGGCCAGGGCAAGCTGGCCGCTGCCGGCACGCCGGAATCGTTGTCGGCGTCGCAAGACCCTTACGTGCAGCAATTCCTGAAAGGCGAACCCGACGGCCCGGTCGCGTTCCAGTATCCCGACACGCCGGCTTTCCAGAAGTGGCTGTCCGCACAGAAAGGGCGCAAAGCATGAGCGGTTCCAACAACATGGTTGGCGCGCTGGGGGGCTGGGTGCGCAAACAGATTTCCGGCATCGGCTTTTTCACCCGCTTTTTCGGCGGCATGCTGGCACGCAGCGGCATTGTGTTTTCGCGGCCGCGCCTGGTGTCCCAGCAAGTGCACTTCATCGGCAACTATTCGCTGCTGATCATCGCCGTATCCGGCATGTTCGTGGGCTTTGTGCTGGGCCTGCAAGGCTATTACACGCTGAACCGCTACGGCTCGGAAGAGGCCCTTGGCCTGCTGGTGGCGCTATCGCTGGTGCGCGAATTGGGCCCGGTCGTCACCGCGCTGCTGTTCGCGGGCCGGGCGGGCACATCGCTGACGGCCGAGATCGGCCTGATGAAAGCGGGCGAACAGCTCTCGGCCATGGAAGTCATGGCCGTGGACCCCATTCGCCGCGTGCTGGTGCCGCGCCTGTGGGGCGGCATCATCGCCATGCCCATCCTGGCCGCCGTGTTCTCCATGGTGGGCATCCTGGGCGGCTGGGTCGTCGGCGTCGTAATGATCGGCGTGGATGCGGGCGCCTTCTGGTCGCAGATGCAAAACGGTGTCGACGTCTGGAACGACGTGGCCAACGGTGTCGTCAAGAGCGTAGTGTTCGGCATCACGGTCACGCTGGTCGCGCTTTACGAAGGCTGGCAGGCCAAGCCCACGCCGGAAGGCGTGGCGCGGGCCACCACGCGCACGGTGGTCGTGGGTTCCCTGGCGGTACTTGGGCTGGACTTCCTGCTCACCGCCTTGATGTTTGGAAATTGAAACGGATTGATCATGTCACGCGAAAAAACCGACTTCTGGGTAGGCCTGTTCGTACTGCTGGGCGCGGTCGCTCTGGCGTTCCTGGCGTTGCGAGCCGGCAACCTAAGCACCTTTTCCTTCGCCCCCACCTATACGCTTTCGGCCAATTTCGATAACGTAGGCGGCCTGAAACCGCGCGCGGCCGTCAAAAGCGCCGGCGTTGTGGTGGGCCGCGTGTCCAGCATCACCTTCGACGACAAGACCTTCCAGGCGGTCGTGTCGGTGAATCTGGAAAAGGAATACCAATTCCCGAAGGATTCCTCGGCCTCGATCCTGACGTCCGGCTTGCTGGGCGAGCAGTACCTGGGTCTGACGGCCGGCAGCGAAGAAGAGAACTTTACCGACGGCGGAAAAATCCGCTATACACAGAGCGCGGTTGTGCTGGAGCAGCTGATCAGCCAGTTCCTGTACGGCTCCGCTGAAAAGCAGGGCGCCTCGTCGTCCGAGCCCGCCGCGAAAGCGCCAAATTAAAGACGATGCGAAAGACGCTGTAACGGCGTCGCGCCTCGACATCGCAATAACATAAGAATCGTTGATAGGGTCTCCTGATCATGAACAAGAACGCATTTTCCCGAATTGCCACCATCGCGGCGGCGGGTGTCCTGATGGCCGGCTGCGCCGCGCCGCAGAACCCGGACCCGCGCGATCCGTGGGAAGGCTTCAACCGGGGCGTGTACAAGTTCAATGACACGGTGGACCGCGCGGTATTCAAGCCGGTCGCCCAGGCGTATACCTATGTCACGCCGCAGCCCGTGCGCAGCTGCGTGCACAACATCTTCAGCAACATGACGGACCTGTGGTCCGGCACGAACAGCTTCCTGCAAGGCCGTGGCCACGACTTCGTGAACACGCTGGGCCGCTTCCTGTTCAACACCACCATGGGCGTGGGCGGCTGCTTTGACGTTGCCTCGGCCAACGGCGCACGCAAGATCCCGAACGACTTCGGCACGACGCTGGGCGTGTGGGGCTTTGGCCAGGGCCCGTACCTGGTGCTGCCGATCTTCGGTTCGTCGACCGTGCGTGACGGCGTGGGCCTGGCCGGCGACTTTGCCGGCACCACCTACGGCTACATGGGCATCGATTCCATCGACAACGTGCGCCTGCGCAATTCCCTGTGGGGCCTGCGCCTGGTTGACACGCGCGCCAGCCTCTTGAACGCCACCGACACGATCGACCGCGTGGCCCTGGACCCGTACAGCTTCATCCGCGACGCCTACCTGCAACGCCGCAACGCCATGGTGATGGGCCACCGCGTTGACGACGAAGGTTCGCTGCCCAACTACGAAGACGACGAGGGCGATGCCCCTGCCGCCGGCAAGGCTGCCCCGGCACCCGTGCCCGCCACCAAGTAAGCTTTAGGCTTGCGTTCATCGGTACCGTAAGGAGTTTTGATGCGATTTGCTTTTCTTTCCCTGATGCAACGGTTGGCCTTCGCGGGCCTTCTGGGCCTTGCCGTGGCCGGCGCTGCGCAGGCCAAGCCTGATCCCAACGGCGCGCCGGACCAATTCGTCCTGGCCACCGCCAACGAAGCGCTGGATGTCCTGAAGGCTGACGGCGCGGTCAAGGCCGGCAACACGACCCGAATCAACGAAGTGGTCAACCAGCACATCCTGCCCTACGTGAACTTTCAGAAGACCACGCGTCTGGCCGCCGGCCGCTTCTGGCGCCAGGCAACCGACCAGCAAAAGAAAGCGCTGGCCGAGGCCTTCCGTGGCACGCTGGTGCGCACCTACAGCGGCGCGCTGACCCGCGTCACGCCCAGCACGTCGGTCAAGGCGCTGCCGTTCCGTGGCGACCCCAAGGCCGACGACGTGGTCGTGCGCACGCTGATCAGCCAGTCCAACGGCCAGCCCACCGGCGTGGATTACCGTCTGGAAAAGACGCCGCAAGGCTGGAAGATCTACGACATGAACGTCGAAGGCATCTGGCTGATCGAAAACTACCGCAACCAGTTTGCGCAGCAGATCAACCAGAACGGCATCGACGGCCTGATCCAGGCCTTGAACCAGCGCAACCAGTAATTTCGGGTTTCGGCTGTCTTCGGCCCGGCGCGCCCTTGTGGCCCGCCGGGCCGATTATTTCGGGGACGGATAAAACCGCCATCCCCCCAGGCCCTCCGGGGCCATAGGCGCTTGCCGTCACGGCGCGCTTATATAATGATCAATTCGCTCTTTTCGGGCACCCCCCGCCGTTATGTCAGCCGTCAGTCTAGAAAACGTCTCCAAGATCTACTTGCCGCGTGTGCGCGGCTGGCAGAAGCTGCTTGGGCGCAAGCCCGCCCCCGGCTTTCAAGCGCTGGACAATGTCAGCCTGAATATCGAGCATGGCGAGTTCTTCGGCCTGCTCGGGCCGAACGGCGCGGGCAAGACCTCGTTGATTTCCATTCTTGCCGGCCTGGCGCATGCCACGTCGGGGCGCGCCAGCGTCTGTGGATACGACGTCGTTGCCGACTACAAGTCGGCGCGGCGGTCGCTGGGCGTGGTGCCGCAAGAGCTGGTCTACGACCCCTTCTTCACAGTGCGTGAAACATTGCGCATCCAGTCCGGCTACTTCGGCCTGCGCAACAACGACGACTGGATCGACGAAATCCTGTTCAACCTGGGCCTGTCCGACAAGGCCGACAACAACATGCGCGCGCTGTCGGGCGGCATGAAGCGCCGCGTGCTGGTGGCGCAGGCGCTGGTGCACAGGCCGCCCGTCATCGTGCTGGACGAGCCCACCGCCGGCGTTGATGTCGACCTGCGCCGCACGCTGTGGGAATTCATCTCGCGCCTGAACAAGGCCGGCCACACCATCATGCTGACCACGCATTACCTGGAAGAAGCGGAAGCCCTGTGCGGCCGCATCGCCATGCTCAAGCGCGGCCGCATCGTGGCGCTGGACACGACGCAAGCGCTGATGGCGCGCGTGGGCGGCGTCGACCTGGAAGACGCGTTCGTGCGCATCATGCACCAGGGCGATGAACCCGCCGCGCCCGCCCTGCAACCCGAAGAGATCTCGTCATGACGCAGCCCAACGCGACCGCCGGCCAACCGCTGGTGCAGCCCCGCCTGGACGCGGGCTCCGGCTTTCCGACCCTGCTGCGCAAGGAATTGCTGCGCTTCTGGAAGGTGGGTTTCCAGACCATTGCCGCGCCCGTGATCACGGCGCTGCTGTACCTGCTGGTCTTCGCGCACGTGCTGGAAGGGCGCCTGATGGTGTATGGCACCGTGCCGTACACCGCGTTCCTGATCCCCGGCCTGATGATGATGAGCATGCTGCAGAACGCGTTCGCCAACCCATCCTCGTCGCTGATTCAAAGCCGCATCACGGGCAACCTGGTGTTCATGCTGCTGCCGCCGCTGTCGCACCGTGACATCTTTGGCGCGTTCGTGCTGGCGGCCGTGGTGCGCGGCCTGAGCGTGGGCGTATGCGTGTGGTTCGTCGCGCTGTGCTTTGTGTCGCTGGTGCCGGCCAACCCGCTGTGGCTGCTGGTCTTCGCGGTGCTGTCCTGCGGCATCATGGCCGTGCTGGGCGTGGTCGCGGGCCTGTGGTCTGAAAAATTCGACCAGCTGGCGGCCTTCCAGAACTTTCTGATCATGCCCGCGACGTTCCTGTCCGGCGTGTTCTATTCGATCCACACCTTGCCGCCCTTCTGGCAGGCCGTGTCCCACTGGAACCCCATCTTTTACGCCATCGACGGCTTCCGCTACGGATTCTTCTCGGTGTCGGACGTCTCGCCCTGGCGCAGCCTGGCGGTGGTGACGGGGGTATTCCTGGCGCTCTCGCTTTACGCGCTGCGGCTTCTGGCCAGCGGCTACAAACTCAGGAACTGACGTCCATGCTTCCCACTCCCGCGCAAGTCCGCCAATACATCGCGGACGGCCTGTCCTGTGAACATCTTGACGTGCAAGGCGACGGCTCGCATTTCGACGCCGTCATCGTCAGCGCCGCCTTTGAAGGCAAACGCCTGATCCAGCGCCACCAAATGGTTTATGCCGCGCTGGGCGACCGCATGAAGGCCGAGATCCACGCACTGTCGATGCGCACGCTGACACCTGACGAATACCAGCAAGCAGGCAAGTAATGGATAAATTGCGCATTACCGGCGGCTCGCCGCTACACGGCGAAGTCTCGATATCCGGCGCCAAGAATTCCGCGCTGCCGATCCTGTGCGCCGGCCTGCTGACGGCCGACGCGCTGACGCTGACCAACGTGCCGCACCTGAACGACACCGCCACGATGCTGCGCCTGCTGGCGCGCATGGGCGTGCAGGCCGAACGCGGGGCCGACGGCATCGTCACCTTGCAGGCCAACCGCGTCGACAACCTGGAAGCGCCCTACGAACTGGTCAAGACGATGCGCGCATCGATCCTGGTGCTGGGTCCGCTGCTGGCGCGCTTTGGCGAGGCGCGCGTCAGCCTGCCCGGCGGCTGCACCATCGGCCAGCGCCCCGTCGACCAGCACATCAAGGGCCTGGCCGCGCTGGGCGCGCAGATCAGCATCGAACACGGCTTTGTCGTGGCGCGCGCCAAGCGCCTGAAGGGCGCCTCCGTGCGCACCGACATGGTCACCGTCACCGGCACCGAAAATTTGCTGATGGCCGCCGTGCTGGCCGACGGCCAGACCGTGCTTGAAAACGCCGCCTGCGAACCGGAAATCGTGGATCTGGCCGAGCTGCTCATCAAGATGGGCGCACGCATCCAGGGGCACGGCACCGGTCGCATCGTGATCGACGGCGTTGAACGCCTGCATGGCGCCGAACACCGCGTCATTTCCGATCGCATCGAAGCCGGCACCTTCCTGTGTGCCGTGGGCGCGGCCGGTGGCGACATCCTGCTGAAGAACACCGACCCCGCCATTCTGGGCGCCACGCTGGACAAGCTGACCGAAGCCGGCCTGACGATCGAAACCGGCCCCGACTGGATACGCGGCGCCATGTCCGCGCGCCCCAAGTCCGTGGGCTTTCGCACGCACGAATACCCGGGCTTCGCCACCGACATGCAGGCCCAGCTCATGGCGCTGAACGCCGTGGCGGACGGCACCTCGGTCATCGTCGAAACGATCTTCGAGAACCGCTACATGCACGTGCAGGAACTGCGCCGCATGGGCGCCGACATCGACATCGACGGCCACACCGCCGTGGTGCGGGGCGTGAAGCGCCTGTCGGGCGCCACCGTCATGGCCACCGACCTGCGCGCGTCCGCCAGCCTAGTCATCGCCGGCCTGGCGGCCGACGGCGATACGCTGGTCGACCGCATCTATCACCTGGATCGCGGCTACGACCAGATGGAAGTGAAACTGCGCGCCCTGGGCGCGAATATCCAACGCGTGACCGGCAAGGAACAGGCATGAAAGGTAATAGCCCCCAGGCTGCGCCTTCGGCTTGCTGCCCCCCGAGTGGGTCCGTTCATTTTGAGGCTGCCCGGCAATGAACAATGCCACGATGAAGCCCCTGACCCTGGCGCTGTCCAAGGGCCGGATTTTTGAAGAAACCATGCCGTTGCTGGCCGAAGCCGGCATCGAAGTCACGGAAAGCCCGGAAAGCTCGCGCAAGCTGATCCTGCCCACCAGCGACCCCGGCCTGCGCCTGATCATCGTGCGCGCCTCGGACGTGCCCACCTACGTGCAATACGGCGCGGCGGACCTGGGCATCGCGGGCAAGGACGTGCTGATCGAGCACGCCAAGGAACAGCCCGGCGGCCTGTACCAGCCCATCGACCTGAACATCGCCAAGTGCCGTCTGGCCGTGGCCGTGCGCAACGGCTTTGACTACGAAGGCGCGGTGCACCAGGGCGCGCGTCTGCGCGTCGCCACCAAATACGTGCACTCAGCCCGTGAACACTTCGCGGCCAAGGGTGTGTACGTGGACATCATCAAGCTGTATGGTTCGATGGAATTGGCGCCGCTGGTCGGCCTGGCCGACTGCATCGTGGACCTGGTGTCCACCGGTGGCACGCTGCGCGCCAACGACCTGGTCGCGGTCGAAGACGTCATGCCGATTTCATCGCGCCTGATCGTCAACCAGGCCGCGCTCAAGACTCGCGGCGCCCGCCTGCAACCCTTGCTGGACGCCTTCGAAAGAGCCGCCTCCCGCAACGCCTGACCCCCGCCCGCCGCGATAACGCGGCGGCCGCTTTCCGCTTTGCTGCATGACGCCATGGCCCTGATCAATCGTCTTGATTCCCGCGATCCCGGATTCAAATCCGCCCTGTCCAAGCTGCTGGCTTTCGAGGCCACCGAGGACGAGTCCATCGACCGTGCCGCCGCCGGCATCCTGGCTGACGTGCGCGCGCGCGGCGATGCCGCGCTGGTGGAATACACCCAGCGCTTTGACCGCATGCCCGGCGCATCCGCCGACACGCTTGAAATCCCCAAGGCCGACTGGCACGCCGCGCTGGCCACGCTGCCCACGGCGCAGCGCAACGCGCTGGAAGCCGCCGCCGACCGCGTGCGCGCCTACCACGAGCGCCAACGCGCTGAAACCTGGACCTACACCGAAGCCGACGGCACGCTGCTGGGCCAGCAGGTCACGCCGCTGGACCGCGTGGGCCTGTACGTGCCGGGCGGCAAGGCCGCCTATCCGTCGTCGGTGCTGATGAACGCCATTCCCGCCAAGGTGGCGGGCGTGCAGGAACTGATCATGGTCACGCCCACGCCCGACGGTGTGCGCAACCCCATCGTGCTGGCCGCGGCCGCCATTGGTGGCGTGGACCGCGTCTTCGCCATCGGCGGCGCGCAAGCCGTGGGCGCGCTGGCTTACGGCACGGACACCGTGCCCGCCGTGGACAAGATCGTGGGCCCGGGCAACGCCTATGTGGCCGCCGCCAAGCGCCGCGTGTTCGGCGTGGTGGGCATCGACATGATCGCCGGCCCCAGCGAAATCCTGGTCATCTGCGACGGCAAGACGCCGGCCGACTGGATCGCCATGGATTTGTTCTCGCAAGCCGAGCACGACGAACTGGCGCAGTCCATCCTGCTGTGCCCGGACGCCGCGTTCATCGAAGAAGTGGAAGCCGCCATCGCGCGCCTGTTGCCCACGATGCCGCGCGCCGACATCCTGCGCGTCAGCCTGGCCAATCGCGGTGCGCTCATCCAGGTCCAGAGCCTGGAAGAAGCCTGCCAGATCGCCAACGACATCGCGCCCGAACACCTGGAAATTTCCACCGAGCAGCCCGAAATCTGGACCGCCAAGATCCGCCATGCCGGCGCCATCTTCATGGGCCGTTTCAGCTCGGAAGCGCTGGGTGACTACTGCGCGGGCCCCAACCACGTGCTGCCCACGTCCCGCACCGCGCGCTTTTCATCGCCGCTGGGCGTGTACGACTTCCAAAAGCGTTCCAGCCTGATCCAGGTGTCGCACCAGGGCGCGCAGACGCTGGGCCGCATCGCCGCCGAGCTGGCGCTGGGCGAGGGCCTGCAAGCGCACGCCGCCAGCGCCCAGTACCGGGTCGACAAACCATGAGCGCGGCCCCGGCGGCAGGCGTCGCTGGCCGCATCGAAGGCACCGTGCGCGCGGATATCCGCGCGCTGGCCGCCTACCCGGTCGCCAACGCGGATGGCTGCATCAAGCTGGACGCGATGGAATGCCCGTATGAATTGCCCGACGTGGTGCGCGACGACATCGCCCGCGCCGTGCGCGACACACCGCTGAACCGCTATCCTGCCGCTGACCTCTCTGCCTTGCAGCAGGCGGTGAAAGCCGGCTTCGGCGTGCCCGACGCGGCCGACGTGCTGTTCGGCAACGGCTCGGACGAGCTGATCCACATCGTCGTCCAGGCCTGCTGCAACCCGGGCGACGTGGTGTTGTCGCCGTGGCCGTCGTTCGTTTATTTCGACATGGCGGCGCGCTTTGACCACGCCCGCTTTGTCGGCGTGCCGCTGACCGACGACCTGACCCTGGACCTGCCGGCGATGCTGGCCGCCATCCGCGAACACCAACCCAAGGTGGTGTTCCTGGCCGTGCCCAACAACCCCACCGGTGGCCTGTGGTCGGACGAAGACGTGCAGGCCATCATCGCCGCCGCCCCCGGGCTGGTGGTGCTGGACGAGGCGTACCAGCCTTTTGCCGACCGCACCTGGATGCCGCGCGTGCTGGACGCGCCCAACGTGGTCGTCATGCGCACGGTGTCCAAGATCGGCCTGGCGGGCCTGCGTTTCGGCTACCTGGCGGGTCATCCCGACTGGATCGCCGAGCTGAACAAGCTGCGCCCGCCCTACAACCTGGACGTGCTGACGCAAGCCACGCTGATGGCGGTGTTGCGCCACAAGCCCGTGCTGGACAAACAGGCCGCGCGCCTGCGCGCCGACCGCGAACCGCTGGCCGCCGCGCTGGCCGCCTTGCCGGGCGTCAGGGTATTCCCTTCCGCCGGCAACTTCGTACTCGCCCGCTTTTCCGGCAAGCTGGACGGCAACGCCGTGCATCTTGCGCTGAAAACGCGCAAAATATTGATTCGCAACTTTTCCAACGCCCATCCGCTCCTGGCAAACTGCCTGCGCATTTCGGTGGGCGCCCCGGCCGAGAACGCCGCCTTGCTGGCTGCCCTGCAAGAGATTTTGAGTGCTTAACATGCGTACCGCAGAGATCACCCGCAACACCAACGAAACCCGCATCCGCGTGGCCATCAACATCGACGGCACCGGCAAGCAGACGATCGACACGGGCGTGCCATTCCTGGACCACATGCTGGACCAGATCGCGCGCCACGGTCTGATCGACCTGGACATCAAGGCCGAGGGCGACCTGCACATCGACGCGCACCACACGGTGGAAGACGTCGGCATCACGCTGGGCATGGCAATCGCCAAGGCGGTCGGCACCAAGGCGGGCCTGCGCCGCTACGGCCACGCGTACGTGCCGCTGGACGAAGCGCTGTCGCGCGTCGTGGTGGACTTTTCGGGCCGCCCAGGCCTGGAATATCACATCCCCTTCACGCGCGCCCACATCGGCAATTTCGATGTAGACCTGACGCGTGAGTTCTTCCAGGGTTTGGTCAACCACGCGCTGATCACGCTGCACATCGACAACCTGCGCGGCTTCAACGCCCACCATCAGGCCGAAACCGTGTTCAAGGCCTGTGGCCGCGCCCTGCGCATGGCCATGGAAGTCGACCCGCGCATGGGCGACGTGGTGCCGTCCACCAAGGGCGTGCTGTAACGTTCGCCAACCCCCACCGCAGCAGGCAAAAGAAGTGACCACTATCGCCATCGTCGATTACGGAATGGGTAATTTCCATTCCGTCGCACGCGCCCTGAAGTTCGCCGCCCCCGACGCGGACGTCCGCATCTGCAACCAGCCCAAAGACATCGACGCGGCCGACCGCGTGGTGTTTCCCGGACAGGGCGCGATGGCGGACTGCATGCGGACCCTGAATGAATCCGGCCTGCGCGAAGCCGTTGTGCGCGCCGCCCGCAACAAACCCCTGTTGGGCGTGTGCGTGGGCGAGCAGATGCTGTTTGATTCCAGCGAAGAAGGCGGCACCTCGTGCCTGGGCCTGTTTCCGGGTGTGGTGCGCCGCTTTTCGGGCCCCCGTTTTGCCGACCTGATCCCCGCCGATGACGAAGCCTGCCTGGCCGATACCGGCGACGCGGGCCTGGCCGACACGCGCCCCGAGCGCCTGAAAGTGCCGCACATGGGATGGAACAAAGTCCGCCAGACGCGCTCTCATCCCATCTGGGACGGCATTCCGGACGACACGCACTTCTATTTCGTCCATAGTTATTACGCCGATCCGGACGATTCCGGCCTGACAGTTGGTGAAACCGATTACGGCGTCGCCTTTACCTGCGCAGTGGCGGCGGCTAACATTTTCGCGGTGCAGTTCCACCCCGAAAAGAGCGCCGAGCACGGTTTGCGCCTGTATCGCAATTTTGTAGACTGGCAGCCGTAGGCCTAGAGCCGACAGCGCCAGCCCATTCAACCCCTCTTTCTTTTTTGCTGCCCACCATGCTGCTGATCCCCGCCATCGATCTCAAAGACGGGCGCTGCGTGCGCCTGCGCCAGGGTGACCTGGACGATGCAACGGTGTTCTCCGAAGACCCCGCCGCCATGGCCACCCGTTGGCTCGACCAAGGCGCGCGCCGCCTGCATCTGGTCGACCTGAACGGCGCCGTTGCCGGAAAGCCGAAGAACGAAGCGCCTATCAAGGCCATTCTGGAAGCCGTCGGCGACGACATCCCCGTCCAGATCGGCGGCGGCATTCGCGACCTCGACACCATCGAACGCTACCTTGATGCCGGCATCTCCTACGTGATCATCGGCACCGCCGCGGTCAAGAACCCGGGCTTCCTGCAAGACGCCTGCGGTGCTTTCCCCGGCCAGATCATCGTTGGCCTGGACGCCCGCGACGGCAAGATCGCCACCGACGGCTGGAGCAAGCTGACCCGCCACGACGTGCTGGACCTGGCCAAGAAGTTCGAAGATTACGGCTGCGAAGCCATCATCTACACCGACATCGGCCGTGACGGCATGCTGTCGGGCGTCAACGTCGAAGCCACGGTGCGCCTGGCCCAACACGTGCGCATCCCCGTTTA
Organism: Achromobacter sp. LC458; assembly: GCF_001005835.2. Classification (NCBI taxonomy): domain Bacteria; kingdom Pseudomonadati; phylum Pseudomonadota; class Betaproteobacteria; order Burkholderiales; family Alcaligenaceae; genus Achromobacter; species Achromobacter sp. LC458. The sequence goes on from NZ_LBHW02000006.1 coordinate 233,138, forward strand.
CGCCTCGGGCGGCATCGCCGGCATCCAGGACATCGAAGCCCTGTGCGCCGTCGAGGAAGAGGGCGTCGAAGGCGCCATCCTGGGCCGCAGCATCTACGAAGGCACGCTGGATTTCCAAGCCGCGCAGGCGCGCGCCGACGAATTGGCAAAATGACCCTCTCTCGCAGCAGCACCGAGGCCGGCGCGCCCGTAGCAAGCGCGCTGACCCGCCGCATCATCCCCTGCCTTGACGTCACCGCCGGCCGCGTCGTCAAAGGCGTGAACTTCGTCAACCTGCTGGACGCGGGTGACCCCGTCGAGATCGCCCGCCGCTACAACGAGCAGGGCGCGGACGAACTGACGTTCCTGGACATCACCGCCACCAGCGACGGCCGCGACCTGATCCTGCCCATCATCGAGCAGGTGGCGTCGCAGGTTTTCATCCCGCTGACCGTGGGTGGCGGCGTGCGCCAGGTGTCCGACATCCAGCGCCTGCTGAACGCCGGCGCCGACAAGATCAGCATCAACAGCGCGGCCGTGGCCAATCCGGAACTGGTGCGCGCCGCGTCCGACTACCACGGCTCGCAATGCGTGGTGGTGGCCATTGACGCGCGGCGCGTGTCGGCCGATGGCGAACCCGCGCGCTGGGAAGTCTTCACCCATGGCGGCCGCAAGGCCACCGGGCTGGACGCCGTGGCCTGGGCACGCCGCATGGCCGCCTACGGCGCGGGCGAAATCCTCTTGACCAGCATGGACCGCGACGGCACCAAGTCCGGTTTTGACCTGGAACTGACGCGCGCCGTATCCGACGCCGTGCCGGTGCCCGTCATCGCCTCCGGCGGCGTGGGCAACCTGCAACATCTGGCCGATGGCGTCACCACCGGCCGCGCCAGCGCCGTGCTGGCCGCCAGCATCTTCCACTTTGGCCAGCACACCGTTGGCGAGTGCAAGCGCTTCATGGCCGAACAAGGCATTTCCGTACGGTTGGATTAATGATGAGCACTGAACCCGCCTGGATGGCCGACGTCGTCTTTGACGAAAACGGCCTGATCCCCGCCATCGCCCAAGATGCCGAGAACGGCCAGATCATGATGGTCGCCTGGATGAACCGCGAATCGCTGGCCGAAACGGCCGCCACCGGCCGCGCCGTGTACTGGTCGCGTTCGCGTCGGCGCCTGTGGCGCAAGGGCGAAGAGTCGGGCCACGTGCAGGAAGTGCACGAATTGCGCCTGGATTGCGACGGCGATGTGATCTTGCTGAAAGTGCACCAGGAAGGCGGCATCGCCTGCCACACCGGGCGCGCCAGCTGTTTTTTCCGCCGCCTGGAAGGGCCGACGGACCAGGCATCCTGGGTCACGGTTGACCCGGTGCTGAAAGACCCCGAACTGATCTACAAATGACCGATCAAACGCTAAGCGCCGCCGATATCCTGGCGCGCATCGCCGACACGCTGGAAACCCGCCGTCCTGAAAACGGCGGCGACCCGGCCGCGTCCTATTCCGCCAAGCTGCTGGCCAAGGGCCCGGATTCCTTCCTGAAGAAAATCGGTGAAGAAGCCACGGAACTGGTCATGGCCGCGAAAGACGGCGTGCCGGACCGCATCGTCAGTGAAACGGCCGACCTGTGGTTTCACTGCCTGGTCGCGCTGACGCACTTCAAGCTGCGGCCGGAAGACGTGCTGGCCGAATTGGCCCGCCGCGAAGGCCTGTCGGGCCTGGCGGAAAAAGCCAGCCGCCCCAAAGACTGACCCCGGAGCCCGGAAAATGAGCGACAACTGTCTTTTTTGCAAGATCGCCGCTGGCGACATCCCGTCCAAGAAGGTCTTTGAAGACGAGGACTTTGTTGCATTTCACGATATCAATCCGGCAGCACCGGTACATTTGCTGCTGATCCCTCGACGTCATGTCACATCCATGCAGGATATTACGGCCGAGGACGCAGGTTGGTTGGGTAGAATGATGTCGTTGGCGCCGCGGCTAGCAGCCGAAAACGGTTGCCGTCCGGGCCCTGATGGCGGATTTCGCATCATGATCAACTCTGGCGTCGAAGGCGGCCAGGAAGTCCCGCATTTGCATTTCCACATCATCGGCGGCTCGCGACCCTGGAAAGGACGCGTGGCCCCCACCGCGTAATTCGGAGAAACATCATGGGTAGTTTCAGCATTTGGCATTGGTTGGTCGTTCTGGTTATCGTGGCGCTGATTTTCGGCACCAAGAAACTGCGCAACATCGGCTCGGATCTGGGCGGTGCGGTGAAGGGTTTCAAGGAAGGCATGAAGGACGCCAACGGCGACAAGCCCGCCGACCCGATCGCGCAACAGCGCGTGTCCGGTGAAACCATCGACGTGCAAGCCAAGGAAAAGACCAACTCCTGAGCCCCGGCTCGTCTCCCGGGCCCGCCCCGAACGGGGCCGGCCCTTATTGCTTCAATTCCCGAGCGGCCGTCGAATGTTTGATGTCAGCCTCACTGAACTGATGGTGATCGGCGTCGTCGCCTTGATCGTCATTGGCCCCGAACGCCTGCCCAAGGTTGCCCGCACCGTCGGTCACCTGCTGGGGCGCGCGCAGCGTTACGTCAACGACGTGAAGTCCGATATCCAGCGCGAAATCGAAATCGACGAGCTGCGCAAATTCAAAAGCGAAATGGAAGATGCCGCGCAGGGCGTGCAGCAGTCGCTGAACGAAACCCACGCGTCATTGCAAGAACCGGTGCAGCAGTTCCGTGCCGAATTGGACGAAGTGGCCCGCGAGGCCAATGGCAAGGTCGCCCCGGTGATCGTGGGCGATGCGCCCGCCACGGCGGCCCCGCTCGCAGCCCCACTCGCAACCGCCACCGAGCCCGCCCGCACCATCGCGCCGCCCAGCCAGAACCACAGCC
>NZ_LBHW02000060.1:0-24777 GCF_001005835.2 Achromobacter sp. LC458
TGCGCTCTGGGCAGCCATGCCCCTATCCCGGCACGTGGACCTGCGAAGAACACCCTACGGGTCCAAAAACTTTCGCTTATCAAACCCCAATGCCACAAGTGAACGGGCAGGACGTGACCTGGGCACTGGTTTCTTTCTTACGCTAGGAGACAAGCCATGGCCGCCCCCGCCGCCGCAGCCGCCCTCGTCTGGGGCTACCGCTGTATCCCGCCTATCCCGAATATCGCGCCTATCCCGCCTATCCCGCCTATCCCGGATATTCCGCCTATATCGCCTATACCGCCCATCTATCGACGCTACCGATAACTTGTTGTCGTGGAAAAGCCCATTGAAGTCGGAACCGAACCACAACGGAACCGCCGATCGAGCGATGCTTCGAGATCCCGCCGCATCCGCAAACCCATCGGCGACTGCTTCCCATGTTGACAGCGAACACGCCGACAGATTCCCGGCGTAGTCATCGACACGGGCCGGCGCACGCATCAAGCACCCAGGCCCAACATTCACGCAGGAGCGAAAAATGAATACACGCCCTCCTTTGCTCAACGATAACGATCTGACGTGCAGGGTTGATGCGTTGAAGCCGTGGCCTGGTATCGCCATTGATAACGGTTCATTTCCCCTTTGGCCTCGCTTCTTTCTCACCTTCTACCTTCATTACTTGCCCGACCAGAGCTTGCGGACCACCTTGGATATGCTCGACGTCCAAGATGCGTTCGCGCGACTTCTAGGACACCCTTACACGATAGCTACCCATCCCCGTTCCGAGCGGCTGCTTAGATATGGCTCGATTCGCTTGGAGGAACTGCACGAGTGGGCACGCCGTTGCCCGGTTGACCAAGTGTTCACGGTGAACCTCACGGACCAGGACAACCACCAGACTTCACCCGGGCATTCTGCATATTTGCGCCGCGAACCCGCCATCGCGGGGAAAGCGCCGTATTACTCATCGCTACAGTTTTACTTTTGTTGGCAATGGTGGCTGGACCACCAGCACGAGTGGCGGCAGTTTGTGCTGGAGAGCATCGCGTATCTGACGCCCGCGCAGGTCTATAGCGGCTTTGCCGTCGCGAACCCTTTGGGACCTGGCATGCGCTCACAAGCGGCCATCCTGAATCGGGCGCTTGCACCGCATTTCTACGGCCTGGACATCGACCACCCGCCAGGCATGATGCGCGCAGCCGAACTGCCGTCCGGCATACGCCCGCCCACTTGGGGCTTCTTTCTGTCTGACATTTGGCGCGAGAAGCTCGGCACCTCCCGCGACGAAGTGGCGGCCCAGCTTGCCGACCCGCTTATCCGTATCGAGCCCTTGGATTGCGGACTATGGATCGAACTGGGACCGCGGCCGGAGCTCTATCCCGTTCAACAGGGTGTGCCCAGGCTGCCCGCTGTCCTCAACCGCCTGCTGCGCAAGATCCGCCATCCGCAACTGGATCTGCTCGGCTTCTGCCCTCGGGACGTAGAACCCGGCAAGCACTTCGATAGCCGCGACACCCGGCGTTGGCTAGCCCGGTTCGATGACGGCAGCGATTGGCCGACCCGCAACTCAATCATCGGGACACCCCCAGGGTATTGATCGCGTCCCCACATCAGGAGAACCCAATGGCCGCCCCTGTCGCCGCCGCTCTCATCTGGGGCTACCGCGCTTATCGCGCCTATGCCGCCTACGAGACCGCTCAAACCGCTATTGAAGCCGCCGACACCCTGGCGCAGATCGGTCAGCGGAAAAAGGAAGTGCAATCGATCTTTAAAGACGTGATTCAGGGGATGAAGGATGAAATCGACATCAAGAGTTCGACGTTCGTGCGCACGGGTGGCAACAGCACGGTATCGCGCGGACGCAGCGAGAACGTCACGTACCGACAATATATCGAGCGAAAAATTCCGTTTCGGCCGGTGATCAGCACGGTATGCCAGTGGGCGCTGAAATCTCCGCTGACCGTACCGCGCCGAATACGCAAGAAAATTCCCGGAGAGATCATCGAAACCACGATTGATGTGGCGTTGAAGCAAACGACCGCGTCGCTGGTGTTTGAAGTCGTGGACGATTTGCTGGCATGGCAAAGCCCGTTGAAGGCGGAGCCGAACTATGACGGAAAATCCAACGCCGCCTATCTCGGCACTCCATGCACGCGTCCAAAGCGCATTAGCGAGTTTTTTCCATTCTGGCCACGGCCGAGGGGAAGCTTGGCGCCCGACCTCGTCATTGTCGAATATAGGCAGCAGCCCTTTGAAGTCGGCAACGTATTTGCCGCTGTGGAAATCAAGTTTCCCGATGACTGGGTCAGGGACAGGCAAATGGGCGCTTACGTACGACTCATGAACGAAGACAAATCCAAGGTCGCCCTGCTACGGGTTCCCGAGGATTGCACCGGATACCGGTCCGTCGCGAATGCCAAGTCGGATCAACAGGGAAAACCAAGGAGAGGCAGATGAGCGCCAGCGATAGTCTGATAAACCAAGACGACATTTCCGGCATGATCGCCGACCTGAAACGATGGCCTAATACCGCAGTGGACCACGGCGATTTCGAACTCGCGTCAACGCCATATCTAACGTTCTATTTCACCTACGATCCAGAGCACTATCTTGCGGCGACTCTGGACATGATCGACGTCCACAGATCATTTGAAAACGCCCTGGGTCACCCGTATCTGATCGCCACCCATCCGGACTCCGAGCGCCCGCACCCCTACGGCTCTAAACGTCTGGGCGACCTGCGCGAATGGGCCAGAAAAACCCCGCTCGATCAAGCGTTCGCGGTCAAGTTCACCGACGAAAAGAACTACAAAAGCTCGCCGACGCACTCGGCTTATCTGTGGCGAGAGCCGACGCTTGGTGAGCGTCACCAATGTTATTCCTCTATTCAGTTCTATTACCGTTGGCAATGGTGGCTGGATAACCGAGATATCTGGCGGAGATTTGTGATTGAGACGATCGAGCTTCTGAAGCCGGCACAGGTCTACAGTGGGTTTGCAATGGGCAACCCGTTGGAATTCGGCATGCGCGCCGAAGTGGCCACTTGGGACCGCGCGTTGGCCAACCATTTTTACGGCCTGGATACGGATTATCCCTTCGGCATGATGTTCAGCCCAGATCTACCCTCCGGCATCCGCCCCCCCACCTGGGGCTTTTTCCTGTCCGACATCTGGCGCGAAAAGCTTGGGATATCGCGCGACGACGTTGCCGCGCACCTTGCCGACCCCCGCGTCCGCATCGACACGTTGCACTGCGGCCAGTGGATCGAACTTGGCCCGCAACCGGAACTCTACCCCGTCGAAAACGGCGTGCCCGAGCTTCCCGTGTTGGCCAACCGTTTGCTTCGCCGTATCCGCCATCCCCTGCTGGACCTGGTGGGCTCGGGCGAATGGGATGGCGATCCGAATGAGCGTTTCAATCGCTCCGACACGCAGCGTTGGCTTGGCCGGTTCGATGACGACAGTGATTGGCCCACGCCTGAAATTCGAGGCCGGACACCCGGGGCCGCGCCGCACGAACCCACGCGTTGACAACGCCCGCGCCGCATGGCGCTGCATCGACCCTGCACGCTCAGCCGCTTTCACCGAAACGCCAGCCGCACAGCCCCTCAGCCCTCTCCCTTCAGCTCCCGTTCCACCACTTCCCGCGTCAGGGTTGGGACGAACATCTCGATGAAGTGGAAGGCGTAGCCGCGCAGCCAGGCGCCGCGGCGGATGGCCAGGCGGGTCAGGTTGATTTCGAACAGGTGGCGGGCGTCGATGGCGCATAGCCGCGTGTCGCGTTCGGGGTCCCAGGCCACGGCGGCCACGATGCCTACGCCTAGTTCCAGCTCTACGTAGGTCTTGATCACGTCGGCGTCCATGGCCGTCATGACGATGTCCGGGGTCAGGCCGGCCCGGGCAAACGCTTCGTCGATGTGGGCGCGGCCGGTGTAGCCCTGGCCATAGGTGATGATGGGATAGCGGGACAACTGCGACAGGCTGATGCCGTCGTGCCGGCCTTCCAGCGGATGGCCGCGCGGCACGATGATGCTGTGGCTCCAGCGGTAGCACGGCAGGTTGACCAGCCCCGGATAGTTGGCGACGGCTTCGGTTGCCACGCCGATGTCGGCCTCGCCTTCCAGCAGCATTTCAGACACCTGCTTGGGTGAGCCTTGATGCAGGTGCAGCACCACGTCCGGATAGCGCTGGCGAAATTCCTTGATGACCGGCGGCAAGGCGTAGCGCGCCTGCGAATGCGTGGCCGCGATCGACAGCACGCCCTGCCGGCTATCGGCGTATTCGGCGCCTGCATGCCGGATGTTGTCCGCGCATTGCAGGATTTGTTCGACCAAGGGCAAGATCAGCGCGCCGGGCGGCGTCAGGCCGATCAGCCGCTTGCCCGAGCGCACAAAAATGTCGACGCCCACTTCCTCTTCAAGCTCGCGAATCTGCCGGCTGACACCGGGTTGCGAGGTATGCAGGCTTTCCGAGACGTCGGTCAGGTTGAAGTCCTGGCGCACGGCTTCGCGCACGGAACGCAATTGCTGAAAGTTCATCGCGCGCCCTCAGCCCAGGAAGGCCAGTTGATTGCCGGACGGGTCTTTTACGTACATCACGCGCGGCGATGCGTCGGGCTTGGAACAGACCGGAAAATGCCCGGCCTGACGCAGACGCGCCAGGATCTCGTCGTAGGCGCGCGTCTTCAGCGCCAGGTAGTCGGGCTTGACGCCGCTGCTCAGCTCCTGGACCGGAGATAGCGACAGCGTCGCGTCGCCCAAAGAGAAAAGCAGGCGCTGGCCATCCCGCGCGGGCATCTCGTCCAGGCCGATGACGCGGTGATAGAACTCGCGCACGGCGTGAAGCCGGCGCGACAGGAATGGAAGCTGTACCGAATCGATCGAAAGAAGTGAAGTCATGCCCTGCTGCCAGCCATGGAACAGGGCAAATCTTAGTACCCGAAGGCACAACCGGACAAAGAGGTTGTAATTGCTTCTACATAGCCAGAAACCTTAAAGCGCGCCGCTTATTAGCAAATACGCGCAGCTGTTTTTTATCGTTGCGCTGATGTCTGGAACCCGCCTCAGGCGCTGCGTCGCAACGCCTCGCGCGTGCTGCTGAACGCACGTTCCAGGTCGCCGATCAAATCTTGCGGATTCTCCAGACCGATGTGCAGCCGCACCACGGATTGCTGCCCGGACACCTGCTTCCACAGGCTATGTTCCGCCAGCCGTTGCGGCGCGGCTTCCAGCGCCAGGCTTTCATAACCGCCCCAGGACGCGCCGATCGAAAAGTACTGCAACGCGTCGATGAAGCGCGATGCCGCCGTCGGGTCCGGGTGATCGAAGGCAAAAGACACCAAGCCGCTTGCACCGCTGAAGTCTCGCCGCCACAACGCGTGGCCAGGGTCTTCGGGCAAGGCCGGATGAAACACGCGCGACACGTCCGGGTGCGCGGCCAGGTATTGCGCCACGGCCAGCGCGTTGACTTGATGGCGCGCCAGGCGCACGTCCAGCGTGCGCAGCCCACGCAGCGTCAGATAGGCGTCGTCCGCGCCCACCGACAAGCCCAGCGCGTCGTAAGTCGCGCCAATCCGTTGCGCCAGTTCGGCGCTGTCCACAGTGACCACGCCCATCATCACATCCGAATGGCCGGCCAGGTATTTGGTGGCGGCCTGGATGGAGATGTGCGCGCCCAGCGCCAAGGGCTGGTAGTACAGGCCGCCGCTCCAGGTGTTGTCGGCCGCCACCCACAGGCCATGACGGCGCGCGGTGGCTGCCAGCGCGGGCAAGTCCAGCACCTCGAACAGCAGCGAGCTGGGCGACTCCAGATACAACAGCCGCGTGCTGGGCCGGATCAACGGTTCCAGCGCATCTTGCCCCGGTGAAAAATATTCCACTTCGATGCCATAGCGCGCAAGCAAGGACTTGTCGACCTTGCGCACCGGCGAATACACGCTATCGGCCACCAGCGCGTGATCGCCCGGCGCAAGCGTCGCCAGCAGCACCAACGTGATCGCGGCCAGGCCGGACGGCGCCAGCACCGTTCGATAGCCGCCTTCCAGCAAGGCCACCGCCTCTTCCAGCGCCTGGTGCGTGTCCAGGCCGTGGCGCCCGTACGTGGCAACGCGGTCACCCGCCGCGCGTTGCTGGTTAAGCGCGGCCTGCGTGGCGGTGTCGGCAAAACGCACGGTGCTGGTGCGCACGACCGGCACGTTGACCGGGCCCGCTCCCTGCGTCAATGCGGGAGAGCCGGCGTGTACCAGCCGGGTTTGGACGTGGGCGTGATCCAGGCTCATGCGCGCACCTCTTGGTGGCCTACCGACATTGCGGATGGGAAAGTCATGATCAGATTCCTTGTGGGTTACACCGCCAGGCGCAGCGGGTCGAAAGACATCGCGTTCGCGATCGGATCCGACGTGGACCGGCGGGCGGGCGAGGCGCCCAGCGAACGCTGCAAGAAGGCGCGGGTACGGTCGCTGTCAGGCGCGCCGAAGAGGCGCGACGGCGGGCCGGATTCCACGATGCGGCCCGCTTCGGTGAAGTACACGGTGTCGCTCACCTCTTGCGCAAAGCGCATTTCATGGGTGACCAGCACGCAGGTCATGCCGTCCTGGACCAGATCGCGAATCACGGTCAGCACTTCGCCGACCATTTCGGGGTCCAGCGCCGAGGTCACCTCGTCGAACAAAATCAACTCAGGTTGCAGCGCCAGCGCGCGCGCGATGGCCACACGCTGTTGCTGGCCGCCCGAGAGTTCGCCGGGATACGCGCCTTCCTTGTGTTCCATGCGCACCTTGGCCAGCAGTTCACGCGCGCGGGCCTCGGCCTGCACGCGCGGCAGCCCGGCCACCTTCACGGGTGAGATCACCAGGTTTTCCAGCACGCTAAGGTGCGGGAACAGGTTGTATTGCTGGAACACGAAGCCCACGCGCTTTCTCAAGGCGATGAAGTCGGCTTCTGTTTTCAGCCCGTCCACGCGCACGCCACCCACCTGGATCGCGCCGCGTTGCGCACGCAACAGGCCGGTGATGCAGCGCAGGATGGTGGACTTGCCCGACCCAGACGGGCCGATGATCGACACCGCCTGCCCTTGCTTGACTTCAAGGTCGATGCCGCGCAGCACTTCGGTATCGCCAAACGCCAAGTGCACGTCGCGCAGGCTGACCAGCGGATTCAGTTCAATGATGTTCATGGCGTCGTTCCAGGTACCGCGTCCAACGCGCGATGGGATAGCAATAGGCGAAAAACAGCGCCAATAGCGTGAAATAGACAAGAATGGTGAAGTCGCTGCGCGCCACCGTGTTGCTGGCGACGGTGGCGGTATCCACCAGGTCGTGCACGCCTACCAAGGACGCCAGCGACGTGCTCATCGTGATGCTGGCCATCAGGTTCATCCACGACGGCAACATGCGCCGCACGCACTGCGGCAATACCACCATGCGGAAAATCTGAGTACGCCTGAACGCCAGCGACTGCGCCGCTTCCCACTGCGCGCTGGGTATCGACTGGATGGCGCCCCGGAAGATCTCGGCCACATTGGCGCTGGCGGGCAGCCCCAGGCCGATCACCACCTTGATCCAATCGGGGAACGGCACATACCAGCCGCCCAGGTTCAGTTCGAACGGAAACACGTAGGTGGTGAAATACACCAGCACCAGAATCGGCGCATTGCGAAAAAGCAGAACGTAAGCGCGCGTGGCCCGGCGCAACAGCCATGAGGGCGACAGCGACAGCGCGCCGATCACCAGCCCCACCAGCGTGCCCAGCGCCATCGCCAGCAGACTGATCTGGATGTTCATCGCCAGCCCACGCAGCAAGGCGGGCGACCAGTGCCATAAGGCCGCCACGGCTTCGGGCGTGGTGCCGGTGACGGCCCAGGTCAAGCCCAGCGCGACCAGGGCCAACAACAGCAAAAACCACGGGTCGCGCAACAACGCGGGCAACAATGCTGGCAACAACGCCGGCAGAAACCCGGCGGTGGCCCGACGGCGGCGTTGCTGCCCGTCGACGCCGGGCGCTTTGGCATCGGCGCCCTTGAACGCAAGATCATTGGCCATAGCCGGGCATCCTCAGACGGTCTTCCAGACGACGGCCCGCCACGCTGACCAGCCAGGTCAGCAAGCCGAAGTACAGCAGGATCAGCAGCAGCAGTTCCAGCACGTTGTCTCGATGCGACCAGATCATGATCGATTCGTACGTCACGTCACCCACCGCGATGGCCGACGCGATGGCGGTCATTTTCACCAGGTCCACCAGGTTGTTGACCAGCGCCGGCAAGGCAAAGCGCACGGCCAGCGGCAGTTGCACCTGCGTCAGGATCTGGCGCCTTGTAAACGCCAGCGACCGCGCGGCCTCCATCGTCACCGACGGCACGGCCTGGATGCCGGCGCGCAGCGCTTCCGCATGGAACACGCCCTTGTGCAGCGCCACCACGATCACCACCCAGGCGAACGGCGTGATGGGATTGCCGCCGCCCAGCTTCTGCGTGATCAGCATGTTCAACACCAGGAACGCGCAATACAACTGCACCAGCGTGGGGGTGTTGCGCGTGAGTTCAACGAAGGCCTGCAAGGGCGCCGCCAACCATCGGCGGCCGCTGGTCAGCCCCGCTGCGATCAGCACGCCGAACAACAGGCTGACGGGGATGGTCCATGCGCACAGTTGCAGCGTCACCAACAGGCCATGCCCGAACGCCGAGAGCTCGCCCGGGTCCTGCACAAAGCTGTAGTTCAGGCCCAGCGGCTTGAAGACATCAACCCACGCTTGCAACAGCTTTTCCATCATGCGGCGGCCTCCAGCGATGCCTGCGGCGCCAACGTCGCGACGGCCTGGCCGATACGTTCGATGGCCGCGTTGATATCGGCGTCGGACGCCGCGAATGACAGCCGCAAATACGGCGACAAGCCATAGGCGCTGCCCTGCACCACGGCCACGCCCGCCGACTCCAACAGCCAGTCGACCACGTCACCGTCGTGCTCGATGCGGCGCCCGTCCGGCCGCACCGCGCCAATCAGGCCCGCCACGCCGACCCATGCAAAGAACGAGCCGTGCGGCGCGTGCACCTGCAAGCCCGGCACCGCACCCAGGCCATCCACCACGTGCTGCGCACGCGCGGCGTACGCGTGCCTGGCATTTATTACAAACCCGTCCGCCGCCCCTTGCAACGCAGCCAGCGCTGCCGCCTGCCCCAACGAGCTGGCGCCGGACGACACCTGCGACTGCACGGCTTCCAGTGCATGAATCAACGGCGTGGGCCCCGTGCCCCAACCAATGCGCCAGCCTGTCATGGCATACGCCTTGGACACGCCGTTGACCACCAGCGTGCGGCCGGCAAGATCGGGCGCCACGCGCAGCAGGGACACGGGCGGCTGCAAGAACCAGATCGCTTCGTACATCTCGTCCCACAGCACCAGCACATGCGGCGCGTCGCGCAGCACGGCGGCCAGCGCGGCCAGCTCGTCAGCGGTATAGACCGCGCCCGAGGGGTTGCCGGGAGAATTCAGGATCAGCCATTTGGTGCGCGCCGTAATCGCTTGCCGCAAGCTCTGCGGCGTCAGCTTGAAACCCTGTTCGGCGCGCGTGGGCACCACCACCGGCTGGCCGCCGTTGATGCGCACCGCGTCCGGGAACGTGGGCCAGTACGGGGCCGGCACAATCACCTCGTCGCCCTCGTCCAGCGTGGCGTTCAGCGCCAGGTAGATCACCTGCTTGCCGCCGTTGGAAACGATGACGTTGGAGGCGTCCACGTCCACGTCGTCTCGCTGGCGGTAGCCTTGCGCCACGGCGCGGCGCAACGCCGCCGTGCCCGCGGTGGGTGTGTACTTGGTCTGGCCCTGTTCCAGCGCGACGCGAGCCGCCTGCTTGATGGCGTCGGGCGTGTCGAAATCGGGTTCACCCGAGGTCAGCACGATGATGGAACGGCCCTCGGCCGCCAACCGCGCCGCGCGGGCGCCGGCGGCGGCAATGGGAGACAGCTGGGCGCCGCGGGCGCGGCGCGACAAGGCGTCGGGGAACAGGTTCGTGGTCATGTCACTTCCTTTGCGGTCGGAGGATCCGAGGCGTCAAGCGTTGGGGGCACTGCTTACCGTCCTGGCAGAGCGTCACGGCTTGGCGTTGGCTTCGGGCGGCGCGCTGTCGAATTGGCCGGCATGCGCCCGGGCGGTGGCCTGCTTCAGGTAATCGGCCGGTACGCCATAGCGTTCGGCCGCCTGCACCAGCAAGCCCGTGGTCAACCAGTCGCGGATCACGCCGTCCACCAAGGCGCGCGTGTCGGCCTCGTTGCGGCGCGTCCAGATCACCGTGGGCGATGGAATCAATTGATCCTGCGTCGCCAGTTCAAAGTCGTTCCATTGCGCTGCGCTGGGTCCGTGCAGCGTTTCATAAAGCGCCGGTTGGATGTGCACCGACGCGTCGCAGCTGCCGCCCTTTAACGCCAGCAACGATTCCGGAATATTGCGCAGGCCCTTTACCACCGCGCCATAGGTGTCCTGCAAGGGCTTGGCGAAGTTGCTGCCTTGCGACACGCACGCCACCTTGCCCTTCAGGTCTTCCCAGCGCTTGATGCCGCTTTTCTTGGACACCATGGCCGCCCCGCCCACCAGGTTGTAGGGCGTGGGCGCGTAGCTCAGGATTTCGCTGCGTTCCTGGGTCCATTGGATGTTGGCGATCAGCAGATCCACCTTGCCGGCTTGCAGGAATTGCACGCGCGTGGACGCGGTGACCGGCACCGTCTCCAGCGTGACGCCCAGGCGCTTGGCGATGTCCGCGCCCAGGTCCGTCTGAAACCCGCCGACCTTGCCGGTGGCCGGGTCCAGCACGCCGAACGGCGGGCTGGCGCCGTCCACCCCCACCACGAGCTTGCCGCGCTGCTTGATCTTGTCCAGCGTGGCGTCGGCGTGCGCGATGCCGGCCGTGCCCAAGGTCGCCAAGCCCGCGACCAGCGCGACCGCCATGGCGGCGCGTGGCCGTGGCGCGAGCGGTTTGCCGGCATCACCGTTGGTGAGCACACGGGGATACATCGCCGAACCCGCGTTGCCTGAATTGTTCTTGCCCGAGTTGTTCTTGCCCAGATGCTTCATCTTCGTATGTCCGATCCGTATTCAGGCGCGCTCAGCCGCCCTGCTTGGCTTTGGCGTGCAGTTCCTGCAACAAGGGTTGGGCGGGCTCGATGCCAAGTCGCTTTTCGGTGGCAATCAGCCAACCCGTGCGGTGCCAGTCCCGCACCACCTTGTCGACGGCGGCAATCGTGTCGGCTTCGCCCTTGCGCGTCCACACCACGGAATTGGCGGGCAGCACCTCGGTCGCGATGGGCGCGTGGTAGTCGGCCCATTCCGGGTTGTTGCGCAGCAGCGGATGGATCAAGGTGGAGTCGTGGACGGCCGCCACGCACTGGCCGCCGCGCAGCGCCAGCAGCGAATCGGAAGAGCTCTTGTAGCCCTTGACCACCGCGCCATAGTCCGACGACAAGGGCTTGGCGAAGCTGCTGCCTTGTGACACGCACACCGGCTTGCCGCGCAGGTCTTCCCATTTGGCGATGCCGCTGGTCTTCAGCGTGGCCGCCGCGCCGCCCACCCGAAAGAACGGCGTAGGCGCATAGCCCAGGATTTCGGCGCGTTCCGGGTTCAGTTCCATCGACGCGATCAGCAGATCCACCTTGCCCGAAATCAGGAATTGCGTGCGGGTCGCGGTTTGCACCTGCACCAGCTCGGCTTTCACGCCCAGGCCCTTGGCAAGCTCACGCGCCAGCTCGGGGTTCCAGCCCACCAGCTGCTGCGTGGCCGGGTCCAGCGAGCCGAACACGCCGCCGTTGGCCAGCACGCCGATGGTGACCGTGCCGCGCTGCTTGATCTTGTCCAGCGTGGCGTCGGCGTGGGCCGCACCGGCGGCAAGCGCCAACGCCAGGGCAAGGGTGAGGCTGATGTAGCCGCCGGCGATGCCGACGACCTGGTGGGAGGCTGCTTTGCGTATCGTCATGTTGTTGTCTTGTCGGTTGATGTGAACGTGCGTCCATGCTGCGGGCGCCAGGCCGGCAAGACAAAGAAGACTTTCAGATATCAATATGCGGAAGGTCCGGGCGGGGACGGCATCCGTGCGGCGGCATCCGGGCGACGGCGTCCGGGCGACGGCGTCCGTGCGGCGGCATCCGTGCGACGGCGTCCGGGCGACGGCGCGGCCGTGCGCTACTTCAGCTTCACGTCCGCCGACGCGATGATGCGGCGGTAAGTGGCGATGTCGTCGCGCACCGTCTGGTCCACCGCTTCGGGCGCCGTCGCGGCGATGGTGAAGCCCAGGTTTTCCAGCAAGGCCGCCGTATCGGGCTCGCGCAGCACCGCCACGACGTCGCGGTTGATCCGGTCGACCACCGCGCGCGGCGTGGATGCCGGCACGGACAAGCCCTGCCAGCTTTCCACCGCGTAGTCGGGCAGCCCCGCCTCTTGCATGGTGGGCACGTCGGGCAACGCGCCAGAGCGCGTCGGCGTGGTCACGGCCAGCGCCACCAGCTTGCCGCTGCGCACGTTTTCCGTGGCGGCGGCCAAGGTGATCAACATCGCGTCCACGTGCCCGCCCAAGACGTCCAGCGTGGCCGGGCCGCCGCCGGGGTAAGGGATTTGATTCGTCTTCGCGCCCATGCGCTCGTTCAAGAGTTCCACCGCCAGGTGCTGCAAGCTGCCCGTGCCGCCAGGCAAGGCCAGCGAAATCTCGCCGGGCCGTTGCTTGACCAGCGCCACGAACTCCTGAAAGGTCTTCAAGCCCAGGCCGGGGCGCACCACCAGCAGCTGGGGGTTCACCACCGCCTTGGTCACGCCCTGCAAGTCCTTGACCGGGTCGTACGGCACGCTGGCCTGCAAGGCATTGAGCGACAAGGCGTCGCCGGCCAATAGCAGCGTGTAGCCATCGCCGCGAGCATGCGCCACGGCCGCGTTGCCGATGGCGCTGCTGGCGCCCGGCTGGTTTTCGACGACGACGCTCTGGCGCCATTTCTCGCCCAGCTTTTGCGCCAGGGTGCGCGCCAGCTTGTCGGCGCTGCCGCCCGCCGCAACCGGCACCACAATCTTGACGGGTCGGTTCGGGTAGCGGTTGGCGTCTTCCGAGGCCACCGGCGCCGACCCGGCAAAATTGCTCAACAGGCCGGCGCCCACCACCACGCCCGCCGCCAGACCCAGCCCCAAGCGCCATGCGGATTTGCGTTTGCTGCTCATGCCGTGGCTCCCGTGTCCGCGCCGAACGCGCTGAACGGCTTGCCCAGCACGGCCGTTGAATGCCGGCCGTCCACCCCCACGGGCACGTCGCCCTCCAGCGTGATGCGGTACAGCACGCGTTCGGTGTCCAGATAAGCAAAGTCACCCGGCCCCTGGTGGGCCGTCGCACGGTTGTCCCAGAACGCGATGCTGCCGGGCTCCCAACGGAAGCGCGCGGTGTATTCGGGCCGAGTGATTTCTTCAAAGAACAGGTTCAGCAGGTGACGGCTTTCCTCTTCATTGACGTCCTTGATCCGCCGCGTGAAGCCGGGGTTCACGAACAGCGCGCGCTCGCCCGTCTCGGGCAACACGCGCACCACGGGGTGCTCGGACACCAGCGGGCTCGCCTGCACCCGTTGGGCATAGACGGTCTGGTTGTCGAAGTCGCCGTTGTAGCCGCCAAACTGGTGGCGTGCCCACAGGCCGTCTGCCAGCGCGCGCAACGCGGGCGATAAATGCTCGTAAGCCGCCACCAGATTGGTGAAGATCGTGTCGCCGCCATACGCAGGCACTTGCCGGCCCGCCCGCAGGATGGACGCGGCGGGCGGATTGACCACGCCCGTTACGTCGGTGTGCCAGCGTTCACCGCGCCGCCCGGTAGTGGACCGCGATGAAATCGTGCGGATCTGGGGATAGCCTTCGGGTGGATTCGCGTCGTACGGATGCGCCGACGTCGGGCGTCCAAAACGCCGCGCAAAAGCCAGGTGCTGGGCGTGGTCGATGTGTTGGTCGCGAAAGAAAACGACCTTCCAGCGCAGCAGCGCCGCGCGGATCTGCTCGACCTCGTCTTCGGTCAGCGCTTGCGTCAGGTCCACGCCGTGAATCTCGGCGCCCGTAAAAACCGACAGCGGCCGGATGTCCAGCCGCGTGTGTTCCAGTGTGCTCATTTGCCGCCCCTGTGTGTTTGCAAAAATTCAGGATAGGGGCGGCGCCGGCGCGCAACAAATACCGATACGCAATGTGAAAATAGCCCGGCTAGGCGCGCTTGTCCGTCAAGAACGCCAACATGCGCTGCGCCAATTCTCGCGGTTGTTCCTCGGGCAGATAGTGGCCGCAATCGGCCAACACGCCGCCCTGAAGATCGCGTGCCAGGGGCCGCAGCGCTTGGTGCAGGCCGGGCGCGCTGCCCTGTTCTCCGCCCAGCGCCAGCACCGGCACGGTCAACGGCGTATCGCGCAGCGCGCGGTTCTGCTCGCGGTCTTCCGGTTCAGCACGGTAGTAGCCCAGCATGCCGCGCAGGCCGCCCAAGGTCTGGTACACGCGTTCGTATTCATCGATGTCGGCACGGCTGAACACGCCCGGCTTGTTGGCCGTCTTGCGTGAGAAGAACCATTCGATCAGGATGCGCTCGCGCCCGGCCAGCAAGGCTTCGGGCAAGTCGGGAACGCTGTTGAACAAGAAGTGCCAGCTGCGCCAGTTATCCGCGCCAAGCTCGATGGCAGGCGGCAGGGTGACGCCGGGAATGTTCGCGTCCAGCAGCACCACGTGATCGACCTCGTGCGCATAGCGCGCGGCGTAGGGGTACGCGATCCACGCGCCGATATCGTGGCCCGCCAGCGCATAGCGCGTCAGGCCCATCGCGTGGAACAAGCCATGCAGGCGTTCGCCGGCGGTGCGCGTATCGTAGCCATCCAGCGGCTTGTCGGAGTCTCCCTGCCCAGGCAGGTCAACGGCAAACACGCGAAAGTGCGGCGCCAGCAGCGGCATCACGCGCCGCCACGCGTACCAGCTTTGCGGAAAGCCCGCCAACAAGATCAGCGCGGGCCCCGTGCCCCCTTCCACCACGTGGTATCCCAAGCCGTCCACCACCACGCGGCGATGCTGGAACGGCGTGCCGTCCAGCGCAAAGGTGTCGGCGTTCGCCAATGTTGTGTTCATGTTGATGTCCGTCGGTTAGTGCAGCGCGCCCGCGCCCAGCTTGATGTCTTGCGACACCGCCAGCGTCGTGGCCACCATGATCTTGACGCCCTGCACCAGCACGTCCAGCGCCAGGCTGGGCGCGCCGGGATGGCGCGTGGCCATCTCGGGCAGGTAAGGCACGTGCACGAAGCCACCGCGCAACGCGGGCCGCTGCGTGGCGATCAGATGCGCCAGGCCGTAGAAGATGGTGTTGCAGTTGTAGGTGCCCGCCGTGGACGACACCGAAGCGGGAATGCCGGCCGCGCGCAGGTCGCGGACGATGGCCTTGATCGGCAAGGTAGAAAAATAGGCCGCCGGGCCGCCCGCCACGATGGGCTCGTCGACGGGCTGGCGGCCCTCGTTGTCGGGAATGCGCGCATCGATCACGTTGATCGCCACGCGCTCGACCGACACGTCCACGCGACCGCCCGCCTGCCCCAGGCAGATCACCACGTCCGGCTGCACGTCATCGATTGCCTGGCGCAAGCGATCCACCACCTTGCCGATGACGCAGGGCAGTTGGCGCGCAACCAAGTGCGCGCCCGCCACGGTCTGCCCGTCCAGGCGGCGCGCGGCCTCCCACGAGGGGTTAAGCGTTTCGCCATCGAACGGTTCAATGCCGGTAATCAATACGGTTGCCATGCCTGCTTCCTTTGTGTGTCCATGCGGACCATGGTAGAAGCGACAGCGCCAATTGTTGAAATCGATATCCGCTATACGTACTATTGACCGCATGAATCTATCTGCCGTGGACTTGAACCTGTTGGTGGCTTTTGAAGCCCTGTACGATACGCGCAACGTGACGTTGGCCGGGCAGCGCATTCACCGCGCACAGCCTTCGGTAAGCAGCGCGCTGGGCCGGTTGCGGCGCCTGTTCAACGACGAACTGTTCCTGCGCACCGCCGACGGCATGCAGCCCACGGACCACGCTATCGCGCTGATGCCCGCCGTAAGCAGCGCGCTGGATCAGATCCGGCGCGCGCTGGCCCAAGGGGTGGGGTTTGACCCGGGTGCGGCGCACGGGCGGCGTTTTACGCTGGCCGCCAGCGACTATGCCGACGTGGTGCTCGTGCCGCACATCGTGGCGCGCCTGCGCCGTGAAGCGCCCGCGGTGGACTTGCGCGTCGCCCGCCTGGACCGCGCCGCCATTTACGAACAACTGGATAACGGCACCGTCGACATCGCCATCGGCGGCCACCTGAGCCCGCCCAAGCGCATGCGCGCCAAGCGGCTATACGAAGAAACCTTCATCTGCATTGCCGACAAACAGCATCCCGGCCTGCGTGGCCGCAAGCTGACGCTGGAACGCTACGTCGCTTTGCCGCACGCGCTGTTCGTGCCCAGCGACGATGGTTCCGCGCGCGGGGTGGTGGACGCCGGCCTGGCACGTCTGGGCCGCAAGCGCCGCGTCGCGTGCACGTTTGCACACATCGTCGCCCTGCCCCACGCCGTGGCCGGTACGGACTTGATCGCCACATTGGCGCGCCGCGCGGCGCAGCGCCTGGCGGGGCAAAGCCTCAGCCTGCGGCCCTTGCCGCCGGAAGTGGACCCCGGCCCATTTGCCGTCGACATGATCAGCAGCCGGCGCGCGCCGACGGACGCGGCGCTGGCCTGGCTGCAAGGGTTGATCGAACGGGCGGTGAAAGACATGGGCGGCTGACCGCCCGGCCCGCATCAACGGACCAACATGGATTCCACGTCGGCGCCGAACGCGCAATAGCCCGGGTAGCCGGGCCGCGCGTCGCAGGCCATCAAGCAAGCGGGTTTGCCGTCGGGCAATCTGGCCGACACCGACATGCCGAAACCATAGGTGGGCGTGGTCACGTCGAACGTGCTGTCGCACACCGCCTTGGCGCTGTAGGCAAACGTCATGCCCTCTTGGCGGCCATTGATGGCGAAAGAGACCTGGAAGCTGTTGTAGCTGTTCCAGCCGGCGCGGGGCAGCACGACAAAGCGGTACAGCGTGGCATTACGCCGTTCGCCAAAGATCTTCAATTTGGCCGACGTGGTGCGCGTGGCGGGCGACGGATACGGCAAGGCCAGCAAGGCGCGCGGGTCGCCCACCACGCCCAGGTCAAAGCCTATGCCCTTTTGATAGAACGGCACGTCCAGGCTGGGGCCGCCGGAATATTCCACGTGCGGCGGCGGCCCTGCCCGGGTGTCTTGCTTCGGGTCGAAATCGGGCGCGCGCGCAAACGTCACGTCCAGCGTCAGGACGACATCCTTGGGGTTGGCGTCTTCGGTGCGCACATGCTCTTCGTAGAGGGCGGCACTGCCCGCGCATCCCGCCAACAGCAATACCGCAAGCAGGCCCACGCCTTGCAGCAGCAATCGCTTTGCAACGTGCGTCATGTCAATGCTCCCGCGCGGTCAGTGCGGGCAGGGGCGCGGACGTCAGGTCCAGCCCCGTGAACTGCCAGCCGTCCTTGCCCTGGCGCCATGCAAAATGTTGATTGATCCATGCCGCTTTCAGGTTGTTGTATAGCCGCCGTTGATCGATGCGCTGGCCGGCGTCCAGGGCCTTTTTGGCCCCTTGCGAACTCTCTTCCCACAGACCGGCGAACGCTTTGGCCTGCCGGTCCTTGGTGAACGGCACGCTGGCATAGGGGCCGTCGTCAAAGCGCGCCAGCCGGATCTGGTTATCCAACAGCAACGCGCCCTGCCTGTTGTCCGGCGACACCGACACCAACAACGGGATCGAATGGATGTACTCCTTCGGGCGCTTGTGCTCAAACCACAGCACCTGCCCGGTCGAGGTCACCAGCGCACGCGAGCCCGCCGTGAAAAGCAGCACGTCTTGCCGGCCGGGCTGCGCCAGGCCCATGTCCGGGTCGCGCACGTCCACCGTGGGACTGAGCACGCGCGCCAGCGGCGTGCCGTTTTGCACGGCGATCAAGATCGTGCCCACGCCCATGAAGTCGTTGGACACCGCCAGCAGCATGGGCTGGCCGCCCTGCGTGGGCCCCAGCGGCTTGACGTGCACGAACTCATAGGCGTTCAAGGGCCGGTAGATCTTGCCGCGATACAGGATCGTTCGCAGGTGGGATTTTGGATAGCCTTGCAGCGCGAAATCGCCGCCGATGGGCTCAACGGTTTTCAGATGGTCGGTGTTGGCCGCGGCCGGTTGCGCTTGCACGACGCCGGGCACGATGGCGGCCATCACGGCGGACATCGCAACACAGCAGGCAAGCGCGCGGCGACGCCAGATTCTCAAACGAGGCCACGCCAGTAAGCAGGAACAACGGAACACAGCGGCAGTGCGGACGAAGCCGCGCAAAGTCAGGGTGCCGGCATTCTAGGCTAAGTGCGCATGGCGCCGTCGCCGCACTGGCCGCACTGGCCGCCCTCCCCGCCCGGCCCGCCGTCGCCGCCCGCGCCGTCTTGCCCCGGCGGCAAGCGCACGAGCGTGTCGCGCACCACGTCGCGCAATGCCACCACGCCCAACATGCCCATGTTGCGCCTGACTTCTTCCACGATCAGATCGATGGCGTGCGCCACGCCCCGCTGCCCCGCCACGGTGGCCGCGTAGTTGAACGGCCGCCCCACGAACACGCAGCGCGCGCCCAGCGCGATGGCTTTGAGCACGTCGGACCCGCGCCGCACGCCGCTGTCCAGCATCACGTCCATGCCGCCTGCGGCGTCCACCACGGCGGGCAGGGCCAACAGCGGCGACACGCTGCCGTCCAGCTGACGGCCGCCATGGTTGGACACGATCACGCCGTCCATGCCATGCGCCTTCGCGGTGCCCGCGTCGTCGGGATGCAGGATGCCCTTGATGACCATCCGCCCTTTCCAACGGCGGCGGATGGCCGCCACGTGGCGCCAGTTCAGATGGCCTCGATCTGAAAAATCGCGCAGCACGTTGGCCGACAGAATCGGCGCGCCGCGCGTGGCGTAGTTGTTTTCAAAATGCGGCATGCCATGACGCCACAACGTGCGAAGAAACGTGCCGAACAGCCAGCGCGGATGCGTCAGCCCCTGCCACGCCAGCCCCACGCTGGGCCGCAACGGCGTGGAGAAGCCGGCGCGTACGTTGTTCTCGCGATTGGCGGCAACGGGGGTGTCCACGGTCAGCACCAGCGTGGTGACGCCGGCGGCGGCAACGCGATCGACCAAGGCGCTGATCTGCGCGTCATCGCCCGGCAGGTATGCCTGGAACCAGGTGCCCGGCGCGGCCTGCATCACTTCTTCCAAGCGGATCAGCGACGACCCGCTCATGATGCACGGTACGTCGGCGGCAGCGGCGGCGCGCGCCAGCACGATGTCGCCGCGATAACTGGACAAGGCCGCGATGCCCATGGGCGCCACACCGACGGGCGCGGCGTAGTCGCGGCCCAGCACGGTGGCGCGTGTGGAGCGTTGCGAGACGTCCACCAGCACCTTGGGCCGGAAACCGTAGTGCGCAAAGGCCTGCCGGTTGCCGCGCTCGGACTGCCCGTCTTCCACCGCGCCCGACACATAGGCGTAGATCGGTTCAGGCAGGCGCTTCTTTGCGGCTGCCTGGAAATCATGCAAGCAGAGCAGATGGCGCAATGGGTCGGGCATGGCGGTCTCCTGGCGGCGGCGGGCCTCTTGCGGGAGCGGCCGTCGCGCTATGGTTTGGGCGATGGCGCACGACTATAGGCGCAGCGCTTGTTTGAATAAAGTGACTTTATCGATATTGCTTATTACACTTTTCTTCGCCCTTAAGCCGACCTGATCCTGCCCCAGCCCCGCCATGACCCTCAAGCAACTCGAAGCCTTTTACTGGGCCGCCACCTGCAAGAACTTTGCCATTGCCGCCAACCGGCTCAATATCTCGGTGTCGTCTTTGTCCAAGCGCATTGGTGAACTGGAAGCGTCCATCGGCGCCGATCTGTTCAGCCGCAGCGCCCGCAGCGCCACCTTGACGGCCTTGGGCGAACAGCTGGTTCCCCATGCCAAGGACCTGCTGCGCAACGCCGACCAGTTCATGCAGCAGGCCAGCAACAACCTGACCTATTCCGGCCGCTGCCGCTTTGGCGCGGGCGAGCTGACGTCGATGACGTGGATGCCCCGCTTGATCGACGACATCCAGCGCGCACATCCCAACCTGCTGGTCGAGCCCTATGTGGGCGTGGGTGAACTGGTTGAACGCGGCCTGGAAGAAGGCGACCTGGATTTCGCCGTAATCGCGGGGCCGTCTTCGCGCGCGTCGATTGCCTCGCACCTGATCGGCAGCGCGTCGTTCGAGTGGGTGGCCGCCCCCCGCGCGGTGCCGGACCCCACCGCGCTGACCGTGGCCGACCTGCCCGGGCTGACGCTGATTACGCAGCCGCAAAGCTCCGGCGTGATCCGCATGCTGGACGACTGGCTGACCGAGCAAGGCATCTCGCCCGGCCGCACCCAGTGCTGCAACAGCTGGGGCGCCATCGCGGGGATGCTGCGACAGGGGCTGGGCCTGGGCTTTCTGCCCACGGCATGGGCGCGCATCATGATCCAACGCGGCGACCTGTACGCGCTGCCCGGCCTGCCGCCTCTACGCCCCCTGCCCTATACCTTCCAATGGCGGCGCGACGACACACGGCCCATGCTGGCCAACCTGCGTGCGCTGGCCCAGGACGCGCTGGACTTCGGCGCGCCCGCCGGGATGCTGTAGCGCGGCCTTGTGGCACAGCCACACCGCGACACCACTGTTTCGAAAAAGTCGCGCACGAATCAGAAAATTATTCGCTTTATCTCCGGTGTCCGCACGCGTAGAGTCGCCTCAAACGATGACCGCCCACCGGAGACCAGGTGCAATGCCGCATATCGGTACCCCCTCGCAAGACTTCCCCAAACGCCTGTGTCGCCTTGACCTGTGGCTGAACCCGATCTTCGACGAGATCGTCGGCGCCGAACCCGGCATAGCCTTATCGGTGCTGCCCGCGCACGGCGATGACGCCCGCACGCTGGCGAGCCTGCGCACGGCCCACGCCTACCATGTGTCGGCCGCCAAGGACGAACTGCCGCGCCAATGGTTCGTCAACGCGGAGCTGATTGCCCAATGCCCTGATCTGGTTTGCGTGTCGTCCGGCGGCGCCGGCTACGACACCGTGGACGTGCCCGCCTGCACGGCAGCGGGCATTGCCGTGGTGAACCAGGCGGGCGGCAACGCCGCTTCGGTGGCCGAGCATACCTATGCGCTGCTGCTGGCCGTGCAGCGCCGCGTGGTCGAATCGCACCAACGCCTGCGCCACGACACCGGATTCTCACGCGAGGATCTGATGGGCCACGAAATTCACGGCACGGTGATCGGGCTGGTGGGTATCGGCCAGATCGGCTCGCGGGTGGCACGCATTGCGCAAGGATTCGGCATGCGCGTCATTGCGCATGATCCGCTGCTGGACGCCGACACCATCCGTGCACGCGGCGCGGAACCGGTGTCCTTGCCCGACCTGCTGGCCCAGGCCGACGTCGTGTCGCTGCACTGCCCGCTGGACGCGTCGACGCGCGGCATGATCGATGCCCGCGCCTTTGCCGCCATGAAGCCGGAGGCAGTGTTCGTATCCACCGCGCGCGGCGGCATCCACGACGAGGCCGCGCTGTACGACGCGCTGCGGGGCGGCCACCTGCGCGGCGCGGGCCTGGACGTCTGGCAGCAAGAGCCGCCCCCGCGCGATGCGCCGCTGCTGGCGCTGCCGAACGTGGTTGCCACCTTTCATACCGCGGGCGTCACGCACGAGGCCCGTCGCAATGTGGCGCGGTCTTCCGCGCAGCAATTGACGGCCATGCTGCGCGGCGAGCGTCCGCCGCAACTGGTCAACCCCGAGGTGTGGCCGGTAGCGGCCGCGCGGATTGCCGCCTTGCAGTCGTAGCACCCCGCCGTGCGCGGCATATGAAAAAACACCGTGCGCGGCGTTGAAAAACACAGTGCGGCATCAAGCCGCCGACCCACCCCAAGAGGAGACACCATGCAATATCCCCACAACAAGCGCCGCACCTTGCGCGCGCTGGCGGCGTCCATCGCCCTGCTGTCCGGCGCCACCTTGTACTCGGCCGGCGCACAAGCGGCCGGCTACCCCGAACACCCCATCAATCTGATCGTGTCGTACGGCCCCGGCGGCGGCACGGACCTGGTGGCGCGCATGATGGCGCCGTTCCTTCAAAAGTACCTGGGCAACGATGCGCGCATCGTGGTGCTCAACCGCCCCGGCGCGGGCGGCGCCATCGGCTTTACCGAACTTGCCCGCGCGCAACCGGACGGCTACACCATCGGCTTTATCAACACGCCGAACCTGCTGACCATCCCCATCGAACGCAAGTCCGGCTTCACGTGGCAGAGCTATGACCTGTTGGGCAATTTGATCGATGATCCGGGCGCCTTTACCGTGCGCAACGATAACGAGCTGAAAACGTTGGCGGACCTGTTGGCCTACGCCAAGAAAAACCCGGGCAAGGTCACCGTGGGCACGACGGGCACGGGGTCCGACGACCACCTGGCCATGCTGCGCTTTGAGCGAGCGTCGGGCACGAAGCTAAGCCACATTCCGTACAAGGGCGCGGGTGAAGTGCGTGGCGCGTTGGCCAGTGGCGAAATCACGATCGGCGCCATCAACGTGGGCGAGGCCTTGCAGTACCAGAAAGGCGGCACGCCGCTGCGGTTCCTGGGGCAGATGGGCAAGACGCGATCCGCCGCGCTGCCCGACGTGCCGACTTTCAAGGAACAGGGCTATGACTTTGAACTGGCGTCGCTGCGCGGCCTGGCGGCGCCCAAGGGCTTGCCGCCCGAGGTGCGCGAGAAGCTGACGGACGCCGTCAAGCGCACGGTCGATGATCCGGCGTTCCAGGCCAAGGCGAAAGAAATGTTCGCCCCCTTGCGCTACCTGCCGCCCGCCGACTATGCCGGCGAATTGACGAACGGCGAGGCGGAATTCCAGAAGCTGTGGAAGGAAGCGCCGTGGCTGGATAAGTGATGTCTGACTCGGGCCCGCCTGCTTACTTCGGCTTCACGTCTTCGCCCGGGTAGCCGTCGATGTAGGCGCGTCCCGAGCAGCGCAGCATTGCCACGCAGGCCGGCGCGCCGGTCTTGGCCGAGCACTCCTTGCGCGCTTGCTCGCGCGCGGCAACGGGGTCGGGGTTCAGCGCCGTGAAGCGCGTGCCACGCCCTTCGCTGCCCTTCACCCAGGCCATGCCGACGCAGGTGTCCTTATAGGTCAGCACCTTGCGGCAGTCCTTGCATTCTTCCCACTTGAGCAGCGTCGAGACCGCGTCGTCTTCTTTCGGGTAGCCGTCCGAATAGACCAGGCCGCCGTCGGCGCCTTCGGCCACGGCGCCCCAGTATTGGCGGTCATTGACCTTGGCCGACAACGCTTCCACATCGGCGGGCTTGGCGCGCTTGGCGCCTTGCAGGTCGGCGGCGCTGTAGCCGGGGCCCACGCAATACGGCAGCGACACCAGGCGGCACTTGCCGTCGGGGCTGCCTGCCGTGCAGCGGCGCATGGCTTTCTTGGCGGCCAGTTCGGACGACACGCTGTTGCCCGGAAACAGGTCCTGGCGCGAGTTGCGCGCATAGGCCAGGCAGCTGTCCGAAAACCAGTTCAACTTCTTGCAGTCCTTGCCGCCCTGGCGCCGGCACTCGGCCAGCGACGAGGCCTCGGCGTCTTTTTGCGACGCCTCGGGCATGGTCCAGTACGTTTTGTCGTGATTGCCATCGGTGGCGACGCCGCCAAACTGCTTGTCGGCATACGCGGGGCTTGCAGCCAAACCGGCCAGCAAGGCGATAGCGGCGAATGCAGCGCGGATCAGGGGGTGAAAGCGGGCAGGCATCATCGTCATGGTCAATGAAAGAGAGGAATGCGGAAGCGAAGCGGGGACGATGTTAGCAAGAAGCGCGCGGGCTCCGTCCCCCTGATTTGCCGCCTTCCAGGCATATTGAGTAACAAATTTCACATACCGTGATGAGATCGCTGGCCCCGTTTTCCGGTAAAAATGTCGGACTTTTCTTACGTGTATCGATGCTTGGCACGGCGTCGTCGGCTTGATGCCCTGCCCGCATCAACCGGCCGCCTGTCACGAAGAGAAACAATCAGACTGCGTTATCCCCCGACTCCCCGCCGGCATCACAGGCCGACCGGACCCTTTGCCACGGAACACCGACCGCCCACCATGACGTCGCCCTTGCATTGTTCGACCCGCCGCAAAACGCTGCTGTTGCCGGCCACCCTGATTGCCGCCGCCCTGGGCTTGTCGGGCTGCGCGCCCATGCCTGACGGCGGTAGCTCGGGCTTGCCGTCCCTGGGCAATGTGTTCAAGTCGGGCCTGTCGTTCTCGCCCAGCGTGAACGTGGCCAAGAACATGGAGGGCCGGTCCATCAATGACGCCATCGCCGCCCTGGGCGAGCCGTCTAAAAAACGCGCCGTGGGCAACACGATGGAACTGGAATGGTCCGACTACCAGGCCGCGCCCTACACCGAATGGGTCACCACGGGGACCAGCCAGCAAGTAGTAGGGATGATCCCGGCCACCAACACCTCCGCCGCCACGCCTGTTTTTCAAACCAACAGCACGGGACACTATCAAAACCGCACCCGCGTGTATGAATGCACTGTGCTGATGCGCATGGAAAACAGCATCATTACCAGCACCAGCGTGGACGGCAACGTGTGCCCGGAATTCATCGCGGCGTTGCGCAAATGGTCGGGTGAAGCCGAAGCCAACAACTACGTGGTGAAGTAACCC
>NZ_LBHW02000061.1:0-24553 GCF_001005835.2 Achromobacter sp. LC458
GGGGGGGGAATTGCAGCGACACGGGCCCAACCCGCGAAGACACAGGCCCCAATATTTTCGTGTTGGGCCAACACCCGTTCGGAGGGGCCAGCCCCCCCCCCCCCCCCCACGCCCCGCGGCCCCCCCCCGCCGCCGGCCCCCCCCCGCCTATAACAGACTGGTAAGGAACTCAGGCGCGCCCCGGCGCGCCTGCGGGGATCACCCCAGGTTTGGCGCCAGCGTACGCTTCAGGTCTTCAATGCCGCGGCCGCTGCGCTTGGCGTAGTCTTCAAGCTGGTCTTCGCCGATGACACCCACGTTGAAGTACTGCGATTGCGGGTGGCTGAAGTAAAAGCCCGACACGCTGGACGCCGGGTACATGGCGTAGCTGTCGGTCAGCATCATGCCGATGTCGCTGCCGTCCAGCACGCGGAACATATCGGTCTTGACCACGTGTTCCGGGCACGCCGGGTAGCCGGGCGCGGGGCGGATGCCCACGTACTTTTCGGCAATCATGTCTTCGTTGGACAGGGCCTCGTCGGGCGCGTAGCCCCACAGGTCCTGGCGCACGCGGGCATGCAGGCATTCGGCGAAGCCTTCGGCCAGGCGGTCGGCCAGCGACTTCAACATGATGCTGGAATAGTCATCCAGCGCCTTCTCGAATTCCGCTTCCTTTTTCTCGATGCCGATGCCCGCCGTGACGGCGAACATGCCGATGTAGTCCATCTTGCCCGACGACTTGGGCGCAATGAAATCCGCCAGCGACTTGTTGCTGACGCCCTCGCGCTTGGCGCCCTGCTGGCGCAGGTTGCGATACGTGAACAGCACCTCGCTGCGCGTTTCGTCCTTGTAGATTTCGATGTCTTCGTCGTTGACGCTGTTGGCCGGGTAGAAGCCCACGACGCCGTTGGCCGTCAGCCAGCGGCCTTCGACAATGCGCTTCATCATGGCCAGGCCATCGGCATAGACCTTGCGGGCCTGCTCGCCCACGACCTTGTCATCAAGAATGGCGGGGAACGGGCCGAACAGGCTCCATGTCTGGAAGAACGGGCCCCAGTCCACGTACTTCACGATCTCGGCCAAGTCATAGCTCTTGAACGTGCGACGGCCGATGAACTTGGGGCGCGGCGGCGTGTAGTTGTCCCAGTCGATGACGGGGCGCGACGCGCGCGCATCCGCCAGCGGCAGAATCGGCGTGGCCTTGCGGTTGGCGTGGCGACGGCGCACTTCCTCGTATTCCTTGGCCAGCTCGGCCAGGTACGTTTCGGATTGGTCCGACATCAGGTTGGTGGCCACACCCACCGAACGGCTGGCGTCGGGCACATAGATGACCGGGCCTTCGTAGTTGGGCGCGATCTTCACGGCCGTATGCACGCGGCTGGTGGTAGCGCCGCCGATCATCAGCGGCAGCTTGCGGCTGCGGAAGTAATCGTCGCGCTGCATTTCGCTGGCCACGTAGGCCATCTCTTCCAGGCTGGGCGTGATCAGGCCTGACAAGCCGACGATGTCGGCGTTTTCTTCCTTGGCCTTTTCCAGGATCTGCGCGCAGGGCACCATCACGCCCATGTTCACGACTTCGAAGTTATTGCATTGCAAGACGACAGACACGATGTTCTTGCCGATGTCGTGCACGTCGCCCTTGACGGTGGCGATGACGATCTTGCCCTTGGCGCGCACGTCGCCGCCGGCCGCCGCAATCTGGCGCTTTTCTTCTTCGATGAAGGGAATCAAATGGGCCACGGCCTGCTTCATGACGCGCGCCGACTTCACCACTTGCGGCAAGAACATCTTGCCTTCGCCGAACAGGTCGCCCACGACGTTCATGCCGTCCATGAGCGGGCCTTCGATGACCTCGATAGGGCGACCGCCCCGGTCAAAGATCTTCTGGCGCACCTCTTCGGTGTCTTCCACGATGAAGGTGGTGATGCCGTGCACCAGCGCGTGCGACAGGCGCTGCTCAACGTCGGCCTTGCGCCAGGTCAGGTCTTCTTCGCGCTTGGCGCCCGAGCCCTTCACGCTGTCGGCAAACTGCACCAGGCGTTCGGTGGGCGTGCGTTCGTCGGACGGGTCCGTCTTGCCGACGGGGTCGGGGCGGTCCAGCACCACGTCTTCGACCAGGTCGCGCAGCTTGGGGTCCAGGTCGGCGTACACGCCCAGCTGGCCGGCGTTGACGATGCCCATCGTCATGCCTTCCTTGACCGCGTAATACAGGAACACGGTGTGGATGGCCTCGCGCATCGGCTCGTTGCCGCGGAACGAGAAGCTGACGTTGGACACGCCGCCCGAGATGCGGGCGTGGGGCAGGTTTTGGCGGATCCAGCGGGTGCCTTCGATGAAGTCCACCGCGTAGTGGTTGTGTTCGTCGATGCCGGTGGCGACCGCGAAAACGTTCGGGTCGAAAATGATGTCTTCCGGCGGAAAGCCTTCTTCTTCGACCAGGATCTTGTACGCGCGGCCGCAGATTTCCTTGCGGCGCTCCAGCGTGTCGGCCTGGCCGAGCTCGTCAAAGGCCATGACGACCACGGCCGCGCCGTAGCGGCGGCACAGGCGGGCGTGATGGCGGAAGGGCTCGATCCCTTCCTTCATGGAAATGGAGTTGACCACCGCCTTGCCCTGCACGCATTTCAGGCCGGTTTCGATGACTTCCCACTTGGAACTGTCAATCATCACCGGCACGCGCGCGATGTCGGGCTCGGACGCGATCAGGTTCAGGAAGCGGTGCATGCAGGCCACCGAATCCAGCATGGCCTCGTCCATGTTGATGTCGATGATCTGCGCGCCGTTCTCGACCTGCTGGCGCGCCACGGCCAGCGCCTCGTCGTACTTTTCCTCGCGGATCAGACGGGCAAACATCTTGCTGCCCGTCACGTTGGTGCGTTCGCCCACGTTGACGTACAGCGTGTCCTCGTCGATGTTCAGTGCTTCCAGGCCGGACAGGCGCGTCTTGACGGGAATGTCCGGCACGACGCGCGGCGTCAGCGCCGTGACCTTGTCGGCGATGGCGCGAATGTGGTCCGGCGTGGTGCCGCAACAGCCGCCCGACATGTTGACCAAGCCGGCGCGGGCGAATTCTTCCAGCAGCGCGGACGTGTCGGCCGGCGTTTCGTCAAAGCCGGTTTCGGCCATGGGGTTGGGCAGGCCGGCGTTGGGATACACGCAGACGTAGGTGTCGCAGATCTTGGACAGCTCGGCCACATACGGGCGCATCAGCGCCGCGCCCAGGGCACAGTTCAGGCCGATGGTGATGGGGCGTGCGTGGCGCACCGAGTTCCAGAAGGCTTCAACGGTCTGCCCCGACAGGATGCGGCCGGACGCGTCGGTGACGGTGCCCGAGATCATGACGGGCAGACGGATGCCGCGCGCTTCGAACACTTCTTCGGTGGCGAAGATGGCGGCCTTGGCGTTCAGCGTGTCGAAAATGGTTTCGATCAGGACGATGTCGATGCCACCGTCCAGCAAGCCGTTCAACTGTTCTATATAGGCCACGCGCAATTCGTCGAACGTGACGTTGCGCGCGCCGGGGTCGTTCACGTCCGGCGAGATCGACGCGGTCTTGGGCTGCGGGCCCAGGGCGCCGGCCACGAAGCGCGGCTTGTCCGGCGTGCTGTAGGCGTCACAGGCCTGGCGCGCCAATTGCGCGGAAACCAGGTTCAGTTCGTAGGCCAGTTCCGGCAGGTCGTAGTCGCCCTGCGCGATGGTGGTGGCGCCAAAGGTGTTGGTCTCGATGACGTCGGCGCCCGCTTCCAGGTATTGCCGATGGATCTCGGAAATGACATCGGGGCGCACCAGCGACAGCAGCTCGTTGTTGCCCTTGACGTCTTTGCCGTGGGCCGCGAAACGCTCGCCCCGGAAGTCGGCTTCGCCCAGCTTGTAGCGCTGGATCATGGTGCCCATGGCGCCGTCCAGGATCAGGATGCGCTTGCCCAGCAGGCGGGCGAATTCGCCACCCTGGGTATAGGCTTCGGGCGGGTACGGCAGGCGGGGATACGACACGGGCAGGTCCAGATAAAGTTGGCCAACAGCGGCGCGGATGTGGCTAAAAAGCGAAAAACGCCGAAAAAACAAGCCCTGATCGTAACAAAACGGGGTCTCTCGCGCCCTCGGGTGATACAGTTTCGGCCCCGAACCGGTGCTTTCGGCGCATCAGGCTGGCAAGAACACAACACTTGCCTGTCCGCGTGCGAAAGGTAAACGGGAAACAGGAAGATGCCCGCCCGGGCCGCCGCACCGCCTTGCCCCCCAGCAGGCAGCCGGCAAGCCCCGCGTCCAGCCTGTGCTGCCCCCGCAACGGTCCCCATGCGCTTTTCAAGCCCATGGCAGCCCGATACCGGCCAGTTCGCTCGTCAGGAAGTCCGTCGCCGCCGCCAGGCCAGCCTGGTGCGCCGTGGCGCGCGGACGTCCTTCCATCGTGATTGGCCTGCGGGGTCGCGGGTCGCATCGAGGTTATGTAGATGAAAGCCCGCTCTATCCGGCGTTACGCCGGCGCCCTGCTCTGTTCCGCTCCGGCCATCGCCGCCGCCCAGCAAGCTGCCCCCTCCGAACTCGACCCGGTCATCGTGACCGCCCAGCGCGTGCCGACCGACGGCCGCACGCTGCCAATATCGATTTCGGTGATCACCGCCCAGGACATCGCCGCCAGCAGCGCGCGCACCATGCAGGACCTGCTGTCGACGCAGGCCGGCGTCAACCTGATCAACACCAGCAGCTCCAGCGACAACGCGATTGTCGACCTGCGCGGCTTCGGCATCACAGGCGCCAGCAACACGCTGATCATGATCGACGGCGTCAAGCAGAACACCAACGACCTGTCGGCCCCCAGCCTGGGCGTGGTGCCGCTGGACCAGGTGGACCGCATTGAAATCGTGCGCGGCAGCGGTTCGGTGCAATACGGCGGCGGCACGACCGGCGGCGTGATCAACATCATCACCCGGTCCGATTTCTCGAAAGAACCGGTCACCGCCCGCGCCACCGCCACGTTCGGCAGCTATGGCCTGCGCCAGTACGACGCGGCCGTCGCCATGAACAACCAGAAGGTGGGCGTTGACGCCTACCTGCAATCGCTGCACACCGACGGCTACCGCGACCACAGCGGCGAGCGCCGCGAAGGTGGCGGCGGCGGCATCACGCTGCGCCACGACAACGGCTCGATCCGGCTGTACGGCCGCACCACCACGCAAAAGCTGGAGTTGCCCGGCCCGCGCCTGATCAGCCCGTCGACCGGCGTGAACGAATTCCAGGACGACCCGCGCGGCGCGAAGAACGATGTGGACTTCGTCAAGACCACGTCCACCACCTTCGGCCTGCAAGTCGAGCAGGCCATTGGCGTGGGCACCTTGTACGCCGACCTGTCCACCCGCGAAAAGAAGCTGAACGGCCTGACGTATGACGGCTTTGGCGACACGCTGCGCGACCAGAAGCTGGAAGAGAACATCGCCAGCGTGCGCTATCGCCTGCCGATCAACGGCGGCCACAGCCTGGTGTTCGGCGCCGACGCGCAAGAATCCAAGACCACCGCCAACCAGAACGCCTACTACGACTTCGAACCGTCCAAGTGGCAGTCGCGCCAGCACCAGTACGGGCTGTTCGCCGAAGGCCTGTTCCGCGCCACCGACAGCACCACGGTCACGGCCGGCGTGCGCCGTCAGTACGCGTCGGACGACCTGGAAGTGCTCAGCGGTTCGGGCACCCCGTCGGATCGCAGCAACCACCTGACCGCCTGGCAGCTGGGCGTGCGCCAGGACCTGTCCGCCGGCTTCGGCCTGTACGGCAAGGTCGGCCGCAGCTTCCGCCTGCCCAACGCCGACGAACTGCTGTCGGTGCAAAGCCCGCTGGCCGCGCAAACGTCCACCGACAAGGAAATCGGCGTGACGTGGCAAGGCGCCGCCAGCAGCGCCCGCCTGTCGTACTTCCGCTATGACCTGACCAACGAAATCCAGTACAACCCGCTGGCCGACGGCATGTGGGGCCCGGGCACCGGCGCCAACACCAACCTGGACCCGACCCGCCGCCAAGGCATCGAACTGGAAGGCCGCACCGCCGTGTCCAGCAGCGTCACGCTGGACGCCAACCTGACCTGGATGGAAGCGCAATTCCGCTCGGGCAACTACGCGGGCGTGGACCTGGCCGGCAAGACCGTGCCGCTGGCGCCCAAGTGGCTGGCCAACGCGGGCGTGACGTGGCGCCCCACCGATGCGTTCCTGTGGAACGTGTCGGCGCAGTATGTGGGCAAGTCGCGCATGGACAACGACCAGGCCAACCAATTCGACAAGGAACTGGACGCCTACGTGCTGTTCAACACGAAGGTCGCGTACAAATTCACGCGCAACGTCGAAGGCGCCATCGGCGTGAACAACATCTTTGATCGCCAGTACGCCACCTACGGCATACGCGGCGGCAATGCGTCGTTCGAAATGCTCGGGCCGGTTGCCAACTACAACCTGTACCCGGCGCCGGGCCGCAATTTCTACGCCTCGCTCACGCTGCGCTA
The DNA here is from genome assembly GCF_001005835.2 of Achromobacter sp. LC458. Lineage (NCBI taxonomy): Bacteria > Pseudomonadati > Pseudomonadota > Betaproteobacteria > Burkholderiales > Alcaligenaceae > Achromobacter > Achromobacter sp. LC458. Next base: position 6,467 of record NZ_LBHW02000061.1, read on the forward strand.
TTGATGGCGGACATCCGATATAGTCGGCGTTCTTCGCTGACCTTACCGGCTCTTGCATGACGTTCGCACGCGCATTGACCCGCCCCCGCCCGGGGCGGTCCCTGAAGCGGTCCCTGGGCCTTGTGCTGGCCCAGGGCGCCCTGCTGGCTTCGGCGACGACCATGGCCGCAACGTCGGTCGCATCCTCCGCTGCATCCTCCGCCGCATCCTCCGCCGCATCCTCGGCCGCAACGTCGGCCGTACTCTCGGCCGCAACGTCGTCCGCACCCTTGGCCAGTACCCCGGCCGCTACCCCGGCCGCAACGCCCGCCGGCACCGCCATCCACACGCAGGACGACAAGGGCCGCGCCGTGGCGCTGGCCGCGCCCGCGCGCCGCGCCATCACGCTGGCGCCGCATGCGACCGAACTGGTATTCGCGGCCGGCGCGGGCGACTATCTGGCCGCCACCATCCGCGGCAGCGACTACCCCCCGGCCGCGCGCCAGGTGCCCGTGATCGGCGACGGCACGCAACCCGACGCCGAGCGCGTGGCCGCCGTCCGCCCCGACCTGCTGATCGCCTGGCAACCCAGCGCCGCGCAACCTGTCGTGCGTGTCATGGACAAGCTGGGCGTGCCGGTGTTCTACAGCGACCCCTTGACGCTGGCCGCCATTCCCGACGCCGTGGAACGCATGGGCGTGTTGTTCGGCACCCAGGCGCAAGCCGGACCGGCCGCCGCGCAACTGCGCGCGCGCCTGGCCGCCCTGACCGCGCGCTACGCTGGACGCCGCCCGGTGCGCGTCTTCGTCCAGGCCGGGCTGGACCCGATCTACACCCTGAACGACAGCAGCATCGTCAGCGACGCGCTGCGCATCTGCGGCGGCGTCAACGTCTTTGGCCAGGCGCCCGTCGTGGCCCCCCAGGTCAGCCTGGAAGGCGTGCTGACCGCGCGGCCCGAGGCCGTGCTGGCAGGCGTGAGCCGGCCTGAAGACACCGCCCGCAACCTGGCCGCGTGGCAGGCGCTGGGGCTACCCGCCGCCCGCCTGGGGCATGTGTACGGCGTGGATGCCGACGCGCTGTATCGGCCGGGCCCGCGCCTGATCGACGCGGCCGAGGCCATCTGCGCCGATCTGGACCGGCTGCGCTGATCCGTTCTTTGCTGATCCGTTCCTTGCTGATCCTTTCTTTGCTGATCCGTTCCTTGCTGATCCGTTCTTTGCTGATCCTTTCTTGCTGATCCGTTCCTTGCTGATCCCTTCTTGGCGATCCCTTCTTGCTGATCCGTTCTTGGCAATTGCCGCAATCCTTGAAAAACGGAACGCGGCTTCCCAGGGACTTCCGCATGCGGCGCGACATCGTGCTTTATCATTCGCGAAAGCCTTTCAGTCAGCCTCCCGCGGGTATCGCTGCGCGCACCCGCCCTTTGAAACACCGCCATGACCACACAAGACACCCTCACCATCGCCGGGCGCGCCTATTCGTCGCGCCTGCTTGTCGGCACCGGCAAGTACAAAGACTTCGAACAGACCCGCGCGGCGCTGGATGCCAGCGGCACGGAAATCGTCACCGTTGCCATCCGGCGCACCAACATCGGCCAGAACGCCGGTGAACCGAACCTGCTGGACTACGTCCCGCCGTCGAAATTCACGCTGCTGCCCAACACGGCCGGCTGCTACAGCGCCGACGACGCCGTGCGCACGCTGCGCCTGGCGCGCGAGCTGCTGGACGGCCATGACCTGGTCAAGCTGGAAGTGCTGGGCGACCCGCACACGCTGTTCCCCAACATGCCGGAAACCCTGAAGGCCACCAAGACCCTGGTCGACGACGGCTTCAAGGTAATGGTCTATTGCACCGACGACCCCATCCAATGCCGCATGCTGGAAGACATGGGCGCCGTGGCGGTGATGCCGTTGGCGTCCCTGATCGGCTCGGGCATGGGCATCCTGAACCCCTGGAACCTGCGCCTGATCATCGACCAGGCCCGCGTGCCGGTCGTGGTGGACGCCGGCGTGGGCACTGCGTCCGATGCTGCCATCGCCATGGAACTGGGCTGCGACGCCGTGCTGATGAACACCGCCATCGCCGCCGCGCAAGACCCGATCCTGATGGCCAGCGCCATGAAGAAGGGCGTGGAAGCCGGCCGCGAGGCCTTCCTGGCCGGCCGCATGCCCAAGAAGCTGTACAGCGGCGCGCCCAGCTCGCCCACCGAAGGGCTGATCACCGGCGGCCCGGGCGCGCAGAAATGAGCTCGCGCCAACAGGACGGCAACGCCCGTCCCATTCCCAACGCGTTGACCATCGCGGGCGTCGACCCCTCCGGCGGCGCCGGCATCCTGGCCGACGTCAAGGCCATGAGCGCGCTGGGCGCGTACGGTTGCGCCGTCATCGCGGCGCTGACCGCGCAGAACACCCAGGGCGTCACCGGTATCTCGGCCGTGCCGCCCGCCTTCGTGGGCTTGCAGATCGACACGCTGTTCACCGACGTGCGCATCGACGCCGTCAAGATCGGCATGCTGGGCCAGTACCCGGTGATTGAAATGGTGGCCGAAAAGCTGGCCAAGTGGACCCCGGCGCACGTGGTGCTGGACCCGGTCATGGTGGCCAAAAGCGGCGACCTGCTGCTGGAGAACGATGCCGTGGGCGCCATGCGCGAGGCGCTGCTGCCGCAGTGCACGATGCTGACGCCCAACCTGCCCGAAGCCGGCGTGCTGCTGGAAGAGCGGCCGGTGGAAACCGTCAAGGAAATGCGGCGCGTGGCCGAACGCCTGCGCAACAAGCTGGCGCACTCGGGCGAACGCTGGGTGCTGGTCAAGGGCGGCCATCTGCCCGGCAACGAAACCATCGACCTGCTGCACGACGGCGACCGCATGATCGAACTGCCCGGCCACCGCATCGAAACGGCCAACACCCACGGCACCGGCTGCACCTTGTCGGCCGCGCTGGCGGCCTTGCTGCCCCAAATCGGGGACGTACCAGAGGCCGCGCGCCGCGCCAAGGCCTACCTGACCGAAGCGATCCGCCACGCCGAACGGCTGTCGGTAGGATCGGGCCACGGGCCGGTCCACCACTTTCACGCCTGGTGGTAGCAGGCCCGGCGCCCCACCATGCAAGCAGGGGTTGCGGATTATCGCGGCGCTTTTCGAAGCGCCGCGGTCGTTTCAGGCATCGTCACCCGGGCTGAAACGCCTGCTTGGCCCGAGCGCCGTCACAGGACGCTACGAATCGGTACAATGGCCGCCTGATTCCTCTGTTTTTTCCTGACCGTCATGAACGCTTCGACCCTGCCCGACGTAGAACAAGCCCGCTTCAATATGGTGGAACAGCAGATCCGCCCGTGGGACGTCCTGGACGCCAACGTGCTGCAAGCGCTGTTCGATGTGCGCCGCGAACAATTCGTTCCGCCGGCCCTGCGCGCCTTGGCGTTTTCCGACCTGGAACTCCCGCTTGAAATCAATGCGGTCAACACCCGCCAGACCATGCTCGCCCCCAAGGTTGAAGCGCGTCTGGCGCAAGACCTGCAATTGACCAAATCCGACTGCGTGCTGGAAATCGGCACCGGTTCGGGCTACCAGGCCGCGCTGCTGGGCTATCTGGCCCAACAGGTGACCTCGGTTGAAATCGACAGCCGCCTGGTGACGTTCGCGCAGCAAAACCTGCAAATGAACAACGTCACCAACGTCAAGGTCGAAACCGGCGACGCCCGCAACGGCTGGGGCTCGACTGAATACGACGCCATCCTGGTCACGGGTTCGGTGCCCGTCGTGCCGGACGCGCTCAAGTACCAGTTGCGCGTGGGCGGCCGTCTGGTCGTGATCGTGGGCCAAGCCCCCGTCATGACGGCCTGTCGCATCACCCGCACCACCGCCGCCAGCTTTGAAACGGTGAACCTGTTTGAAACCGTGATCAAGCCGCTGCGCGGCGTCGCGGTATCCCAGTTCAAGTTCTAAACCCTATCCCCGCCGCCCCGTGCCAGCCCCGCATCGGGGCCCGGGCACCCTGGGGCGGCCCGGCGTATCGTTGAAAATCATGCGCGTCCGATTGCTTACGGCTTTACTGGTTTTTACCGCCGCCGCAAGCGTCGGCCCGTTGCCCGCATTTGCGCAGAACCTGATCCAGGTCTGGCAAGCCGCCCTGGGCAATGACCCCACCTATGCCGCCGCCCGCGCCAACTATCGCGCCGGGCTGGAAAAAGAACCGCAAGCCCGCTCGCTGCTGCTGCCGCTCATTTCGGCCGAAGCCGGCGGCGCATATCAGGAAACGCGCAGCACGCGCGGCCTGGGCGTCGCCTACAGCGGCGGCCGCGGCGTCTGGGATCTGGCGCTGACGCAGCCGCTGTTCGATTGGGGTCGGTGGCAAAACTACGAGCAGTCCAAGCTGATTGTGGCCGATGTCGAAGTGCAGTTGCAGCAGGCCTATCAAGACCTGCTGCTGCGCGTGGCGGACGCCTATTTCAACGTGCTGTACGCGCAAGACGCGCTGACCGCGACCGAGGCCGAGAAGGCAGCCGTGGCGGGTCAGCTTGAGTCGGCCAAGCGCAATTTCGAGTTGGGCAACTCCACCGTCACCGACACCTATGAAGCGCAGGCGCGCTACGACCTGGTGGTCGCACAGGAATTGCGTCTGCAAAACGATCTGGACGTGCGCCGCGACGAACTGGCCAAGATCATCGGCACGGCGCCCGGCGCGCTGGCCGAACTGCCCTACGGCGTGCAACTGCCGTCGCCACAGCCGGCCCGCGTGAACGACTGGAGCACGCAAGCCGAGTCGTCCAGCCTGGACGTGCTGCGCGCGCAGTTGCTGACCCGCATCGCCGGCCGCGAAATCCAGATCGCCAAGAGCGGCCACTATCCCACCCTGAACCTGCGCGCCACCAGCGGCAGCGCCAGTGACGCCATCATGCGCAACGCGGCGCCGGGCAAGCCCATCGACAACACGGTGGGCGTGGTGCTGTCCATTCCGCTGTATTCCGGTGGCGGTGTGTCGTCCCAGGTGACCGAGAAGGTGCAGCTGGAACAAAAGGCCCGTCACGACTTCGAAACCGCGCGCCGCCAGGCCATCCAGGCCGCGCGCCAGTACTACACGGGCGTCACCAGCGGACTGGCCCGCATCCAGGCGCTGGAAGCCGGCGAAAAATCCAGCCGCGCCGCCGTCGAGGCCAACCGCACCGGCTACGAAGTCGGCGTGCGAATCAACCTGGACGTGCTCAATGCGCAGCAGCAGTTGTACGCGACGCAGCGCGATCTGGCGCTGGCCCGCTACAGCACGGTGCTATCGGGGCTGCGGCTAAAGGCCACCAGCGGCATCCTGGCGGAAACGGATCTGGAAGCGATCAACCGGTTGCTGCGGGAACCGCGCTGAGGCGGGGGATCGGGCTTGGATGCGGTGGGATGGGCTTGGGCCACGGGCTATGGGCTACGGACAAAAAAGGCGGCTTGCACAAGCCGCCTTTTTTCATGCCCTGCGTAGGCTCAACGCCGCTTGGCCTCAGCCGCCCTGGATCTTTTTCACCAGCGCCGTCGTGGACCGCTGGAATTCGAACGGTATGGCCACGGCGCGACCGCCCCAGCTTTTGACCAGGGCCGTTTCCGGCAACGCTTCCATGTCGTAATCGCCGCCCTTGACGATCAGGTCGGGCTTGATCTGGCCGATCAGCGCTTCGGGCGTGTCTTCGTGAAACGACGTGACCACGGTCACACAGCCCAGCGCGGCCAGCAGCGCGGCGCGGTCTTCCATGCGGTTCAGCGGGCGCTCGGCGCCCTTGCCCAGGCGGCGCACCGATTCATCGGTGTTCACCGCCACCACCAAGGTCGCGCCCAACTGCGCGGCCTGGTCCAGATACGTGGCATGGCCACGATGCAGGATGTCGAAGACCCCGTTGGTGAACACCAGCGGCCTGGGCAGGCGGCCGGCGGCAACGGCGGCGACGCATTCGTCGCGGGACAGGACTTTGGATTCAAAACGGGCGGCGGACATGCGGCGATTATATCCGCGCGCCCACCGCCCGAAAGTAGCGTTCAGGCGCCGCCCAGGATGATCTGCTTTTCCTTCGGTACGACCAGCGCCGTCATTTCCTTGCGGTAGCGGTTCAGGTCCTTCACCGTTTCAAAGCTGCGATCCATCAGCTTGGACAGGATGTGCAGAATGCGGCTGGCCACCTTCTGTTCCCAGATGCCGTCAAAGCGGATCTGCGTGTCCAGCCAGTGCTCAAGCCAGCCCGGCTCGGGCAGGCGCGACTGCACCGTGTCGTTGGGGAACAGGTCTTTGTTGACGTGCAGGTTGGTCGGGTGCAGCGCCTGCTGCGTGCGCCCGGCCGACGCCATCAGCACGCCGATCTTCGAGAACGCCAGGCGGGCTTGCTCGCTGGTGTCCTGGCCACGGTCGTGCAGCGCGCGGCGCATGTATTGCAGGTACGCGCCGGCATGGCGGGCTTCGTCCTGCGCCACGGTCTTGTAGATGGCCTTGATGACCGGCTCGGTGTGCCATTCGGCCGCGCGACGATACCAGTGGTTCAAGCGGATTTCGCCGCAGAAATGCAGCATCAGCGTTTCCAGCTCGGGCGCCGCGTCGAATTCAAAGCGCACGTTGTGCAGCTCTTCTTCGGTGGGCACCAGGTCGGGCCGGAAGCGGCGCAGGTATTCGATCAACACCAACGAGTGCTTTTGCTCTTCAAAGAACCACACCGACATAAATGCGCAGAAGTCGCTGTCCCCGCGGTTGTCGCGCAGGAACATCTCCGTGGCGGGCAGCGCCGCCCATTCGGTGATGGCGTTCATTTTGATCGTTTGCGCTTGCTCGTCAGAGAGCTTGCTGCGATCGAAATCTCCCCAGGGGATGTCGTGCGCCATGTTCCAGCGCACGGCTTCCATGGTCTTGAAGAGTTCAGGATAAAGCATGGTCTGCCCTTGTATTCGTCCCGCTTGTGGGGCGATAGAAATTAATGAATGGCGCGCGCGTCTTTCCGGCGAGTGACGCTGCTTTCATCCACCGCAGCGCTATTTTTCGCCGTTTCCCGCGAAGCTATGATGACCGTTTCATGAATGAAACATGACAGAGTTCGTCTAGACCATCGCGCCGCCTATCGGGTCAAGGCCCAGATTGCGACCCCGATCGCAAGAGCCAACACCCCAACCAGCGCTGCAACCAGCCGGTTGTTCTGTTCCTGGGCGCGCCGCAGGTGAATCATCTCGGCCAGCAGCGCGGGCGAGACGTTCGGGCGGCTCAGGTGGTCATGGACCAGCCTGGGTAAAGCGGGCAGCATTTGCGACCACTGCACGGCTTCTTTTTCCAGGCTTTGACGCAGCCCCTTGAATCCGACACGCTGGCGCATCCAACGTTCCAGATAGGGCTTGGCGGTCTTCCAGAGATCCAGGTCGGGATCGAGCTGGCGGCCCAATCCCTCGACGTTCAGCAACGTCTTTTGCAGCAGCACCAGCTGCGGCTGGATCTCGACATTGAACCGGCGCGACGTCTGGAACAGGCGGAGCAGAACCTGCCCCAGCGATATTTCGGACAACGGACGGTCAAAGTACGGTTCGCAGACGGCGCGCACCGCGCCTTCCAGTTCTTCTTCGCGCGTGTCGGCCGGCACCCAGCCGGACTCGATGTGCAACTGCGCCACGCGGCGGTAATCGCGGTGGAAGAAGGCCAGGAAATTCTGCGCCAGATAGTTTTTGTCGAATTCGGACAACGACCCGACGATGCCGAAGTCCAGCGCGATATAGCTACCCAGCGTGTCGGGGCGATCCGACACGTAGATGTTGCCCGGGTGCATGTCGGCGTGGAAAAAGCCGTCGGTGAAGACCTGCGTGAAGAAGATTTCCACGCCGGTGCGCGCCAGGGTCGGGATGTCGATCCCGGCCTCGCGCATGCGTTCCACCTGGCCCACCGGCATGCCGTACATGCGCTGCATGGTGAACACGGTGGACGCCGTGTATTCCCAGATCACTTCAGGCACGATCAGCATGTCGCCGCGGCCCGATTCCGGGCCGAAATTGCGGCGCAGCTGGCTGCAATTGGACGCTTCGCGCACCAGGTCCAGCTCGTCGTGCAGGTACTTGTCGAATTCGGCCACGACTTCGCGCGGCTTCAGGCGGCGGCCATCGGCGCCCAGGCGCTCGATGATGCGCGCCACGATCTTGAGCAGCGACAGGTCTTTTTCGATGATGCCCAGCATGCCCGGGCGCAGCACTTTCACGGCGACTTCGCGGCCGTCGTGCAGCACGGCAAAGTGCACCTGGGCGATGGAGGCGGACGCGACCGGGTCCACGTCGAACTGCGCGAACAGCTTTTCAGGCGGCGCGCCCAGCGCGGCCTCGATGCAGGCCGCGGCCTGCGCGGACGGGAACGGCGGCACGCGGTCTTGCAGCAAGGCCAGTTCGTTGGCGATATCCGCCGGGATCAGGTCGCGGCGCGTGGACAGCACCTGGCCAAACTTGACGAAGATGGGGCCCAGGGATTCCAGCGCCAGGCGCAGGCGTTGCCCACGCGGCTGGCGCGGGCGGGTGCCCAGGCGGATGACGCGCAGCAGGCAGGTGGCCAGCGGATGATTCAGGCTGGACAGGACCAGTTCGTCCAGGCCATAACGCAGCGATACGACGATGATGCGAATAAGGCGCAGCAGGGGAAACATATATCAGGCGCCCCGCTTTGCACTGGCGGACGCCAGACGGGTTTGCAGGGCGGTGGCCGAACGCGCCAACGCGTCGGCGCTGGCGGTGAGCTCGGCCAGATCCAGGCGCCATTGCTCCAGCGCCGGGCGGCCCACCAGTACGCCGGTTTCTTCAGCCAGGTATTCAGACACGTTTTCCGCCAGGCGCTTGCCGGCTTTACGCGCGCCATCGGCCGCCGAGCGGGCGCCGCCCACGATGCGCAGTGCGGCGATATCGCCCACCACGCGGGCCAGGGCGTCTTCGGGATCGAAACGCAGCTGCTTGGCAAGGTCGGCTACGACCTGGGCCAGCGCGGCGTCGCCCGAAATATGCGTGGCCTGTGCGAAATCTGGCGTTTCACGGTCAGCGCCCAAACGCGGCAGGGGCAGCTTTTCAGGCGCCACCGTCAGCGTCACATCCGGCACCACGGCGGGGTCGGCCTGGGACGCCAGGCCTTCGCTATCGATCGTCAGGCCCAGCGTGAAGCCACCCAGCGCAAAACGCACCGTCTTGCCGGCGTGCCGCGCCAAGCGCTCGCGCGCCCATTCTTCGCGCCTCAACAGGGCGTTGAGCGCACTGACAGCCATTCGAGAGGGCGTGGGCAAGAAGGAAAAAGGCAGCATGACGGTGTGCAACACCCCGGGGCAGGGCTTGCCGCAATTAGTGGCTAAATCGGGAGTGTAACGGGTTAGATGGCACCGCGTTTAGTACAACGGGACAAGGAAAAACCGGCCCTTCTAGGGCCGGTTCGAGTGGATGCCCTGGGGCATCCGGCAACGGAGGACAGAGTCAGCCCCGATCAAACAGCGTTTAGCTGGCCAGATCCACGGGGATCTGTTGAATGCCGGCCAAGAGCCAGCCGCCATTGGCGGGCTTGAACAGGTTCCAGACTTCTTCGAAGCGGAAGGCTTCGGCGCCCGGTGCCTCGCGCAGCATGCCGGAGAAGCGCACGCTGGCCAGGTGGCCGTCGGACACGGTTTCGATACCCAGCATTTCGGCGTTCAGCAAGACCACTTCGGTCTTGTTGGGCGCTGCACCGCGCTCGGCCAGTTGCGGCTTGAGCTCGGTGATCAGGTCATCGGTCAGGAAGTCGCGCAGGCCATCGGTGCTGCCGCTGTCCCACACGGCCTGGATGCGCACGAACTGCTCCTTGGCCTGCTTCAGGAAAGCGGGCGTGTCGAAATCACCCGGCACGAACCAGTTGTTGTCCTCGCCGGCCTTGGGCAGCACGGCCGGAGGCGCCACCGGGGCGGCAGCGGCAGCGGCCGGAGCGGCGGCGGCGGTGGGCTTGAGCGCTTCACGCCACATCGGCTGCTGTTGCTGGCCGGGTGCATTGTTGGCGCCATTGAACGCGCCTTGCGTTGCCGTACGCGGACCCGCGCCACGCAGGCGGCGGATGATGAACATGACGGCGAACACGACAGCGGCGATCAGCAGCGCGGAACCGAGGAATTCGGCGAACGCGCCCGACAGGCCCATGCTGGACAACAAGGCGGCGATACCCAGGCCGGCGGCGATGCCGGCGATGGGGCCAAGCCAGCGCGACGCGCCGCTCTTGGCGGCGGCGCCCGCGGCACCGGCCGTGGCTGCACCGGCGGCTGCCGGGGCGGCGGTGGCGCCGGCCGTGTTGTTGGCGGCGGCCGGCGGCGTGGTGGCCTGGCGCTGCTGGGTCACATTGGAGGATTGGCGGCCGACGCTGCTGCCGCCACCCGCACGACGGGCTTCGGCATCAAACGATGCCGTCACCAACGCCGCGCCGGAAACGGCGATGAGCGCTGCGGCGACAAACCGCGAAAGACAGAATTTGGTCATAGAGTTAGCTCCCTCGTACTCGCGCCCCCGCTGCCCCGAGCAGCAAGGAGTCCCACGGACAGCGGGACCTATTCGCGACTTTTCTTACAGTAATCTGAATGTCGTAAGAATAACGGACAAGATGCCGCCCCACAAGTTCCCCGTGGGGGGACAAATCATCCGATGGACACGCCGGGCTCAGCCCAGGCGCACGCCCTCGTGCAGGGCGGCGATGCCGGCGGTCAGGTTGAAGTACTGCACCCGTTCCAGCCCGGCGCTGCGCAGCATGTCGGCCAGGGTTTCCTGGTCGGGATGCATGCGGATGGATTCGGCCAGGTAGCGATAACTGGCCTCGTCCTTGGCGACCTTCTTGCCCAGCCAGGGCAGCACATTGAAGGAGTACCAGTCATAGGCGGGGGCCAAGGGCTTGGCCACGCGCGAGAATTCCAGCACCAGCAGCTTGCCGCCCGGCTTGAGCACGCGGGCCATTTCAGCCAGCGCGCGGTCTTTATGCGTCATGTTGCGCAGGCCGAAGGCCACGCTGACGCGGTCGAAATAACCGGTGGGAAACGGCAGGCGCTCGGCGTCGCAGACGGCGGTGGGCAGCAACAGGCCCGCGTCGGTCATGCGGTCGCGGCCCACGCGCAGCATGGAATCGTTGATGTCGGTCAGCCAGACTTCGCCGGTGGGGCCGGCGCGCTTGGCGAAGGCCTTGGCCAGGTCGCCCGTGCCACCCGCGATATCCAGCACCTTCATGCCGGGGCGGATGGCGGCGCGGCCAATGGTGAAGGCTTTCCAGACGCGGTGCAGGCCGGCGGACATGAAATCGTTCATGACGTCGTAGCGCTGGGCAACCGAATGGAAGACTTCGGCAACCTTGCGGGCCTTTTCGCCTTCAGGCACCGTTTGAAAGCCAAAATGCGTGGACTGGGCGTTGTCCTGCGCGGAATGTTGCGATTCGGAGGGGTTTTGCATGGTGAATTCCCGATATATCGTGGCAATGGTAGCCTATCGGCCCCCAGCGGCGGCGCGAAGAACCTGCCTGCGGGACGCCCTGCGGTCACATACCTGAAATATTGCGGCCATACTATCGCAATGTTCGCGCCGCGCCGGCGCTCAGAAGCGTGCCAAATTCGCCATGTCCAGCACCATCCTCGTCGTCGAAGACGAACCCGCAATCCAGGAACTGATCGCCGTCAACCTGTCCTTCGCGGGGCACAAAGTGCTGCGCGCCTTCGACGCCGACCAGGCCCAGACCCTTATCCGCGCCGAACTCCCTGACTTGATACTGCTGGACTGGATGCTGCCCGGCACTTCCGGCCTGGCGATGGCGCGCAAGCTGCGCAACGACGAGCGTACCCGCGCCGTCCCGGTCATCATGCTGACCGCCAAGGGCTCCGAGCAAGACAAGGTCGACGGCCTGGAAGCCGGCGCCGACGACTACATCACCAAGCCGTTCTCGCCCAAAGAGCTGATGGCCCGCATCAAGGCCGTGCTGCGCCGCCGCGCGCCGCAGCTGACCGACGACGTCATCGACGTGGGCGGCCTGAAGCTGGACCCGGTCACGCACCGCCTGTCGGGCAACAGCCAGTCGCTACAGATCGGCCCCACCGAATTCCGCCTGCTGCACTTTTTCATGACGCACCCGGAACGCGTGTTCTCGCGCTCGCAACTGCTGGACCAGGTCTGGGGCGACCACGTGTTCGTTGAAGAACGCACCGTTGACGTCCACATTCGCCGCCTGCGCAAGGCGCTGGAACCCAGCGGCCACGACGCGCACGTCGAAACGGTGCGCGGCAGCGGTTACCGGTTTACGGCACAGCTGCCCACGCGGTAAAACTGCCGCACGATGATCTGGCTGCGCACACTTTTCCTGGTCGCCCTGTGGGCGGTGATTGCATTACTGGCGCAATGGCTCATAGGAGATCCTTGGGGCTGGCTGGTGTTTTGCGCCGCGCTGACCTCCATGTTGCTCTGGCGCAGTTGGCGCCTGACGCTGGTATCCCACTGGGCCAATCACCCGGACACCTCTCCCCCCGCTTCCGTCGGGCCATGGGACGACATCCTTGCTCCCCTTTACCGCTATACCCGCGCTCGCGCCAGGGAACTGGCCGAAACCCGCGACACCATGCAAGGCATGCTGGCCGCCGCCCAGGCCTTGCCGGACGGCGCGGTCACGCTGAATGAAGACTTTCAGATTGACTGGTGCAACCGCATGGCGCGCCAGCATCTGGGGTTGCGGCTGCCGGCCGATCGTGGCCACAACCTGCTGAACCTGCTGCGCGCGCCCGAGTTCGTGGAATACGCGCATCGCCCGGCCTGGCCAGAGCCCATCCTGGTGCGCCTGGGCCAGCAAGGCCAGGAACGGCTGATGATGATGCAGCTGACCGCCTACGCCAGCAATCAGCGGCTGCTTATCACCCGCGACGTCACGCAGATCGAGCGCCTGGAAACGACGCGCCGCGATTTCGTGGCCAACGTGTCGCACGAGCTGCGCACGCCGCTGACCGTGCTGGCCGGCTTTCTGGAAACGCTGCGCGACATGCCGGCTGACGCGCTGCCCGAAGAACAGCGCGCGCAGTACATCGACATGATGCATGAGCAAGCCCAGCGCATGCAGGCCATCGTGGAAGACCTGCTGACCTTGTCCACGCTGGAATCGTCGCCGGGCAGCGACCCGCGCGCCATCAACATGGGCGCGCTGCTGCAAAAGGCGCGCCAGCAGATCGAGGCGCTGTCGGGCGGCCGCCATGTGCTGGAATGGCATATCGACGACACGCTGGACGTGCTGGGCGCGGAAACCGAACTGACCTCGGCGCTATCGAACCTGCTGACCAACGCGGTGCGCTACACGCCGGACGGCGGCACGATCACCGTACGCTGGGAACGCGAGGCCGATGGCGGCGCGCGCTACAGCGTGCAGGACACCGGTATCGGCATCCCGGCCCGCCACCTGCCCCGACTGACCGAACGGTTCTATCGCGTGGACCGCGGGCGTTCGCGCGCGGTGGGCGGCACCGGCCTGGGGCTGGCGATCACCAAGCACATCGCCATGCGCCACGACGCCGAACTGCTGATCACCAGCGAACCGGGCAAGGGCAGTGTGTTCGCCCTGCGTTTCCCGCCGGAGCGCATCGCGATCGGCGAAGCGGCATAGAAGGCGCGTCGCCGACGCCGGGCTGACAACCCGGCGTTGACGCGCACGGCGGGCGTCGGATCGCCCCCGCCATCCCCGGCGCCACGGCCTGCGCCCGGCCTTTCGGCCCCGCGCGGGCGCCGCGCGGGTGGGGCGCGGGTGGTAAATTCCCGGCCATGCGCATCCTGGTCATTGAAGACGAACCCAAGCTGGCCGACTACCTGAAGAAGGGCCTGTCGGAGCAGAGCCATGTCGTGGACCTGGCGCGCAATGGCGTGGACGGACTGCATCTGGCGCTGGAAGGCGACTACGACCTGATCGTGCTGGACGTGATGCTGCCCGGCGTGGACGGCTTCGGCATTCTGGCGGCCGTGCGGGTTCGCAAAAACACCCCCATCCTGATGCTGACCGCGCGCGATGCGGTGGAAGACCGCGTGCGCGGCCTGGAAGGCGGCGCCGACGATTACCTGGTCAAGCCCTTTGCTTTTTCTGAACTGCTGGCGCGTGTGCAGGCGCTGCTGCGCCGCGGCCGCGCGCAAGAACCCACGCTGCTGCGGCTGGCCGACCTGGAGCTGGACCTGGCCAGCCGCCGCGCCCAACGCGGCGGCCGCCGGCTGGACCTGACCGCCAAGGAATTCAGCCTGCTGGCGCTGCTGCTGCGCCGCCAGGGCCAGGTGCTGTCGCGCACCACGCTGGCCGAACAGGTGTGGGACATGAATTTTGACAGCGATACCAACGTGATCGACGTCGCGGTGCGCCGCCTGCGCGGCAAGCTGGACGACCCGTACGACACCAAGCTGCTGCACACGGTGCGCGGCATGGGCTACGTGCTGGAATCGCGCCACCCGCCGCTGCCGGCATGACGCGGGCTGCCCAGTGGCCGCGCCGATGAAGCTGCCTCCATGTCGCTGCTCCCATGTCGCTGCTCCCATGTCGCTGTTCCCATGTCGCTGCCCCATGTCGCTGCCCCATGTCGCTAGCCCGATAACGCTGCCCGCATGACGCCCCTCCCATGAAGCCGCCCCGCTCTCGCCCGCCCCGCATCCGCTCCATGCAGGCCCGACTGACGCTGCTGCTGGGCGCCATCGCGTTGCTGGTTTCCAGCCTGGCGGGCGCGACCTTGTTCTGGGCGTTGAAGCGTGAAGTGGAACGCCAGGAAATTACCGAGGTCAGCGGCAAGCTTGAACTGATCGACCACCTGATCGACATGCAGAACAGCGCCAGCGGCCTGCACGACCTGGCCGCCACCTTCGACGAGATGCGCGCCGGGCAGGGCCAGCTGGGCATCTGGATCGTGGACGCGCAAGGCCATGCCGTCTACGGCGGACCGCCGCCCGACACGCTGGAAACGGTGGACGGCCGGCAGGTGGTGCTGCAAAGCGCCGACGGCGGCCGCATGCGTGGCCTGCGCGTGGCCATGAACGACCGCATCCTGCCCGGCGCCCACCTGACGGTGGCCGTCAGCACCCGCACCAGCGGGCAATTTTTGTACGCCTACGGCACCGCGCTGGTGCTGATCTGCGCGCTGTGGGTCGGCGCGACGGTCGTGCTGGCGGCCTGGGCGGTGCGCCGCAGCATGGCGCCCACCCGACGCCTGTCCGAGCAGGCCGCGCGTATCCAGCCCGACAACCTGGCGCATCGGCTGCCGCTGGCCGACACCGACCGCGAACTGCATGATCTGGTCATATCGTTCAACCGCACGCTGGAGCGGCTGCAAGCGGCCTACCAGCAGATGGAAGGCTTTAACGCCGACGTGGCGCACGAGTTGCGTACGCCGCTGGCCACGCTCATCAACGGCACCCAGGTCATGCTGTCCTCGCCACGCGATGCCGCCGAACTGCGCGACGCGCTGGCATCCAACCTGGAAGAACTGGAAGACTTGAAAACGCTGGTCAACGACATGCTGTTTCTGGCCCGCGCCGACCGTGGCGAACTGGCCGCCGACCTGGCGCCGGTATCGCTGGCCGCCGAGGCGCGCCGCGTGGCGGACTATTACGAAGCGATGTTGGAAGAGCAAGGCGTGCATCTGCGTTGCGAGGGCGATGCCAAGGTGGTGGCCAACGCCGGGCTGGTGCGCCGCGCGCTGGCCAACCTGATCGCCAACGCGATCAAAGCCACACCGGCCGGCCGGGACATCGTGGTGTTGTGCTCGGCCGTGCCGGGCGGCGCAAGGGTCGAAGTGTGCAACGCCGGCACCCCGATTCCTGCCGCCGACCTGCCCCGCATCTTCGACCGGTTCTTCCGGTCGGGCCAAAGCCGCGCCCCGCGCAGCGAAGGCCACGGGTTGGGCTTGGCCATCGTGCGCGCCATCGCCCGCATGCACGGCGGCGACGTCGACGCAACGTCGGACGCCAGCGGCACGGTGGTGGGCATCACGCTGCGTGGGCCGGGGGCCTTCCGGTCCGATTTTCCGCACGACGTGGCGTAGCAGTATCCGCCGGGCGGGACGTCGAACATTACAAAAACGTAATCTACGCGACAGGATCGGGTCACCGCCGCCTTCCTACAGTGTCATCACGGTCATTCCCTCAAGGATTCTTGTGAAAGACGCTATGCCGCGTATCGGCCACGACACGCCCTTCGCCGCCCCACGCGCGGCTCTGTCGCGCCGCCGTTTTGTACAGGGCCTTGCCACCGGTGGCGCCTTGGCGTCGCTGGGCGCCTGGCGCTCGGCGTTGGCTGCCTCCACCGGCCCTGCCGCCACCGAATTGCGCGGCACCGAGTTCCATCTGGAAATCGGCGAGACGCCCGTGAACTTCACCGGCGCGGCCCGCATCGCCACCACCGTCAACGGCCAATTGCCCGCGCCGCTTCTGCGCTGGCGCGAAGGCGACACCGTCACGCTGCATGTGACCAACCGGCTGCGTGAACAGACGTCGATCCACTGGCACGGCATTCTGCTGCCGTCGGACATGGACGGCGTACCCGGCCTGAGCTTTGGCGGCATCGACCCCGGCCAGACTTTCACCTACCGGTTTCCCGTGCGCCAAAGCGGCACGTACTGGTATCACAGCCACTCGGGCTTTCAGGAACAGACCGGCTTGTACGGCGCGATTGTCATCGACCCTCACCATCCGCCCGCCATCGCCGCGGACCGCGATTACACGTTGCTGTTGTCGGACTGGACGGACGAAGATCCCATGCGCGTCTTCAATAAGCTGCGCGTGATGCCCGACTACTACAACGGCATCCAGCCCAGCGTGCAGAGTTTGTCCGCCGACGCGCAAGGCCGGGGCTGGGGCCCCGCGTTGTCCGAGCGCCTGATGTGGGAACAGATGCGCATGAACCCCACGGACCTGGCCGACGTGTCGGGCGCCACCTACACGTTCCTGACCAACGGCGCGACGCCCGCCGGTAACTGGACGGGCCTGTTCAAGCCGGGCGAACGCATCCGGCTGCGCTTCATCAATGGATCGGCAATGACGTACTTCGATGTGCGCATTCCCGGCTTGAAAATGACGGTGGTGGCCGCCGACGGACAGGACGTGCGGCCGGTGGACATCGAGGAATTTCGCATCGGGGTGGCCGAAACGTATGACGTGATCGTGGAACCGAAGGACGCGCGGGCCTACACGATATTCTCGCAAGCCATGGACCGCTCGGGCTATGCGCGCGCCACGCTGGCGCCGCGTGCCGGGATGCAGGCCGAGGTGCCGGAACTGGACCGCGTGCAATGGCTGGGCATGATGGACATGGGCATGTCGCATGGCGCGCCGGGTGATGTGCCCGCTGACACCGGTGCGTCGGGCCACGGCGCCATGAATCACGGCGACGCGCACGCCAAGCACCCCAAGGAAGCCATGGACGCCACGAATGCCACGCATGCCATGCCAGCCACGCCATCCGCGCAAGGTGGCATGGTGCAGGTCAAACACCCGTACCCGACGGAGCGCGGCGTGGGCAATTCCATGTTGCCAGACGTCGTATCCACGCGCCTGGACGACCCTGGCGTGGGCTTGCGCGACAACGGCCGCCGCGTGCTGACCTACGCGGACCTGCACTCGGTGCATCCTCCCGAGGACAACCGCGCGCCGTCGCGCGAAATCGAATTGCACCTGACGGGCAACATGGAACGCTACATGTGGTCGTTCAACGGCGTGAAGTTTTCGGACGCCAAACCCATCTTGCTGCGCTACGGCGAACGCGTGCGCTTCGTGCTGGTCAACGACACGATGATGACGCACCCCATCCATCTGCACGGCCTGTGGAGCGACCTGGAATCGCCCGACGGCGCGTTCCAGGTGCGCAAGCACACCATCACGCTGAACCCGGCGCAGCGCCTGAGCTACCGCGTCAGCGCCGACGCGCGCGGACTCTGGGCGTATCACTGCCACCTGCTGTATCACATGGAGGCCGGCATGTTCAGAGCGGTCGTGGTGGAGTAAATGATGAGACCCCTTACCTCTTTGATGGGCCTGTGCGCCCTGTCGATAACGCTGGCCACGACGGTCGCCTCGGCCCAATCCG
This sequence comes from Achromobacter sp. LC458, assembly GCF_001005835.2. Lineage (NCBI taxonomy): Bacteria > Pseudomonadati > Pseudomonadota > Betaproteobacteria > Burkholderiales > Alcaligenaceae > Achromobacter > Achromobacter sp. LC458. The sequence continues at coordinate 24,487 of NZ_LBHW02000061.1, forward strand.
CCGATGTCGATCATGGCGCGATGGATCATTCCGGCATGGATCACGGCGCGGCGCAAGCGCCCGCCCC
>NZ_LBHW02000062.1:0-24550 GCF_001005835.2 Achromobacter sp. LC458
GGAAACCAGAGGTCGGTTACTACTCAGGTGGCTTGCGATTTCGATCCAGGTAAACCCTTGCTCGTCATCACCAGCCAAGCCCAAGACTATAGCACGATTTTTGCAGACTGTGCAACTGGCTTTTGCCTGATTTGCACCATTCCTTGCAATCCCGCTTGGCTGCCATCGCTGGCTGCTTGGCGGCAGGCCGGAGCCCGTCGTACTGCTTGGCTTCGCCGTTCAAAAATGTCTGAACTGCGAAGGAGCGAGACTATAGCACGGAATTTTTGGCGTTCCGGCCAAGTTGACACCCGTTTTGCAGAAAAATGAACTTTTAAAGGGACGCACCCTCTTTGAGGCCGTCAGGAGCCATATCTTCGGAACCGTACGGAGGGCACCTAGTGCAGGCCCACGGGGAGCGCCCCTCTATGTCTACAGACGAAGCCTCTATATATAAGGCGTCTATATATAGAGAGGCATCAAAGACGCGCCTACAGACGAAGCTCCGTCGTTTCCTTGATTTGCTGAAGCGCAAAGAAAGAACGCATATCGATGACTGCCGGGTGGCGCATCAGCGTGTCCATTGCGAAGCGTGAAAAATGCGCCAGGTCGGCTACCTGTATCCGGAGAAGGTAGTCCATATCGCCAGACATCGCATAGCACTCGACTACCTCTGGCCACAGCTGTACGTCCCGTGCGAAGTCGCTCATTGGTGCGTGACTGGAACCGCTGTGCTTGTTCAAGCGTATGTTCACGTATGCCAACAGCCCCAGCCCGACCTTCTCGGCATCGATCAGGGCGACGTACTTTTTGATGAAGCCCTTTTCTTCCAGCCGTCGGACCCGTCTCAAGCATGGGCTGGGGGATAAGGAAACGCGGTCAGCCAGTTCCTGGTTGCTTAAGCGACCGTCGCGCTGCAGTTCGGCCAGGATCCTGAGATCTGTCCTGTCAAGCTCGATATCAGACATTTATTGCCCCGAAGTTTTCTATTACAGCAATATTATTGCCGAAGACTGGGGCTTCGAAGCCATCTTTGCAATTGTCTGCCCGTCGATCCTACCTACAATCTCGTTCTAGACTTGAAGAACAAGTCGTCCTGAAAAATGATGCAAGGGAGCAGACATATGAGCAGCGCATTTCAACCGTGGGACAACCCAATGGGCACCGCCGGGTTCGAGTTCATTGAGTACGCCGCGCCGGACCCCGCCGCGTTGCGCAAGGTGTTCGAGCTGCTTGGCTTCAAAGCCATCGCCAAGCACCGCCACAAGGATGTCACGCTTTATCGCCAGGGCGGCGTCAACTTCCTGATCAACGCCGAGCCGGATTCCTTTGCACAACGCTTCGCGCGACTGCACGGTCCGTCGATCTGTGCGATCGGTTTTCGCGTGCAAGACGCCAATGCGGCATACAAGCGCGCCTTGGAGCTGGGTGCGTGGGGCTTCGACTCGCACAGTGGTCCGATGGAATTGAACATCCCCGCCATCAAGGGCATCGGCGATTCGCTGATTTACCTGGTTGACCGCTGGACCGGCAAGGAAGGCCACGGCGGTATTGGCGACATCAGCATCTATGACGTGGACTTCGTGCCCGTGGACCCGGACAACGCGCAGGCCGACCTGAACCATCGCGGCGCGGGCCTGACGCTGGTGGATCACCTGACGCACAACGTGCACAAGGGCCGCATGGCCGAGTGGTCGGAGTTCTACGAGCGCCTGTTCAATTTCCGCGAAGTGCGCTACTTCGATATCGAAGGCAAGGTGACGGGCGTGAAGTCGAAGGCCATGACTTCACCTTGCGGCAACATCCGCATTCCGATCAACGAAGAAGGCACGGAAGAGAAAGGACAGATCCAGGAGTATCTGGACCTGTACCGCGGCGAAGGCATCCAGCATATCGCGATGGCCACGGATGACATCTACAGCACCATTGAGGCGCTGCGCGAGTCGGGCGTCGTGTTTCTGGATACGCCGGAAACGTACTACGAGCTGCTGGATCGCCGCCTGCCCAACCACGGCGAAGACGTTGCCCGCCTGCAGAAAAACCGCATCTTGTTGGACGGCGCGCCGGGTGGTGGCCTGCTGCTGCAGATATTCACGGAAAACCAGATCGGGCCGATCTTCTTTGAGATCATTCAGCGCAAGGGCAACGACGGATTTGGCGAAGGCAATTTCAAGGCCTTGTTCGAATCGATCGAGCTGGACCAGATGCGCCGTGGCGTTGTGAAGAACGTCGAGTAATCGCTTCCCCTGCCGGCGCGCGGTGCTCATGCAGCGGCGCCGGCTTTGAAGCCTCACCAAATGGTGAGGTTTTTTTTGCCCGCGGCACACGCGCGGGCACCGGCGAAGATGGGCTCAGCGCTTCAGGCGATCCTGGAATTGCTTGCGGAACTTCGCGACCTTGGGCGCGATCACGAACTGGCAATAGCCTTGTTCGGGATGCAAAGCAAAGTAATTGCTGTGGTAGTCCTCGGCTTGCCAGAACCGGGCAGGCGGCAGCAACTTGGTGACAATGGGCGCGTCATACACCTGCTGCGCCTCCACCTCGGCGATGACCGCTTCGGCCTGCTCGCGCTGCGACTCGTTCTGCCAGAAGATGGCCGACTCGTACTGCGGGCCAATGTCATTGCCCTGGCGCCCCGGCGTGGTGGGATCGTGGGTAGCGAAAAACACACGCAGCAAATCGCTGAACGACAACTCCGACGGGTCGAATTCGATTCGGGCCACTTCGATATGCCCGGTCTCTTTGCCGCACACTTGCTCGTAGCTGGGGTTGTCGACGTGCCCGCCGCTGTAGCCGGGCAAGACGCTTTTGACTCCACGCAGATCGGCGAAGACCGCTTCGACGCACCAGAAGCAGCCGCCGCCAAGGACGGCGACCTCGTTGCCGGGGGAAGGTTGTTCTGCCATGACGATTCCTCTCTTATAGGCGACCCGTTCGTGGGCCGCGCCCCCGCGCATCGTGCGCGGGACGTAAAGATTAAGACTACTGCTTGGCGGGCGCCAGCGACAATATCCATTCGGCCAGCAGGCGGGCGTCTTCCTGGCTGACATGCGTTTGGGCAGGCATGGGAACCGCGCCCCACGCGCCACGACCGCCACCGCGAATCTTGCCGGCCAGGTAATCCACCATGGCGTCGCCCTGCCCGGCATAACGTTCCGCCACGCTCTTCAGCGGAGGCCCCACGCGCTTGGCTTCTACTTGATGGCAGGCCATACAGGCCTTGCTTTTGGCCAAATCCAGGCCGGTGGTTTGTGCCTGGACCGCGCCCGCGCTCAACACGCAGGCGGCGGCCACCCACAGACTAATCTTCAAATGCATCGGTAACTGCCCCACGGCTCGCGGTGCTGGCGAGCTTGCCGAATTTGGCAAGCACACCGCGTGTATAACGCGGCTTGGGCTGGACCCAGGCCTGGCGACGAGCCGCCAGGTCTTCGTCGCTGATGTTCAACTGCAGCAGCAGTTTGTGGGCATCGATGGTAACCGAATCGCCTTCCTGGATCAGGGCGATCGGGCCGCCAACGAAGGCTTCAGGCGCGACGTGGCCGACCACCATACCCCACGTGCCGCCGGAAAAACGGCCATCGGTGATGAGCCCGACCGTTTCGCCCAGGCCCTGCCCCACCAGGGCAGACGTAGGCGCCAACATTTCGCGCATGCCGGGCCCACCCTTGGGACCTTCATAGCGGATGACAACGACGTCACCATCCTTGATCTGCCGCGCCATGATGGCCGTCATCGCGTCATCTTCGGAATCGAAGACGCGTGCCGGGCCGGTCATGACGGGATTTTTCAGCCCCGTGATCTTGGCCACACAGCCTTCCGGCGACAAATTGCCCTTGAGAATCGCCAGATGCCCTTGCGGATACAGCGCGCGGTCCAGCGGCATGATGACGTCCTGATCCCCGCCTGGCGTATCGGGTACATCCGCCAGCGTCTCTGCGATGGTCTTGCCGGTGATGGTAATGCAGTCGCCATGCAAGAGGCCGGCATTAAGCAGCAGCTTCATGACCTGCGGAATGCCGCCCGCACGATGCAGATCGGTGGCGACGTATTTGCCCGACGGCTTCAAGTCGCACAGAACGGGAACACGCTTGCGGATCCGTTCGAAGTCGTCGATGGTCCACGGCACCTCGGCGGCATGAGCAATAGCCAGGAAGTGCAGCACGGCATTGGTCGAGCCGCCAGTGGCCATGATGACGGACACGGCATTTTCAATGGACTCGCGCGTAATGATGTCGCGCGGTCGAAGATTGCGCCGCACCGCATCGACCAGGACACGCGCCGACTCGGCGGCCGACACGACTTTCTCGTCGTCCTCGTTGGCCATCGTGCTGGAATACGGCAGGCTCATGCCCATGGCTTCGAAGGCCGAGCTCATGGTGTTGGCGGTGTACATGCCGCCACAGGAACCCGAGCCAGGTATCGCGCATTTTTCGATTTGCTTGAAGTCGGCTTCGGGCATGCGCCCCATGGTGTACTCGCCCACTGCCTCAAACACGGACACGATGGTCAGGTCGTTGCCTTTGTAATGGCCGGGCTTGATGGTGCCGCCATAGACGTAGATGCCGGGCACGTTCGTGCGCGCCAGGGCGATCATGCCGCCCGGCATGTTCTTGTCGCAGCCGCCGATGACCACCACGCCATCCATCCACTGGCCTTGCGCAGCGGTCTCGATGCAGTCAGCGATAACTTCGCGCGACACCAGTGAATACTTCATGCCCTCGGTACCCATCGACATGCCATCGGATATGGTGGGCGTGCCAAACACCTGGGGATTCGCGCTGGATGCGCGGATGGCGTCGATGGCCGCGTCCGCCAACCTTTGCAGGCCGCTGTTGCACGGCGTGATCGTGGAATGGCCGTTAGCCACGCCGATCATGGGGTTGTCGAAGTCGGCTTCCTTGTAGCCCAGCGCGTAGTACATGGCGCGGTTGGGCGCGCGCGCGACGCCATGGGTGATGTGGCGGGAACGTTCATTGTTCGGCATGGTCTGTCTCTCCTGTCGGCCGTCGGGGCGCGGACATGGCGAACGCACCCAGGGAGCTGGCTCGCTTGCACGCATGCGAATCTTCAGTGCTCGCCGGTTATTATCATTCAACTTTATTGTGTCGGGCAGAACATGCTGCAATATCCAAAATTCGATCCCGTAGCCCTGCAGATCGGGCCGCTGGCCATTCATTGGTACGGGCTGATGTATCTGGCGGGTTTCGCCCTGGTGTATGTGCTTGGGCGTCGGCGCATCACAAGCGGCCACACCACGTCGCTGAACATGCGCGACCTTGAAGACCTGATTTTTTACAGCGTGCTGGGCGTGGTGCTGGGCGGCCGGCTTGGCTATGTGCTGTTCTACAAGCCTGCGTACTACTTGGCGCATCCGCTGGAAGTCGCCTATCTATGGCAGGGCGGCATGTCGTTTCACGGCGGGCTGATAGGCGTGATCGTCGTCATGCTGCTGTTCGCCCGCAAGAAGAAGCTGCCGTTTTTCGCCATCAGTGATTTCATCGCGCCGCTGATCCCGCTGGGTCTGGGTTTTGGCCGACTGGGCAACTTCATCAATGGCGAGCTTTGGGGTCGTCCGACCGATGTGCCGTGGGCCATGGTGTTCCCGGACAGCGGCGACGGGCTGGCGCGCCATCCGTCCCAACTGTATGAGCTGGGCCTGGAAGGCATCGTGCTGTTTGCATTGCTGTGGTGGTTTTCCAGCAAGCCGCGCCCGCTGGGGCAGGTTAGCGGGCTGTTCCTGATGGGCTACGGAACGTTCCGCTTCCTGGTGGAATTCACCCGCGAGCCGGACAACTTTCTTGGCCTGCTCGCGGGGGGCTTAAGCATGGGACAGTGGCTGTCCGTGCCGATGGTCGCCTTGGGCGCCATCATGTTCACCCTTACTGCAAAACGATCGTCCCGTTAACAGCGACGCTGACCGTGACGTCTCCCGCTTCCAGCGGGACGTCCGGGCTGAAGCCGCCGGAAGCGTCTTTGGCCATGGCGGCCGCGCCCAGCATGCGCGGCATCGGTACCGGGCCACCCGAACCACCAAGCTCGAGCTTGGACAGGCGATAGCCAGAAAAGCCGAACGCGTTTGCCGCGGCCAGGGCACGATCCTTGAACGCCTGCGCCGCTTCTTTCAGCAGCTTGCGTTCTTCGGCCTCGCGCGCTTCACGCGACAGCGAAAACGCGATGTTCGAGATGGCGGTCTTATCCGATAGCTTGGACGCCAACGCGGCCGCCGCATCGAAGTCCTTGGACTCCAGCACCACTTCGCCCTGGCCTCGCCAAGAACTGATCTTGCCCTTGCTGTTCGTGTTCGGCCACACGTTGAAACCGCCCGTGCGGACGTCAACGCCCTTGGTGTCACGCGCGCGCTTGACGACGTCATCCAGGATGGCCGTCAGCTTCTTGCCCGCCGCAGGCTGATCGGGGGCATCGACTTCAGCAGTCAAAGAAATGCGAACGGTGTCCTGCTTGACCTCGGATGAGGCTGCAGCTTGCAGCGTCATTTCGGGAGAACGATTCGTGGACGATTCCGCTGCTGCGGGCGCCACGGCACCTTGCGCTTGTGCGTATGCCGGTTGCACGGCGGCGATGGCGGCCACGGCTGCGCACGCTGCGCCGAGTTTCGTCAGCGAAAAAACAGGGTGTTTGAACATGGACGGGTCCTAGGAAAGAGGACAGAGGGGAAGAACTTGGGGGATTTTTGGCACCCGACGCGGACCTGCGCTGTTGGCAGGCCCGCTGGGATAGATGCCCCGCCTGTGCCGTCAAGGCCGGCATCTCGAACCCTGAGGTTCAAGGTGGTCGCGTTCCGAAGAGCGTCGGGTTCGTCTACGAGAGACAATCACTCCAGCTCTGCACTCCCGCAACCAATATGCCAAAAGACATAGGTTCAGAGAATGTATGGCCTAGTCACGGACACGGCAGGGACAAACTGAAAATTCTTGAATACCGCTTTATGAACGTTAGAGCAGTTTTTCCTGACCCGACAAGGCGTCATCGAGTACTGCGTTCATGTCCTCAATTCTACGCTTGAAGTCGCCAACCGCCAAACCCCCTAGCGGACCATCGGGCGCTTTCATCGCAAGCAGCTCGCCGGCGACTTGCAAAGCGGCCATGACGGCAATGCGTTCGTTGCTGGAAATCTTGCCGGTTCCCTGGATGCGCAGCATCAACTGGTCGACATGACGCACGGCGGCCATCAACGTGGGCTTCTCTTCAGCAGAGCAAGCCAGTGAATAGTCGCGTCCTAATATGGTTACGTCTACGCGTTCCATCAGTGTTGCTCTCCAGACGGTGCGCCCGGCAGGCGGGCCAGCACGGCGTCAATGCGCTCGCGGGCCGAAGCGGCGGCCACGCGCAAGCGCTGTAGTTCGTTGTCGCGAGATTGCAAGGTGCCTTGCAGTTCGGATTCGCGGGCGGCAAAGCGCGACTCAAGCGCTTGGCGTTCGGCGGATTCGCGGGCAAGCTGCTCGCGCAGGGCAACTTCCGCCTGCTGGGCTTGCTCGAGCATTGCGGTGACGGCGCCGTCGTGATCCTGAAGCTTGGTTTTCAACGTGACGATGTCAGCCTCGCGCTCGGCGGCGCGCTGCTTCAGCACACGCTGTTCAGCTTCGAAGTCGTTCAAGCGTAGGCGCAACGCATCACGCTCTGCGTGGAGTTGGCGGGTGCGTTGCACCAGTTGCCCGATTCGGGCGGCGAGTTGGTCTAGATCTTGCAGCATGGGCGCTATCGTAAACCATCCTGAGGTAGACCGGGCCTCTTCACGCAAGGTGAGAAACCCGGCAATATTCGGTAGGAATTACGGTTGTGATGTCGGCGGCGCGAGGCTAACCGATTCCGGCCCAAGAAGAAAAGTCCCCCTCCTCCAAAATCCCCGCATCCGGCCGATCCGGCTTTCGCATTTCTTTCTATAAACTTTCACTTAGCTTTCAAAAAGCCCTCAATATTCCCGCGCCGTTACATCTCGGGGTCGGGAGTTCCCGAATTCTAGGGAAAACCCCAGCCTTTCACGGACCTTACAGGGTTTGCAGCGTGGCAGGCGTCCATTACCATTCGCCCTTTCAAGAAACCACGCCGTCGCTTTCAGAATAACTAATGGCACCCTGAAGTGCCTTTTTTGTGCCTGTCACTCGCCTTTCGGCGAGTCCCCTCCGGCTACAAACTTTTTTATCTACATGCTGTAAACAGGAGCCAACCAATCATGCAGCTACGCAATCGACAGGACTTCTGGTCTGGGGTGATGTTCATCGCCCTTGGACTGGGATTTGCCTGGCAGGCCAGCAGCTACCAAATGGGTACTGCTGCCCGAATGGGCCCAGGGTACTTTCCTTTCTGGCTAGGCATTGTTCTGGCTTTGCTGGGCGCCATCGTGCTGCTTGGCTCGCTTTCCAAGAAAGCGCAGGAAACGCACGTCGACAAGTTCGACTGGCGCATCGTTTTTCTCGTCGTGGGTTCAGTCGTCTTGTACGGCTTCATCCTCAAGCCGCTGGGCATCTACCTTTCGGTATTCATCCTGGTTGTCGTAAGCAGCCTGGCCAGCCATGAGTTCAGCTTGAAGGTCGCCGTCGCCAACGCGATCTTCCTGGTGGTGTTCTCGTATCTGGCATTCGTCAAGGGGCTGGGGCTGATCTTCCCGCTGTGGCCGTCCTTTCTGGGCATGAACTAAGGAGCAACCGGTCATGGAATTGTTTGACAACCTGATGTTGGGCTTCTCGGTGGCGTTCACGCCCGAGAACCTGGCCTATGCACTGCTGGGCTGCATTCTGGGTACGCTGATTGGCGTGTTGCCCGGTATTGGCCCGGTCCCGACCATCGCGATGCTGCTGCCGATCACGTATGTGTTGCCCCCGATTGCCGGCCTGATCATGCTTGCAGGCATCTATTACGGCGCGCAATACGGCGGCTCGACCACGGCAATTCTTGTGGCGCTGCCAGGGGAAACGTCCGCGGTGGTGACCGTGCTGGACGGCCACCAGATGGCCCGTAACGGCCGTGCCGGTGCCGCCTTGGCTATCGCTGCACTGGGCTCGTTCTTTGCCGGTTGTGTGGCCACGCTGCTGTTGGCCGCGTTCGCGCCTCCGCTGGCTGAAGTGGCCTTCAAGTTCGGCCCCGCCGAGTACTTCTCGCTGATGTGTCTGGGTCTGGTCGGCGCCGTGGTGCTGGCTTCGGGCTCGCTGCCCAAGGCGATCTCGATGATCATCCTGGGCCTGCTGTTGGGCATGGTCGGCACCGACGTCAACTCGGGCGTTGCCCGCTTCGACTTCGGCATCCCCGAACTGCAAGACGGTATCGACTTCGCCATCGTGGCCATGGGTGTGTTCGGCTTTGCCGAAATCATGACCAACCTGGAGCAGAAGGAAAACCGCGTCGACATCACCGACAAGATCGGCTCGCTGTACCCGAACAAGCAGGAATTCAAGGAATCGTACCCGGCAGTGCTGCGCGGTACGGCCCTGGGTTCGGCCCTGGGCATCTTGCCCGGCGGTGGCGCCGTGCTGTCGTCCTTCGCTTCCTACACCCTGGAAAAGAAGATCTCGAAGAATCCGGAACGCTTCGGCAAGGGCCACCCGGCCGGCCTGGCGGGCCCGGAATCGGCGAACAACGCCGCGGCACAAACCTCGTTCATCCCGCTGCTGACGCTGGGTATCCCGGGTAATGCCGTGATGGCGCTGATGGTCGGCGCAATGACGATTCACAACATCCAGCCCGGCCCGCAAGTCATGACGAGCCACCCGGAGCTGTTCTGGGGCCTGATCGCTTCGATGTGGATCGGCAACCTGATGCTGGTGGTGCTGAACCTGCCGCTGATCGGCCTGTGGGTCAAGCTGCTGAAGGTGCCCTACCGCATCCTGTTCCCGGCGATTCTGGTGTTCTGCACGATCGGTGTGTATTCGTTGAACTACAACTCGTTCGACATCTTCACAACGGCTATCTTCGGTGTCATCGGCTACGTCTGGTCGAAGCTGAAGTGCGAAGGCGCACCGCTGCTGCTGGGCCTGGTTCTGGGCCCCATGATGGAAGAAAACTTCCGCCGTGCACTGCTGCTGTCGCGTGGCGATTTCAGCACCTTCGTGACGCGTCCGCTGTCGGCATCGCTGCTGGCCGTGGCCGCCTTCCTGGTGATCCTGGTGGCCCTGCCCGCCATCCGCAAGAAGCGCGAAGAGACCTTCGTCGAAGAAGAGTAAGACGCGAACCCGCCGCCTTGCGCGGCGGTGTCGGCGCGATCCAAACCCCTGGGCTTGTCCCAGGGGTTTTTTTATTGGGCTGACCTGGCGAAAGCTGCCAAAGGCTACGCAGGACTACGCCCCGCCGGATTCGGGAAGCCGCTACGGTAAAGTACGGGTTTACCCCACGCGATGATTCGGCATGAATTTCGACTGGAACAACCCCTACCCCACCACCCGCATTCCCGTTTTCGCCCGCAACGTCGTCGCCACGTCGCAGCCACTGGCGGCGCAGGCGGGCTTGCGCATCCTGGCCCAGGGCGGCAATGCCGTTGACGCGGCCATCGCCACCGCCGCGACCCTCACCCTGACCGAACCGGTCAGCAACGGCCTGGGTTCCGACTGCTTCGCCGTCATCTGGGACGGCGCCAAGCTTCATGGCCTGAATGCCTCCGGTCCCGCCCCCAGCGCCTGGAATGTGGATTATTTTCGGCGCAAGCACCAAGGGGCGATTCCCATGCGCGGCTGGGACAGCGTCACCGTGCCCGGATGCGTGGCCGGCTGGGCCGCCTTGCATGAAAAGTTGGGCAAGCTGCCGTTCGCCGAGGTGTTGGGCCCCGCCATCGAATACGCCGAACGCGGTTACGCCGTGTCTCCCGTCGTGCATGAAAAATGGGCGGCGCAAGCTGACCTGCTACAGCCCCAACCGGGCTTTGCCGACCATTTCCTGCCGCGCGGCCGGGTTCCCCATGTGGGCGAACATTTCGTGTTGGCGGGCGCCGCCGCTACCATCAAGCGCATTGCCGCAACAGGCGGGCGCGATTTCTACGAAGGCGAAACCGCGCACAAGCTGGTGGCACACGCGCAGGCGCACGACGCGGCGCTGACCTTGGCGGACCTGCGCGATTATTCGCCCGAATGGGTAGCGCCCATCAGCCAGCCGTACCGTGGTCATACACTGCACCAGATTCCCCCCAACGGCCAAGGCATCGCGGCCCTGATCGCGCTGGGTATCTTGCAGAATTTCGACCTGGCCGCGCGCCCTGTCGATCATCCCGACACCCAGCATCTGCTGATCGAAGCCATGAAGCTGGCGTTCGCCGACGTTTATGCCCATGTCGCCGACTCCCGCCACATGCGCATGACGCCCGAGCAAATGCTGCGGCCCGATTACCTGGCTGAACGCGCACGCCTGATCAATCGAAACGCGGCCCAGGACTTCCTGTCCGGCCATGCACCGCAAGGCGGCACGGTGTACCTGACCACCGCCGACAAGAGCGGCATGATGGTCAGCTTCATTCAATCGAACTACATGGGCTTCGGTTCGGGAGTGGTGGTGCCGGGCACCGGCGTCAGCCTGCAAAATCGCGGGCACTGCTTCAGCACCCGCCCAGAGCACCCGAATGTGGTGGCCGGCGGCAAGCGCCCTTTTCACACCATCATTCCGGCGTTTCTGATGCGGGACGGCGCGCCGGTAATGAGCTTTGGCGTCATGGGCGGCAACATGCAGCCGCAGGGGCAGGTGCAGACGCTGGTGCGCATGCTGGACTACGGCCAGCAGCCGCAAGCCGCCTGCGACGCACCGCGCTGGAAGTGGAACCACGGGCTGACCATCGACGCCGAAGCCACTCTGTTGCCCGCGGTGGCCCAAGGCCTGCGCGCGCGTGGCCACGTGCTGGAAAGCGTAGACGACCCTTACATGGACTTCGGATCCGGTCAGTTCATCTGGCGGCTGGGGGATCCAGCCGTTGATGGCTATGTCAGCGCCAGCGATAGCCGACGCGATGGACTCGCCGCCGGCTTTTGATTGCGTTAAGGTTAGTGTCCTCGGACAGACCTTACTCACATAGAGCGGAGTTTCCTGCATGGCAACGATCGGTATCAAGAGCTACGACGCGGTCGTAGCCCAGAAAGTCGCTTTTCTCGGCCTGGGCGTCATGGGTCTGCCCATGGCCGGCCACCTGGCCCGCGCGGGCCACACCGTGACGGTGTACAACCGCACGCCCGCCAAGGCGCAAGCCTGGGCCGCTGAATTCGGCGGCCGCCACGCAGCCACGCCACGTGAAGCCGTGGCCGGCGCACAAATCGTGTTTGCCTGCGTGGGCAATGACGACGACCTGCGCAGTGTGGTCCTGGGGCCTGACGGCGCTTTTGCGGGCATGGCGCCGGGCGCCGTGTTCGTCGATCACACCACCGCGTCGGCCGACGTTGCCCGCGAGCTCTACGCACAGGCCAAGGAACTGGGCCTGAACTTCGTGGACGCGCCTGTCTCGGGCGGACAGGCCGGCGCCGTCAACGGCGTTCTGACCATCATGTGCGGCGGCGAAGCCGCGGTGTTCGACGCCATCAAGCCGGTGGCGCAGAGCTTCGGCCGCGCGGTCACGTTGGTAGGCCCCCCGGGCTCTGGCCAATTGGCCAAGATGGTCAACCAGATCTGCATTGCGGGCATCGTGCAGGGCTTGTCCGAAGCCGTGGCGTTTGGGCAGGCTGCCGATCTGGACATGAAGCTGGTGCTGGACGTGATCAGCAAGGGCGCCGCGCAAAGCTGGCAGATGGAGAACCGGGGCGGCACCATGGTCGACGACAAGTTCGAATTCGGATTTGCGGTCGACTGGATGCGCAAGGACTTGGGGTTGGTGCTGGCCGAGGCCCGCAACAACGGCGCCCGTGTGCCGGTGACGGCATTGGTGGACCAGTTTTATGGCGACGTCCAAAAAATGGGCGGGGGTCGCTGGGATACTTCTAGCCTGGTGAAGCGCCTGCGCGACTGAGCGTTGCGCGGGTAACGTCGCCGGAACGCGGCGACAAAAAAGGCGAGCCGGTTGGCTCGCCTTTTGTTTCTACATCATGGCATCACAACATCACGACACACGTGACTGCCTGCATCCCGCGATCAGGCTGCCAGGCCCGCCGGTGCCGAATCCAGGACCAGTGCATCGATGCGCTGCTTGGCCAAGGTCACCCCTTCCAAGGCTGCCACTTCGCCCATCGCCATGCCTTCGGCCGCGATGAACGTCACGGCGTCCATGCCCAGGAAACCCAGCATCTGCCGCAGGTACGGCGTCATCGTGTCGGACGGCGTGCCTTCGGCCTTGCCGCCGCGGGCCGTCAACACGAACACCTGCTTACCCTTGACGAGGCCTTCCGGCACGCCTTCGGGCGTATAACGGAACGTGACGCCAGCGCGGGCCACGTAGTCCAGGTAGCTCTTGAACTGCGCCGGCAAATTGAAGTTGTACACGGGCACGGCGAACACGATGCGGTCGGCTTCCATCAGTTCCGCGACCAGCGAATCGCTCAACTCAACGATGCGTTGCTGTTCCACGGTGCGGGCATCGGCGGGCGTGAACAACGCACCGGCCGTGTTGCCGTCAAAGTACGGAATCGGTTGTGCGCCGATGTCGCGAACTTTCACGCTGGCGGCGGGGTTGGCGGCCTTCAGGCGGGCGATCAGGTGGTCAGCCAATTCCTTGCTGTGCGAACGGTTGCCGAGGATCGAGGAAAGGATAACAAGGGTCTTCATAGCGAATTTCTCCAGTTGGCCCGCCTGGGGCGGGCGTCGGAATCTGACAGCGCCACATCCGGTTCAAAGGGAAATCCGGACTGGGGCTGGGCGCCGGGTGGCGGTGGCAGATCCCGAATGCATGGCGTCACTGTAGACCGGTTCATTATTCGCATAAACCGGGATATGATGAACTGTTCGTTCCAGGAATAGAACAATCATGCAAGATCTAAACGACCTCTATTACTTTTCCCAAGTCGTTGAGCAGGGCGGATTCAGCGCCGCCGCCCGCGCGTTGGACATTCCCAAATCCCGCCTATCCAGGCGGATTTCGCATTTGGAGGAAAGCCTGGGCGTACGCCTGCTGCAACGCACGACACGACGCCTGCGGCTGACTTCCGCCGGGGAACGGTATCTGCACTACTGCCGTGAAATGGCGGCGTCCGCGCGCGCCGCCGACGACGCCATGCGCCAACTGCAAGCGGAACCGGCCGGCCCCGTCATCGTAAGTTGCCCGGTGTCGATTGCGCAGGACGTGCTGGCGCCGCTGTTGCCCGAATTCCTGGATGCGTGGCCGGCAATTTCCGTGCAGTTGCTGGTAACGAACCGGCGGGTTGACCTGATCCGGGAAGGCGTGGACCTGGCGTTGCGAGTCCGAACCAAGCTGGACACCGACGCCGAACTGGTCGTGCGCCATCTGGGCACGGCGCGCGGCACGCTAGTGGCCAGCCCCGGCTACTTGCAGCGCCGGGGCAGCCCGGACACACCGCAAGATCTGGCCTCGCACACCACGTTGAGCTTTTCCGACCCGCAGAACGAAGTGCGATGGCCGCTTCGCAATGACAAGGGCGAAGAAGTGCAGATCGAGCTGAAGCCGCAGCTATCGTGCAACGACTTCATTGTGCTGACCGAAGCAGCCGTGCGTGGGCGTGGCATTGCACTCTTGCCGTCGATCGCCACGCAAGAACAGCTGCGCCGTGGCCAGTTGGTGCCGGTGCTGCCGCAATGGCAATCGCCCGAAGGCATTGTCCATTGCATTTATCCATCGCGGCGGGGCATGATGCCCGCCGTCCGGACGCTGTTGGATTTCCTGTCGCAACGCCTGCCTTCGATGTACCAGCGGCTGGAAAAAGCCGTGACGCCCGCGACTCAGTAGCCGCGCGTGCGTTCGACCACGCCGGTGATGGCCTCGCCGCGCATCAGTTGAGCGACCTTGCCCGCAATCTGCTCGATGCTTTCGTCGCGCAACGTACGGGCCGCGATGTGCGGCGTGACGTGCACGCGCGGGTCGCGCCAGAAAGGATGATCGCGGGGCAGCGGCTCGGTGTGGAAAACGTCAAGCGTCGCGCCGGCGATCTCGCCTTCTTCAAGCATCTGCACCAGATCCTCTTCAACCAGATGCTCGCCACGGCCGACGTTCACCAGGTGCGCCTCGGGCAGCAATTGCGACAGCGTCTCGCGGTTGAGGATGCCGCGCGTGTCGGGCGTCAGTGGCAACACATTGACCAGAAAGCGCGTGCGGGCCAGGAAGGCCGGCAGCGCGGCTTCGCCGGCAAACGATTCGACGCCGGCAATCTCGCGCGGCGACCGTGACCAGCCCGCCACCGGGTAGCCAAATTCCGCCAGGGTTTGCGCCACACGCGCGCCCACCTGACCCAGCCCCAACACGCCCACCGGCCAATCCGACTGTGCGGTGCCTTCTCGCGTGTCCCAATGCTGACGGGCCTGCGCTTCGTCAAACGCCTGGAAATCACGCGACACGCGCAGCAGCGCGTACAACGCATATTCGGCCATCTGCACCGACATGCCGGCGTCTTCCAGGCGCACGATACGCACGTGCTCGGGAATCTCGGGCATCTTCAACAGGGCGTCTACGCCCGCCCCCAGATTGAACAGCGTCGTGATGCCCGTCTCGTGCTTGAAAAGCTCTGCCGGAGGACGCCAGACCAGCGCCACTTCGGCGCCTGACGGCGGGCCATCGGGATTCCACACCGAGATGCGGCACCCGGGCATCGCGGCTTCCAAAGGCGGCACCCAAACGTCGGGATCGTGGTGAGGGCAAGCGAAAAGAATATGCATGTTGGCGGCTCTGCAAGGCGTTTCGGAAACCGCAAGCATGCAGGATGGCGTCACACAAATCAAACGGCCCGGCATGAAGCCGGGCCGTCGTTGTACGGATGCAAGCGCCGCTTAAACCGTTTGCGGCACTTCCGGTTTGGTCTTGTCCTTGCCCTTGCCACGGCGCGCGAACGCCCACACTTGCAGCAGGATCAGCAAGGCGCTGGCGGCGATGAACCACGCGCTGATCGGGCGTTGCACGAACACCATCAGATCCCCGCGCGACAGCAGCAGGGCACGGCGGAAATTCTCTTCCACCATGGGGCCCAGCACGAAGCCCAGCAGGATGGGCGCCACCGAGAATTCCAGCGTCATCAAGATCGCGCCGATCACGCCGAAGGCCAGCACTTCCCAAATCTGGAAGAGACTGTTTTGCGTGCTGAACACGCCCACTGCAATGAAGAACAGCGCGGACGGGAACAGATAGCGGTACGGCACTTGCAGCAGCTTGACCCACACGCCGATCAGCGGCACGTTCAGCACCATCAGCAGCACGTTACCCACCCAGAAGCTGGCGATCAGGCCCCAGAAAATGTCCGGATGCTCGGTGATCAGCTGCGGACCCGGCTGGATGCCCTGGATCAGCAAGGCGCCCAGAATCAACGCCATCACCGCGTCGCCGGGAATGCCCAGGCTCATCGTGGGAATGAAGTCGACCTGCGTCTTCGAGTGCGACGACGCTTCCGGCGACGCCACGCCGGCGATCATGCCGGTGCCGAACTTTTCGGGCGTCTTCGAGATCTTGCGTTCCAGCGCGTAGGCGACGAAGGTGGTGATGGTGGGACCCGTGCCCGGCATGGCGCCAAACAGCGTGCCCACCGCCGTACCACGAACCATCGGCCAGAAAGCCGTCTTCAATTCCTGCTTGGACGGCCGCATGTCGCGAATGCGCAGCTTGGCGCCGCTACCGATGATGGTCATGCGATTGACGCTCATCAGGAAGTCGGCCACGCCGAACAGGCCCATCGAGATCGCGACCAGCTCCAGACCATCGGACAAGTCCAGCAGGCCGAACGAGAAGCGGATGGTACCGGTGTTCACATCCGTGCCGACCACGCCGCACATCAGGCCGAACAGCGTCATCGCCACGCCCTTCAGTGGCGAGCCGCGCGACATCGTCGCGCCCGCCAGCAAGCCCAGCAGCATGATCGAGAAGATCTCGGTCGGGCCGAACTTGAAGGCCACTTCCACCAGCAAGGGCGACGCGAAGATCATGACGATGATGCCGACCGAGGCCGCGAAGAACGAACAGATCATCGTGATGCCCAGCGCGGTCCCTCCCTTGCCTTGTTTGGTCAGGGGGTAGCCGTCAAGGCAGGTGACCGCGTGCGGCGGGTGCGAAGGCAGGTTGAGCAGAATCGCGCCGATGGCGCCACCATATTGCGATCCGTAGAAGATACCGGCCAGCATCAGAATGGCGGGCACGGGCTGCATGACGTAGGTCAGCGGCAACAGGATCGAGATCGCCGACAAGGCGCCCATGCCGGGCAACACGCCGATCAGGTTTCCGACCAGCACGCCAAAGAACGACCACATCAGGTTGTGCCACTGGAACGCAACGCCGAAGCCGTACCAAAGGTCCATCAAAGATTGAGAGATCATGGCGCTTCAACCCCAACGAAACAGCGGCAGCTGCAATTGCAGCGCCCACCAGAAAACGACGACCGCGATCGCGGACATGGCGACCGACAACAGAATTGCTTGCTTGATGGTGTTCTTGCGATCACCCAACGCCGAGATGAATACGATGGCGAAGGTGGCCGGCAGCAGGCCGCCGTAGTGGCCCAGCAGCAGGAACGCCAGGATGCCGAGCAGGATGCAGGCGCTGCCGCGCATGTCCGGCAAACCATGTGCGTGGCCGTCGCCCGGCGCGGGCGGCGTGGCATCGCCCGAGCGCGCGGATATCGCGATCAGCACACCGGTCAACGCCAGCAGGCCACCCAATGCGGCGGGGAAAAACCCGGGTCCCATGTGGCTCAGCGAACCGATGTGATAGTCGGTGCCGCCGTATATCGCCCCCAACCCGATCAGGACCATCAGCGCGCCGCCGTAGTAGTCCTTTCTGTTGATATTTTTTTGCACTTGCTTCCTCCTTCCGGTGCAGGACCGTGCCGGCCCTTGATGCGCCGCTCGACACGAGCCTCGCCCGGCCCTTTACAACGAACCGGAGCGCAGATTACGGAGGGAAGCTGCTAATTCGCTTTCTGTGCGCTGTCGCCTTCCTGAATTCGGGGGTTATCCCTGAGGAGCGGCAACGCGGGAAAGGGGGAAACAAGAAAAAAATTTGAAAGGCGGTAGCCAGCGGGTGGGGCAGGCAGGCGGCAGGCGGTGGGGCTTATTGCTCGCCTTTCAAGTCCATATCAAGCGGACGGGGGTACTGCGAAACCGTCGGCGCCAAGGGTAGCCACAACACCGATGCCAGCCCGACGCCGCCCTGTGCATTGCGCTCGCCGTCCCGCAGTTCGATGTCGCCATCGTTGCGGCGGGCATAGGCCCGCGCAATCGCCAGGCCCAGCCCGGATCCCGATGACGCCACCGGCTTGTCCGTGCCGACCCGCTCAAATCGCGCAAAGGCGCGGCTGCGCAGCACCGGGTCCAGGCCCGGGCCGTTGTCCGACACCGAGACCTCGGCGCGGCTTTCCAGGCGGCTGACCGACACCGTGATGCGAGCGCCCGCGGGCGCGTAGTTGATGGCGTTGTGCACCAGGTTGGACAGCGCTTCATGCAGCTCGGCTTCGTTGCCCGACACCGGGGCGGACGTCTCCTGCCCTTCTTCGGAACCCGCCTGCACCCAGCCCAGGTCCTGCTGCTTTTCGTGCGCCAAGGGCAGGTATTGCAGCACCACTTCGCGCGACACGGCGTTCATGTCAAGCAGTTGGCGCGGCAGGGGTTCCGCCTGGTTGGCATGCGCCAGCGACAGCAGCTGCTCGGTCAAGCGTCGGGTGCGGCCCAGCTGGTCAACGATGGCGCGCAGCCCTTCGCGCGTGCGGGCGGGGTCGCGTTCACGAAGCGCGTATTGCGCCTGGGTCAACATGATGGCCAACGGCGTGCGCAGCTGATGCGAGGCATCGGCCAGAAAATGCGATTGTTCGTCCAGCACACGGCGGTATCGGGCGATGTGGTGATTGACGGCGTCGACCAGCGGCGCCACTTCGCTGGGTACACGAGAGGCGTCCAGCGGGGTCAGGTCATCGGGCCGCCGGTTGCGGATGTCGGCACGCAGGCGCCGCAAGGGCTTGAGCGCCCATGACACGCCCCACCACACCAGCACCACCACCAGCGCCAGCATGCGGGCGTCGCGCAAGATTTCCTGGCGACGCGCGTTGTTCTCGGCTTCGATCCGTTTGCCCGTGCTTTCGGCCACCACCACCATCACTTGCCGATGCAGGCCCTGGTAGTACAGGTCACGCACCACCGCCACGACCCGGACCGGATCGTTACGGTAGACGCCGTCGTAGAAAATAGGTTGGCCGTTAGAGCGGGGCCAGCTTGGAGGCCGCGGCATTTCCGGCATGCCCAACAGGGTCTTGCCCTGCTCGGTGGGCACGGGCGAGCCATCGGGCACCGGCGGGTCCATCTGTTCGATGCGGAAATACTTGCGCAGGCCCGCCCGGGATTCCAGCATGACTTGCGCGTACAGCGGCGTGGCCACTTGCAGATTGCCGTCCGGGGTGAATTCCAGGCTGCTTTCAAGCACGCGCGCAGGCTCGACCAGCGCGCTGTCATAGGCTTCGTTGGTGATCTCGGACAACGTGCGGTAGTCGTTCAGGCTGTCGATGACCAACAGCACCACCACGCCGGGCAGCAGCAAGATGATAAGCAGCGCGCGGATGCCCACACGCGGCAACCCGGGGATCCGCAGGCTCACTTAGGTTTCCGTGGACTCGCTGGCCACGCTTTCCAGCATGTAGCCCAAGCCGCGAACGGTGACGATACGGACGTCGCTGCCGGCCAGTTTCTTACGCAGCCGGTGCAGCACGACCTCGATGGCGTCGGGATTGGCTTCGCTATCGTGCGTGAAGACCTTGCCGAATAGCTGGGATTTGTCCACGGGGTAGCCACTGCGGGTCAGCAATGCCGCCAGGGCGGCATGTTCGCGCGGGGTCAGGAACAGCAGGGAGCCGTCCAATGTGAACGCGCGGCTTTCACTGTCGTAGGACAGCGAGCCGCATTGCAGGCGGGGATGTTGGCGGCCGCGGCTGCGACGCACCAGGGCGGTCAGCCGCGCTTCCAGTTCTTCCAGGGCGAAGGGCTTGGTCAGGAAATCGTCCGCGCCAAGATTCAGCCCGCGCACCCGGTCTTGCAGCGCACCTTGGGCGGTAAGCAGCAAGACCGGCGTGCGGTCGTCGCGGTTGCGCATTTCGCGCAGGACGACCAGACCGTGCTTGTCGGGCAGGCGCAGGTCCATGACGATGGCGTCATATTCCGTGCCCGCCATGAAGGCTTCGGCGGTGCGGGCATCTGCCGCGTGGTCCGGCACAAACCCGCTTTGGGCCAGCGCGCGCATCAACCAGGACGCCATGTCCCGTTCGTCTTCAACCAACAATATGCGCATGACCGTCCGTTCCTTCGGGCAAATTCTCTGCTGCCCGCTGTCCGTGCACGCGTTGGCGCAGATAGCGGGTTTCGTGATGACGCCGAAAGAGGATCGCCGACAACTCGTTCAACGCCTGGGTATAGACGTCGCGCTTGAACTCGATGACAGCGTCCAGGGGCACCCAATACTGGCTCCAGCGCCAGGCATCGAATTCCGGATGCTGCGTCGCGCGCAAGCACACATCGCTGTCACGTCCCACCAGGCGCAACAAGAACCAAATCTGTTTTTGTCCTTTATAGTGGCCACGCCACTCACGCCGGACGAAGTGATCGGGCACGTTATAACGTAACCAATCGCGTGTACGCCCCAAAATACGGACATGCTCGGGCTTCAAGCCCACCTCTTCATGGAGTTCGCGATACATGGCCTGCACCGGGCTTTCGCCATATTTGATGCCGCCCTGGGGGAACTGCCATGCATGTTCCCTGATACGCTTGCCCCAAAAGACCTCGTTTCGACTGTTGACGAGAATGATGCCGACATTGGGGCGGTAGCCTTCGCGGTCAAGCATGGGCCACCCCCACCGAATTCAATACAATTACAGTCGATTATACGTATCTGCTGCCACCTTTAAACATGCGCGCATCCAACTACCACATCAACACCCTCAAAGAAGCCCCTTCCGAAGCCGAAGTCGCCAGCCACCAGCTGATGACCCGGGCCGGGATGATCCGCAAGCTCGCGGGCGGCATCTACACCTACATGCCCCTCGGGCTGAAGATCATCCGCAAGGTCGAGGCGATCGTCCGGGAAGAAATGAACGCGTCGGGCGCCATCGAGCTGCTGATGCCGGTGGTGCAACCCGCCGAACTCTGGCAGGAATCGGGCCGCTGGGAGCAATACGGCGCCGAGCTGCTGCGCATCAAGGATCGGCACCAGCGCGATTTCGTGCTGCAGCCTACGTCCGAGGAAGTCATCACCGACATCGCGCGCAATGAAATTCACAGCTATCGCCAGCTGCCGCTGAATTTCTATCACATCCAGACCAAGTTCCGCGACGAACGCCGTCCGCGCTTCGGGCTGATGCGTGGCCGCGAATTCACAATGAAGGACGCCTATTCGTTTGATCGCGACGAAGCCGGCGCGCTCAAGAGCTACGACACCATGTACGCCGCGTACATGCGTATCTTCGGCCGCCTGGGCCTGCAATTCCGCGCCGTGGCTGCCGATACCGGCTCCATCGGCGGCACGCGCAGCCACGAATTCCAGGTCATTGCCGACACCGGTGAAGACCTGCTGGTCTACAACGCCGAAACCGACTACGCCGCCAACATCGAACTGGCCGAAGCCGTGTCGCTGTATCCCACCCGGGGTGCGGCCACGCAGGCCATGGCCGACGTGGCAACGCCGGGCGCGGCCAAGTGCGAAGACGTGGCCAAGCTGTTGGGGCTGCCGCTGGACAAGACGATCAAATCGATCGTGCTGGCCACCGACGGCGACAAGGGCCGCGTCGACATCTGGCTGCTGCTCTTGCGCGGCGACCACGAACTGAACGAAATCAAGGCGGGCAAGCTGCCCGGCCTGGCGGGCTTCCGCTTTGCCACGGAAAGCGAAATCGTCGAGTACTTCGGCTGCAAGCCGGGCTACCTTGGCCCCGTCAAGACGGCCAAGCCGGTGCACGTGATCGCCGACCGCACGGTCGCCAACATGGCCGATTTCGTCTGCGGCGCCAATAAAGAAGATTTCCACATCCAGGGCGTGAACTGGGGTCGCGACCTGCCCGAGCCCGAACTGGTGGCCGACCTGCGCAACGTCGTCGCGGGCGACCCGTCGCCGGACGGCAAGGGCACGCTGTCCATCCAGCGCGGCATCGAAGTGGGCCACGTCTTCTACCTGGGCAAGAAGTACTCCGAAGCCTTGAAGGCCACGTTCCTGGACGAGACCGGCAAGCCGGCGGTGCTGGAAATGGGCTGCTACGGCATCGGCGTGACCCGCATCGTGGGTGCTGCCATCGAGCAAAACCATGACGCGCGCGGCATCATCTGGCCCCGCGCGATCGCGCCTTTTGAAGTGGTTATCTGCCCGGTGGGCTGGGGCAAAAGTGAAACGGTGCGTGACACCGCGCAGAAGCTCTATGAATCCCTGCTGGCGCGCGGCGTGGACGTCATTCTTGATGACCGCGATGCCCGCCCCGGCGTCATGTTCGCCGAGTGGGAATTGATCGGCGCACCGCTGCGTGTAACAGTTGGAGAACGCGGCTTGAACGATGGTGTGGTGGAATTGCAAGCGCGTCGGGAAACCGAAGCTGCCAAGATTCCGGTAGAGTCCGCGCTTGAAGCGGTGCTGACGAAACTCGACACCCTTTAAACCCTATAGTAGATACGGACTTTACCGCGTCCCGACCCGCTTCATTGCCTACCCGCACCGTGACCGATCCGAAGTCCAACGAATCCCTGCTGCAAGTCCGTGTCTATTACGAAGACACGGATGCGGGCGGGGTGGTTTTCTACGCCAACTACTTGAAATTCCTGGAGCGCGCCCGCACGGAGTGGCTGCGCGCCCTGGGAGTCAACCAGTCCGGGCTGGCCGTTGACGAACAACGCTTATTCGTTGTCCGCTCCTTGGACATGTCCTACCGGAAACCGGCCAAACTGGACGATTTGCTTACCATACGCAGCCGAATCACCAAACTCGGCCGCGCTTCGATACACTTCGCGCAGCGCGCGGAACGCGACGGGGAACTGCTTGCCGAAGGCAACATCCAAGTCTGCTGTGTCGACGCCATTCACATGCGGCCGGCAGAGTTGCCAGCCGCCGTTCGCGCAAAACTGGAATTCATTCAGGAATAACCATGCAAGTCACCAACGACATGTCGTTGCTTTCGCTGATTTCGCACGCCAGCGTGCCGGTCCAGCTGATCATGTTGATGCTGTTGGGCATTTCGATCATGTCCTGGACGTACATTTTCGCCAAGCGCCTTGCCATCAAGCGGGCCCATACCCAAACCCGCCGTTTTGAAGACGACTTCTGGTCGGGCGGCGACTTGTCCATGCTGCAACAGGCCGTGGCGTCGCGCCGCGACGAACAAGGCGCCCTGGCCCGCATCTTCGATGCCGGCATGACCGAATTCCTGAAAGCGCGCCGCGGCAATTCGGCCGGCGACGCCACCGCATTGCTGGACGGCCCGCGCCGCGCCATGCGCGCCGCCTACCAGCGCGAAATGGACGCGCTGGAATCGCACCTGAACTTCCTGGCCTCGGCCGGTTCGGTGTCGCCTTACATCGGCCTGTTGGGTACGGTCTGGGGCATCATGCACGCCTTCATCGGCCTGTCGAACATGCAGCAAGCCACGCTGGCTTCGGTGGCTCCCGGCATCGCCGAAGCGCTGATCGCCACCGCCATCGGCCTGTTTGCCGCCATTCCCGCCGTGGTCGCCTACAACCGCTTCACGAACGACATCGACCGCATCTCGATCCGTTTCGATAGCTTCGTCGACGAATTCCTGAACATTCTGCAACGGCAGGTGCGCTAATGCCCTCGGTAAGCTCACGCGGCAGGTCCGGCCGCCGCATGAAGGCCGACATCAACGTGGTGCCGTACATCGACGTGATGCTGGTGCTGCTGGTCATCTTCATGGTGACCGCTCCGCTGATCACGCCCGGGCTGATCCAGCTGCCTTCCGTTGGCGCGGCCTCGGATGTACCGGTCAAGCCGCTGGAAGTGCAGATCTCTGAAGACGGCAAGATCGCGCTGCGCATGCGCGAGCCCGGCGCAACGATGCAAGACATCGCCCGCCCCGAGCTCGTGGCGCAGGTGCGTTCGCGTATTACCGCGGAAACGCCGGTGGTGATCGCCGCCGACGGCAAGGTGCCCTATGAGACGGTCGTCAAGGTGATGGACGAGCTACGCACCAACGGCATCACCCGCCTGGGCTTGCTGGTGGACCAGTCCGCCGCAGGCACGTCCCAGCCCGCATCCGCGAAAAAACGCTAACGCGCCGCCTTCCGCCGGCTTTGCCGGCATGCAACGCCCATGACGCCACCCATTATTCGACACCGCAGCGGCCCACCGGCCACCCCGCCCAACAACGACAACCGGAATGCGCTCATTCTGGCCGTGGCGGTGCACTTGCTGCTGCTCGTCGCCCTGATTTTTGGCGTGAACTGGCGCACGGAGGCCCCCGGCCCCGTCGAAGTCCAGCTCTGGGCCGACGGCAATTCGCCCGTCGCCCCGCCGCCCACGCCGCAACCCGAACAG
>NZ_LBHW02000063.1:0-24241 GCF_001005835.2 Achromobacter sp. LC458
GGAGTTTCGCGGCGGAAGTTCGGACGGATTTATTGGGAGATGTCGACGCGGGAAAACAGTACAAGTTGAGTGGCTTCATTTCACTCTTCGGTGCTGCCGCGAGCATCTTTGGCATCTTGGTAGACGGCGCCTTGTTAGGGCCACTGGGCCTTGGAGTCGTGCTTGGACTGGCCGCTTTCGTTGTCGGAAAAAACGCCAAGTCTCTTGAGTCGGACAGTCTGGAAATGTGGGCCCGTCGGTCCTACTTTGGCAAAGCAGAACAAGAACGTCGTTGGGAGGGGGCTGACCAAATGGACGCGGCGATTTCGGCGTTGAACGCTGCGGTCATAGGAATGGATGCAACCCTGGGCTTTCATTCCGCCAAGCGGGTAATGGATACCGATTTGCTTCTAACGTCAGACATTCTGCAGATCCAGGCAACGGGCGGGGTCGAATCGGGAATTGAACTGGCCTATCGGATCGTGTTGCCAGGGTTCGACCCCACGATATCGCGCTTCGAATTCAGGCTGCTTTTAGAGAGCTTTGGCGTGGAAAGAAGCGGACGCCGAGGTCCAAAATTGTCAGAGGGCGTGCTTGCGGCAATGCACCACAACAGCATGCGGTGGGCCCCTGGATTGGATTCGTATAAATACTTGCAGCCAGAAGATCAGGGTTTGCCAACCCGAGAATCTCCCGTCTTGAGTTGTCGATACTGGCTCGGACCCATGCACAGTATCAAGAGCGCCACGATCGAGATCACGTTCTGGCCTGACAGGGATGACATTACCGGTTACGCCCGCATCAGCATGACCGAGGAAGCGTAATGGTGCAACCCAAACTCAGCCCGGCCTGCTTGGGATGGAAACGCGACTTGCCCGGCCCAAATGATCGTCCCGATGAAATTCCTAGCTTGCGTGAAAACGCGCCCAATCATGTTGATGATGTCTACATGGAACTGTCTCGTCGATCATCCCGCATACGTGGGGTGTTGTTGCTGTTTATCCCATTTATGCTCTATGCGACGATCATCGGAGTACCCGGCGTCATTTGGAGTTTGCTGGTGGATCACCCCAGAGCGTTCACTACGAGCGATTGGTCGACGCTGTGGATTGCTGTGTTCGTTTTGGCAATTGGTGTCTGGATGACCGCATTTCTGTATCTGGCCGACGTCTCCCCCCCACGTGACCTCCCCATCCGCTTCAACCGCGCCCGCCGCCGCATCTACGTCTACGGCTTCCACATGGTCTGGTGGAACCCGTTCACCCGCTGGTACGTCACCACCGCCAGCTACCCCTGGGACGACGTGCGCGCCGAACTCTGGGAGCAATGGGGCGTCACCTCCGGCGGGGGCTTGATGATCAAGTGGGGCGTGTCCCTCGCCATCGTCAAACCCGGTACCAACGACGTCATCGAACGCTTCCACCTCAGCACCTACAACCACGACCTGGACAACCTCTGGGCCTACGTCTGCACCTATATGCAGCAAGGCCCGCAAGCCTTGCCGCCGTGCGACATCGAACCGCGCGATGCGAACGATGTGCCGGCGTACAACCTGGCATTGCGGTGGGCGCCTCGGGCGGAGTGGCCGGAGGCGATGGATTGGGAGTCGCGATCTGCGGGAGGTTCGCGTGGATTGGAGGGCGGGGGGGAAGGGTGGTGATGAGATCAATCATTATTGCGCCTGGCCAGGATGGCCTTACCGGCTACGCTCGCATCAGCATGACGGAGGAAGCGTAATGCCCAGATCGATGCTCAATCCTCCCTGCGCCGGTTGGTAGCGTGATCTTCCTGGTCCGAACGAGCCGCCGGAAGTGGCTCCGGCGCTGCGCGAATGCGCCCCGAACTATCACTTTGGGACCTAGCCAGTCTTGGATAGGTTTAATAATTTGGATGTGCGAGGCAAGCGTCTGGGCTACCCCCGCCCCACCGGCAAGGCCGCCACCGCCTCTCTGAAATTCGGAAACTCCTTCAAATACTCCGCGTTCCCTTCCACCCGCCTCACCACTCTTTCATCCACCGTCAGATTCAACACGGTCTCGCCATCCCAAATCCGCGCCTGCTTTTTCACATGGATCAGCACTTTCTCGGTGAACTCCTTGTACGAGTCGTGCGGATTGCACTGGTCATAGTCGGTGGAGATGCGCTGCGCGGTGCCGGCTTCCAACCCCACCTGCCGCGCCTTTTCCTGGATCCACGCTGCCGGTAGTGTCTGCAAGCTGCCGTCCCGATACCCTCCCCCGATATCCGAGTGCGCACCGATGAACCAGCGCTGTTCAACCGGCCTGTCCGGCGGGCGCGGTTCGGATGTTGCCAGCCTTGTCCATAGCGTTGGGAAATACGGCTCGCGGTATTCGTTCGTTGCAATCGCGTGATAGGCGTTGCGGACGTGGTTGCTCAGTTCGGTGTCGTGAAAGTTATAGAACTTTGAAAACCCGGGAAACGAAATGCCGCCGACAGGTATGCCAAGACTGCCCACCGTGTCCCAGACGCCGACGAAATGCAGGTCGGTGTCGCGCGAGAACTGAGCGCGAAACGAAATGGCGTCGATGGACGAGGGCAGGCACTCATCGCGGTAAAGCGCGTACGCTTCGGCGACGTTGTCGTCGGTGGGGTTTTTGAGCAGGCCACATTTGCGGACCATGCCGGCCAGGCTGCGTGCCGAGTACGCGCCACGGCTGAAGCCGAACAGAAAGATATGGTCGCCGGGTTCCTGGCGTTGGCACAGCCATCGGTAGCCCTGGCGGATATTGGCGGACAGGCCGGCGCCGAATGCGCCGCCCAGAAATTTATCGATGGCGGCCCACAGGCCCTGGCCTTGTGTGCCGACGCCTTCGATGTACAGGGTTTCCTGCGTGCTGGTTTCGGGCGCGGCTTTGTAAAGCTCGTAGGCGTTGGTGCGGTCGTTGGGTTCGTTCCACGTACCGTCAAAGAAGATGGCCAGATTCTTCTGCATGCTCGGCTCCCCACAGATCGAGTCTTGCGATACATCTGCTGCTGGCTGGGATGACGCCCGCGTGAGGCACGCTATCACGCGGGTTACGCGTTTGCCGCCCGCGTGGTTTCCCTGCTGGCGGCATGTACACCGCTTTTTTTACTAGGGGGTGGCGGACGCAAAAGCGCCCGCGCGGGCGCTTGGGCGCCGGCGGGGCGGGAAGGGGGATAAACGAACTAATGAATGCGTAGCCATCCGCCGTGCAGGCGGATGGTATCCACGGTTGGCGAGGTTGGTAGCCGGGGCGGTCAGTCCACCGTCACAACTCCAACACCACCTTTCCACCGCCACACGAGCGCGAGCAGCACGCCATCATCTTGTTGTTCGCGTCGCGTTCGGCGCGCGTGAGCACGACGTCGCGGTGGTCAATCTGCCCCTCCAGCACGCGCACCTCGCACGATCCGCAGAGGCCTTCTTCGCAGTCGCTCTGCACGTCGATATTGGCGCCGCGCAGCGCGGTCAGCAGGGTCTGATCCGCGGGCACGTTGATGACGATGCCCGAGTCCTTCAGCACGACTTCAAACGGCTGTTCCTTGGACGGATCCAGCGTGCCCAAGGTGGAATGGAAGTGTTCCACGCGCAGCGCATCTTCGGGCCATGCGGCGCAACAGATGGCCAAGCCATCCAGCAAGCCTTGCGGGCCGCACGCATAAATCTGCGTGCCGGCATCCGGCTGGGACAACAGCGCTGCGTAGTCCGCGCGCGTGCCTTCGTCTTTGACGTGGGCATGCAGGCGGTCGCCGTGCAGCGCGACAAGTTCGTCCAGCATCGCCATGCAGGCGCGTGACCGCCCGCTGTAATGCAGTTGGTAATCCAGGCCCAGTTCCTTGGCGCGTCGCGCCATGGCGCTGATAGGGGTAATGCCGATGCCGCCGGCAATCAAGATCAGCTTGTCGGCCGCTTCGTTCATGCGGAAGTGATTGCGCGGCCCACGGATGCGCAAGCGTGCGCCGACCACCGCGTTCGCGTGCATCCATGCGGAGCCGCCTCGGCCTTCCGTTTCCTTCAGCACGGCAATTTCAAATACACCGGCTTCCGAAGGATCACCGCACAAGGAGTATTGGCGCGACAAGCCCGTGTCGCCGCATTCCACATCAATGTGTGAGCCCGGCGTCCAGCGCGGCAGCGGTTTGCCATCGGGCGACACCAGGCGCAGGCGCAGGATGCCGTCAGCGGCTTCGACTGCGCTTTGCACGACGACGGGCCGCGTGATGGCGTGCGACGAGGGCTCGCCGATGCGCACGGGGTGCTGATCATTCAGCAATTCCGGCGACGCCAGTTCCGGGTTCTGCTTCGGGTCCCACTCCACCCACAGGTGCTCCGGCCCACGAAACGAGGTATTGGGCACGTAGGTAAACGCTTGATCCGACAGCTTCATATGCGGCAGGCGGCGGGTGAGTTCTTCCAGGAAGATCTGCATTTCCATGCGGGCCAGGTTCTTGCCCATGCATTGGTGCGAGCCGTAGCCGAAGGTGAGCTGGTCGCTGGCGTTTTCGCGGCGGATGTCGAAGAGGTCGGCGTCGTTGAATTGGCCTTCGTCGTGGTTGGCGGACGACGTGACGATCAGCAGCTTGGAGCCTGCCGGAATCGGCACACCGGCGATTTCGACGTCGCGCGTGGCCAGGCGGCGCCACGCGGCGACGGATCCGTTATGGCGCAGGCATTCTTCGACGGCGTTGGGAATCAGGTCGGGGTCTTCGCAGATTTCGCGCCAGGCGTCGGGGTGTTGCAGCAGCAGCTTGATGGCGTTGGCCGATGCGTTGGCGGTGGTTTCGTGGGCGGCGACGATGCCGGCCATCATCATGGAATGCAGGTAGGAATCGGTGACGACTTCCGGATGCGTCTGCTGCTTGCGCAGGCCGTATTGCATCCAGCCGGGGCCGGACGGGTCTTGGCGCATCTTGTCCAGGATCTTGCCGGCCAACTGCCAGAAGTTGCCCACGGCATGCGCCACGGCCACTTGTTCTTCGGGCTTGGGGCGACCCCAGGTGTTGACGGTGTGCGCGATGGAATATTGGCGCAGCAGCTCCATGTCTTCTTCGGGCACGCCCAGGAAATGCAGCGCCACGGTCAGGGGCACTTCCCACAGCATCTGGTCGACCAGGTCGGCGCGGCCGTCGTTGATGAAGCGGTCGACGTATTCGCGGGTCAGGCGGCGCACCATGGGTTCGTGGTGCTTGAGTTCTTCGGGCGTGAACGGGTCCATCAGCACGCGGCGGCGCGGCATGTGGGCGGGCTCGTCTTCGTTGACCAGCGTGCGGTTCATGGCGTAGCCGTACGACTCCAGCACGGCGTTGGCCTCGGGGCCGGTGGGGGTGATTTTTTCCAGCGCGATGGACGGGCTGAAAGTGATGTTGTCGCGAAAGATGCCCTTGATGTCTTCGTAGCGCGTGACCACCCAGTAGCCCAGTTTGGGGCTGTAGAACACGGGTTCCTGCTCG
Organism: Achromobacter sp. LC458; assembly: GCF_001005835.2. Lineage (NCBI taxonomy): Bacteria > Pseudomonadati > Pseudomonadota > Betaproteobacteria > Burkholderiales > Alcaligenaceae > Achromobacter > Achromobacter sp. LC458. The sequence goes on from NZ_LBHW02000063.1 coordinate 5,413, forward strand.
CGCGCCCAACGCACGTATTCGGGCGGGTCTTGCTGATAGCCATCGCCAAAGGGGTCGAACTCGGCCGCGCGCGAGCTGACGGGGCAGCCGGTTGGGCTTTGCATCGCGGCAAGCGCCGCGTGATCGATGGGACAGCCCGACGGGCGCGAGGAAGAGGGCGAATGGCTCATGATGCTTTCCGTGTATTCGTGATGCATCGGCCTGCCGCGTGGGCGGCAGGCCGCGGGTGGTGATGGCTGCGCTTAGTCCAGCGTGATCTTCAGATCGCTGATCAGCTTTTGCCAGCGGGCGCGTTCGCCTTTCAGCATGTCGGCGTATTCGGCGGGCGTGTTGCCGACCGGCTCGATGCCGAATTCCACCAGGCGCTGGCGCGTGGCCGGGTCGTTGATGGTGGCGACCACCTGCTTGTTCAGCGCATCGATGACGGCGGGCGGCGTACCCGCCGGCACCACGACGCCCACCTGCGCGGCGGCCTCGACGTTCTTCAGGCCGATCTCGGCAAACGTCGGCACGTTGGGCAATTGCGGCAGGCGCGTGGGGTTCGCAACGGCCAGCGCGCGCACTTTGCCGCCGTTGATGAAGCCCGCGCCGGCCGCCAGGTCGACCATCATGGCGGGGATCTGGCCGCCCGCCACGTCAGCCAGCGCGGGCGATGCGCCGCGATACGGCACGTGGGTCATGGTCAAGCCACTTTCGACTTTCAGCAGTTCCATGGCCAGGTGGTGCGGGCTGCCCGCGCCAGCGGAACCGTAGTCCAGGCCTTCCTTGCGTGACTTGGCCTCGGCCAAAAATTCCTGAACGGTGTTGACCTTCATGGACGGGCCCACCACCAGGATCATGGGAAAGCGGCCCATCAGCGTGACGGGCGCCAGGTCCTTGACCGGGTCATACGACAGCTTCTTGTACAGCGCCGGGTTGAACACCAGCGTGCCGTTGTCGGCGGACAGCATGGTGTAGCCGTCGGCCGGGGCGCGCGCGGTTTCCGAGGCGGCAATCGCGGTGTTGCCACCCGGCTTGTTCTCGATGACGACGGGTTGGCCCAGGCGGCCGGTCAGGCCCTGGCCGATGCTGCGGGCCAGGAAGTCGGACCCGCCGCCCGCCGCGTACGGCACCACCCAACGCACGGGTTTGGACGGGTAGTTGGCCGGTGCGGTTTGGGCAAACGCGCTGGCACAGGCCAGCAGGGGCAGGGCCAAAAGGCCGGCAAGCAGGGGGTGTTTCAGGGCGCGCATAGGCTGTCTCCGTATTGGGATGACCTGATGGCATCCCTTCTTTTGCGTAAATCATATACGCAATGCGTAATTTTTCAAGAAGAGTTAACCTTGGATCCGCGCCGGCAGGCCCCCAGCCGCCCCGCGCGCCCGCATTCGCCAGGAATCACCGCTGATATGACCCCATCCAAGCCGTCCAAGAAGATGCCCGCCAAGTCCGCCCGGACGTCCGACCAGGTTGCCCCCAAGGCGTCGACAAAGGCGTCGACAAAGGCGTCCACGAAGGCATCCACGAAGGCATCCACCAAGGCATCCACGAATGCGGATGTGAATCCAGAAATGATGGGCGCCCGCCCGCTCGAAAGGCGCCAGCGCGTGCAGGCCGCCGAGACCGGCATGGTGGTGTTGAAAGGCCTGGCCCGAATGGGCGGGCGCGCCAGCCTGACCGCGCTGGCCGCGCACGTGGACGAAAGCCCCGCCAAGGTGCACCGCTACCTGATGAGCCTGATCGCCGAGGGCCTGGTGGACCAGGAAGTGGCCACGCAGCAGTACCACCTTGGCCTGGAAGCGCTGATGGTGGGTGTGGCCGCGATGCGCCAGGCGGACCCGTTGCGCATCAGCGAACCCGTGTTGATCCGGCTGCGCGAAAGCCTGGCGGTGACGTGCTTCATCGCCGTGATGGGCAACAAGGGCCCGACCATCGTCCGCTTCGAGGAACCGGCGCTGCCCGTCACGGTGAACGTGCGCGTGGGCTCGGTACTGTCGATGCTGTGGTCCGCGACCGGACGCGCGTTTCTGGGCGCTTTGGACGAAGCCCCGATCCAGCGGATGGCCCTGGCGGAACTGGCCGAGGCGCCCGACGATTTGCGCGCCTTGCTGGACCACGACGATCCCATCGGTGGGCTGCGGCGTCAGGTGCAAGCGGCCGGCTGTGCCACGGTCAAGGATACGAACCTGCGCGGCATCAGCGCCGTGTCGGCGCCCTTGTATGACCACACGGGCCGGCCCTGCGCGGTGTTGACGGCGCTGGGCGCGACGGGTGGCTTTGATGTGTCGCCCAACGGCAAGGTGGTGGCGGCGGTAAAAAAAGAAGCCGCGGCCGCCAGCGCGGCATTGGGTTACGTGGCGTAGCCCTGCGCAAAGCAGATATGCGATACCGCGCATAGCGCCGGCCCGGCCCGCCGCATACCATGCTTCAAACACAAAAATCACAAGGTTTGGAGACGGTATGAAGATCGCAAGGGCGCTGACCTCGGTCGGCCTGTGGCTGCGGGTGGGAGCGGCGGTATCCGCCGTCGGGATGATGGGGCCGGCCGTGGCGGGCGCCTATCCTGACCACTCCATCCGGATGGTGGTGCCGTTTCCGGCGGGGGGCGCAACCGATCTGATGGCGCGCGCGCTGGCGCAAGGGCTGGGCGACAAGCTGGGCCAAGCCATCGTGGTGGAAAACCGGGGTGGCGCGGGGGGCACGATTGGCGCGGAAGCCGTGGCCAGCGCGGCGCCCGACGGCTACACGCTGCTGTACTCGACGATGGGCGTGCTGACCATCAACCCGTCGCTGTACCCCAAGCTGCGCTACGACCCGCAAAAGAGCTTCGCGCCGATCTCGATGACCAACCTGACGTCGAATCTGCTGGTGGTCAATTCCGATCTGAAAGTGAATTCCGTGGCGGAACTGGCGGCGCTGGCGAAGGCGCGGCCGGGCGAACTGACGTTCAGCTCATCGGGCAACGGCACGACCAGCCATCTGGCCGGCGAAATGTTCAAGTCCACGGCGGGTGTGGACATCCGCCATATCCCGTACAAAGGCACGTCGGGCGCCATCAACGATTTCCTGGCGGGCCGGATATCGATGATGATCGACACGTCATCCAACTTCATCGAACAGGTCAAGCTGGGCAAGGTGCGCGCGCTGGGCGTGACCAGCCGCCAGCGCTTGCCGGTGCTGCCCGATGTGCCGTCGATTTCAGAAACGCCGGGCTTTGAGTCGTACGAAGTCAGCCTGTGGTCAGGTGTGCTGGCGCCTGCCGGTACGCCGCGCGCGGTGATCGACAAGCTGAACCAGGACATCGCGGCGGTGATGACGTCACCGCAAATGGTCGAGCGCATGGCGGCCTACGGCATTCAGACCACGCACAGCACGCCCGAAGCGTTTGCCGCGCAGATCAAGACGGACACGGCGAAGTGGGCCAAAGTGATCGAGCAGTCCGGCGCCAAGTCGGACTGATTGCGAGACGGCCATGGGCGCGCGCTTGATCGCCCTTCAACGGGAAATTCCATGACATCGATGAATCCGTTTCGCTTGGCCAAAGCGGCCATGGTGGTGGCGCTGGCTGCACTGCTGATGCCCGCCGCCCACGCCGCGTCTTATCCTGACCGCCCCTTGACGCTGGTGAATCCGTACGCGGCGGGCGGCCCGGCCGATGTGGTGGCGCGCAGCCTGGGCCGCGCACTGGAAAAGCGGCTGGGCCAACCGGTGGTGGTGGAAAACAAACCAGGCGGCGGCGCGTCCATCGGCACGGGCTTTGTGGCCCGCGCCAAGCCGGACGGCTACACCTTGCTGCTGGGCACGTCGGCCGGCCACGTGGTGACGCCGCTGATGCAAAAGACGCCCTACGACGGTGTGGACGGCTTCGCGTTCTGTTCGGTGGTGGCCGTGCAGCCCATCATGCTGGTGGTGAACCCGGCGCGTGGCATCACCACGGTTGCGCAATTGGTGGAACGCGCCAAGGCCGAACCGGGCAAGCTCAGCTACGGGTCGGCCGGCGTGGGCGGCGCCACGCATCTGGGCGCGGAACAGTTCCAGCAGGCTGCGCACGTGCAGCTCAATCACATTCCCTACGCCGGCGCATCGCCCGCCATCAACGATGTGGTGGGCGGCCAGATCGACCTGGCCATGCTGAACCTGTCGGCCAGCCTGCCGTTCATTCGCCAAGGGCGGCTGGTGGCGTTGGCGTACGCAGCCGACAAGCGTTCGCCGCTGTTGCCCAACGTGCCCACGCTGGCCGAAGCCGGCGTGGCGGGCGCCGAGGCCGCTACGTGGTACAGCCTGGCCGCGCCCGCCGGCACGCCGCCCGACATCGTGCAGCGCTTGAGCAGCGCCGTGCAGGCCGTGAACGACGACCCGGAATACCGGCGCGTGATGCAAGAGCAGGCGATAGAGCTGATGTCCTTATCGCCCGCCGAGGCCGACGCCTACGTGCGCCGTGATCGCGCCGACATGCAGCGGTTGCTGGGCTCGTTAGGGCTGCTGGCAAAATGAAAAACCTTCGTAACGCCGCCGCAGGGCGATGCCGCCATGAATTTTGATTTCAGCCAACTGGCGTCCGCCGATGCGTTCAAGCTGCTGTCCAGCGTGGTCGTGCCACGGCCTATTGCCTGGGTGGTGACCCAGTCCGCGCGCGGCGATCTGAACGCCGCGCCGTTTTCGTTTTTCAACGTGGTCAGCAGTGACCCGCCCATCGTGGCGCTGGGCATCGGCCCGCGCGCGGGGCAGTGGAAGGATTCGTCGCGCAACATCATGGACACGGGTGAATTCGTGATCAACGTGGTGTCCAGGGAATTGGCCCGGCAGATGAACCAGACCAGCCTGGATTACGACGCCAGCGTTGACGAGCTGGCCCGCGTGGGGCTGTCCACGCAGCCATCGACGCTGGTCGCGCCGCCGCGCATCGCGCAAAGCCCGGCAGCGCTGGAATGCAAGGTGTGGCAGGTGATCGAGGCCGCGCCGCATCGCGTGATCGTGTTGGCGCGCGTGGTGGGCATGTATCTGCGCGACGACGCGTTGCTGAACCGCGATCGCTTTCATGTGGACACGCCCGCGTTGGGCTTGCTGGGCCGCATGCATGGCGCGGGTTGGTACGCGCACACAAGTGATTTGTTCCAGATGCTGGCGCCCACCGCGGCCAACGACCCGTCGGTGCTGCCCGCGCAAGGGCATTGATGCGCGCCCCGTCGCGCAACCCCAAGGAGAACCACGATGAAGTTGCATTGGTCGCCCAGGTCGCCGTTTGTGCGCAAGGTGATGATCGTTTTATACGAAGGTGGTATTGAAGACCGCGTGCAGTTGGTGCGCACGCCCGTCGCAATGGACAAGCCCAATCTGGATCTGGTGGCGGACAATCCGCTGATCAAGCTGCCCACGTTGGTGTTGGAAGATGGCACGGCCTTGTACGACTCGCGCGTCATCTGTGCGTATCTGGATGGGCTGACGGGCGGTCGGCTGATGCCTGGCGATGCCACGGCGCGGCTCGTGGCCGAGCGCCGGCAGGCGCTGGGCGATGGGTTTCTGGACGCGTTGTTGCTGTACCGCCAAGAGCGCAACAAGCCTGTGGAAAAGCAGACGGCGGCTTGGCTGGACGCGTTTGCGCTGAAGGTGCGTGCCGTGCTGGCCGCGCTGGAAGCCGAGACGCCCGCGTTGTCGGCCACCGGCTTCGACCTGGGGGTGATTGCCATCGGTTGCGCGCTGTCGTACATGGATTATCGTTTTCCGGATATCGATTGGCGCAGTAGCCACCCCAAGCTTGCCGCCTGGCATCAAGGCTTTTGCGCGCGCCCGTCGGTGGCGCGCAGCCAGCCGGATGAAACGCCGTGAACGCGCCGTATCGAACGTGGCCCGATGATGCGCGGGTCGTTGCGTGGGTCGATGCGTGCGTCATTGCGTGCGTCGATGCACGCGGCGCGTCCGACTTGGCGCCGCGCCACAAACTGAACCGAGGATGATGATGAGCCGTATCCCGCTGCCTTCCCCCGACAGCATGACCGACGACCAGAAACGCGTGTACGAGAAGATCGTCTCGGGCCCGCGCGGGCGCCTTGTGGGCCCGCTGCGCGCGGCGCTGCACAGCCCCGAACTTGCCGAACGCTGGCAGGCGTTGGGCGCCTTGCTGCGCTTTGGCACCAGCCTGCCGCCGCGTGTCAGCGAGTTGGCCATTGTGGTGACGGCACGCCGCTGGAACAGCCAGATCGAATGGCATATCCACGCGCAGGCAGCGCGCGCGGCCGGCATTGCAGACGCCGTGCTGGACGCCATCCAGGCGCGCGAGATGCCGCAGTTCGACACGCGCGACGATGAAGTCGTCTACGAGTTCTCGCGCCAGTTGCAGGAAACCGGCCAGGTCGATCCCGACCTCTATGCCGAAGCGGTAGCGCGATGGCAGGCGGTGGGCGTGGTGGAGCTGACGGCGGTGATTGGCTACTACACCATGGTGTCCATGACGTTGAACGCACACGACATCCCGATGCCGGACGACGCGCCCGCGCCGCTGGATATTCCGACGCAAGACGGCGCGCCTGCCTTGAGCCCATTGGCGGCGCTGCCGCGCAAGGAGCAGCCATGACGCCCGAGATGCCGCGCATGCCCGTCACCCCCAGGCACGCGCTACCCGCCTTGGCCTGCGATGCGCATTGTCATGTGTTCGGCCCGTATGACCGCTTTCCCCTGCAACACGCCTCGTCCTATGCCGCGCCGGACGCGCCTGCGCCGCGCTATCTGCGCATGCTGGATACCCTGGGCGCGGCGCGCGGGGTGTTGGTGCAGCCCGCGCCCTATGGCGTGGACCCGGCGGCGTTGTTGGACGCTTTGGCGCAAGGCGGTGAGCGGCTGCGCGGCATCGCGGTGGCCGACCCGTCGGTGACCGATGCGCAGTTGCAGGCGCTGGTGGATGGCGGCGTGCGCGGTCTGCGCTTTCTGGAAGCGCGCGACCCGGCGGGCAATTTGTTTCCCGGCAGCGTGGGCTTTGGGCAGATTGCCGCGATGGCGCCGCGCATGAAGCAGTTTGGCCTGCATGCCCAGCTATGGGCGCCTTGTGATGCGTATGTGCAGCATCTGCCGGCGTTGGCTGCGCTGGACGTGCCGATTGTGATCGACCATCTGGGCAGCCTGGTGCCCGCGCGTGGCGAACAGGATGCGGCCTTTCAGCTGCTGCGCGGCTTGCTGGCCGACGGGCGAATCTGGATGAAGCTGACGTTGTGCCGCGTGGGCGCCGCGCCCGACTATGAAAATGCCCGCTACATCCACGACGCCTTCACGGCCGCCAACCCCGATCAGGTGCTGTGGGGATCGGACTGGCCGTTCGTGCGCATGGGCGCGTCCGCGCCATCGGCCGATGCGCTGGTGGACGTGGCCTATGAATGGCTGGGCAACGACGGCTTGCGCAAGAAGGTATGGGTCGACAACCCGGCGCGCCTGTACGGGTTCGGTTGAGCGCGGCAGGCGGACCTGCGGCAGGCGATCCTGCGGCAGGCGATTCCTTACCCCTCAAGGTTCCGCGTGCCACACGCCTTCGCCGCCGATTTCCCGTACCAGCGTTTCAATCTGCGCCGCCACTTCCATGACGGTGCGGCCCGGTCCCTTGGACCTGGAAAACGCCATGGAAATGATTCGGCCCATCGTCGGGTCGCGCAGCGCCGCGATGCTTAACCGGCCTTCCTGCACCTCTTGCCAGACGGCATGTAGCGGCAGCACGGTGTACATGTTCTCGTGCTCCACAATCGACTTCATCAGGGGCAACGAATCCGCTTCGATCAACGGCGCGATGGTGATCTTGCGCGCTCGCGCCAGGCCGTCCAGCGCATTGCGCAAACCATTCGGCGCGCCCGGCAGGATAAAGGGCAGGCCGTTAAGCTGGTCGAACGTGACTTCGCCCGATGCGGTGCGCGTATCGCCCGCCGCGCCCACCAGATAGGAATCCACGTAGGCCAGCGCCTGCTCGCCCGGCGGGCACTTGTCGCCATAGCGGTACAGGATGGCGATGTCCACGCGGCTGTCCGTCAGCCACTCTTCGATCTGGCCGCTGGAGCCTTCAAGAATCTTCAGATGCACCTTCGGGAAGTGCTTGCGCAGGCGCGAAAACAAGCGGCGGATCAGCGGATGCGCGGTGGACGGCAACAGCCCCAGCGTGACTTCGCCCGCGGGCTCGCGCGCCTGGCCGTTAAGCTCAAGTTCCAGCCGTTCGGCGTCGCCCAGCAGCGTTTGCACCAAGGGAAACAGCCGCTGGCCCACCTCGGACAAATTCACGCCGCGACCGGTGCGGTTGAACAGCCGCGCGTTGCACTCGCGTTCCAGTGCGTTGATGCGGCGGCTGAGAACGGATTGGTCCTGGTCCAGGTAGAGCGCGGCGCGCGTGATGCTGCCCAACTCCGCAATCGCCAGGAACGCCCTCCATTTGTTCAGGTCGGCAGTCAGGTCCAGGCTTAGCCCGGTGGCTTTGGCGAAAGGCATGATGGCGGGGCGGGGTCGCAGGCAGAAGGAACGGCATAAGCGTACGGCAAAGCGCGTGGCAACGGGTCATTCCAGCCCAAGCTTGCCGCGTCGGATCACGTCGCCCCATTTCTTGGATTCCGTTTCCATCAGCGTGCGGTACTGGTCCGGCGTGCTTGCCGCCGGAATGGCGCCCTGGTCGATCATCTTCTGGCGCAATTCGGGTTCCGCCAGGGACTGGGCGATGGCCGCCGCCATCTTGTCGACGATGTCCTTGGGCGTGCCGGTGGGCGCGATGATGCCGTAGTTCGACTCCACGATCACGCCGGGAAAGCCCGCCTCGCGGGTGGTGGGCACGTCGGGCAGGCCCTCGAAGCGTTCGGGGCTGGCCACCGCCAGCGCGCGCAGCTTGCCTGCCTTGATGAAGCCCAAGGCCGCCGACGCGTCACCCGGGAACATCTGCACTTCGTTGGACAGCAAGGCCGTCACGGCGGGCGCGGCTCCCTTGTACGGCACGTGCATGATGTCGATGCCCGTTTGCTGCTTCAGCAATTCGCCGCCCAGATGGGGCGTGGTCACGTTGCCGGCCGAGCCGTAGTTGTATTTGCCCGGATGCTGCTTGGCGCTGGCGACGAAGGCGGCCAGCGTGGTGTCGGGCAGCGACGGGTTCACCATGACCACTTGCGGAATGCGCGCCACCAGCGACACATACTGAATGGTGCTGACGTTGTAAGGCACCTTCATGACGTGCGGCAGGCCGGTGATGGCGCCCGGCACGCCGAAGCCGAACGTGTTGCCGTCCGGCTCGGCGCGCACGGTGGCGTCCACGCCGATGGTGCCGCTGGCGCCCGCCTTGTTCTCGATGACGATGGTTTGCCCCAGCCGCTTGCCCAGCGCGGGTGCCAGCAGGCGGGCCAGGTTGTCCACCGAGCCGCCGGGCGGGTAGGGCACGATCAAGCGGATGGGCTGGCTGGGCCAGGGCTGCGCGGCCTGCGCCACGGGCGCCATTGTTGCGGCCAGCAATACCGCGGCCACCGTCAATGCGGGTGCTTTTTTCATTGTCTCTCTCCTGATGGCGCCCAGTCGTGCCGGCGCGATGTTGTTATGCGCCGTCCAGGCCCAGGACCTGTTTGGCGTAGATGTTGCGTTGAATCTCGTTGGTGCCGCTGAAGATGGTGGCGGCCAGTGCGTTGAGGTAGGGCGCCAACGCCTGCACGCCGCCTTTTCCATCCCGATCCCCATCGCCGTAGCCCAGCCGCATGTCGGCGCCGCCGTATTCCTCGGCAATATGGATCAGCAGCGCGCCCAGTCGTTCATGCGTTTCGGTGGCCCAGATTTTCAGTAGCGACAACGTCGGCGGCAACGGTCGACCGGCCCGGGCCATATCGGCAAACACGCGGTACATGGCGGTCAGGTCGGCGCTGTCCATCCGCAGTTCAGCCAGGCGGTCCGTAAAGGCGGGGTCGGCCAACAGGCCGCGTTGTCGCGCGATGCTGAAGATCTGTTGCAGCGCATGGCTCGCGTGCTTGGGGCTGCCGGAAAACAAGCGTTCAAAGCCCAGCAGTGCCTTGGCGATACCCCAGCCGGCGTTCAGTTCACCCACCAGGTTGGCGCGCGGCACACGCACCTGATCGAAGAACACTTCGCAAAACTCTTCGTGGCCGGACAGCGTGCGGATGGGGCGGCGGCTGATGCCGGGGCTGGCCAGGTCCACCAGCAGGAAGCTGATGCCCGCCTGCTTCTTCACCGTCTTGTCGGTACGCACCAGCATGAACATGTGCGTGGCGTCCTGCGCCAGCGTCGACCATGTCTTTTGCCCGGTCACGATCAGGTCGTCGCCGTCGATCACGGCTTCGCATCGCAGCGCCGCCAGGTCCGATCCTGCGTTGGGTTCGGAATAGCCCTGCGCCCACACGGCCTTACCCGACAGGATGCCCGGCAGGAAGCGTGCGCGTTGTTCCTCGGTGCCGTAGCGGATCAGGATGGGGCCCAGCATGACCAGGCCCTGGTCGGGTGCGCGCGCCACGCCATGGCGCTCGGCCTCTTCGATGAAGGCGATCTGCCGCGCGGGCGACAAGGCCATGCCGCCATGCTCGCGCGGCCACGATGGTGCAATCCAGCCCTGGCGCGACAGCGTGAAGTACCACGGCTTGATCTCATCCCAATGCAGCCGCCACGGCACATGCCGCAGGTGCTGGGGATAATGCGCGTGAAAAAAACGGCGCAACAGCGCACGGAAGTCGGCTTCGGGCATGCCGTTCCAGTCGGCGTCGCGGGGAAATTCCCCCGGCGATGACGGCGGGGTGGTGTCGTCGGCCGGGGGCGCGGGCGCATCAGCCAGTGCGCCGTAGCGTTGACGATGCGCGGCGGCGTTGCCCAGCCACGCGGCCAGGTGCAAGGCGCTGCGAAAATACAGGCTGACGTCGCATTCCTCGGTGTAGCCGATGGCGCCGTGCAACTGAATCGCCAGGCGCGTGGCGTCCAGCCCGGCGCGCGCCGCGCGGGCCTTCACCCGGCTGGCGGCAACCTTGCGAGCGGTGGCGACGTCCGGGTCCGTGGCGTCGGCCAATGTCGTTAACGCGTCCTGCAAACTGCTGGCCGCCAACTCCACCTGTAGCGCCGCGTCCACCTGCCGGTGTTGCAGTGCCTGGAACGATGACAGCGGCTTGCCGAATTGCTGGCGCGTGTTCAGGTAGACCACCGTATCGGCCAGCACCTGCCGCGCCACGCCGATCAATTCGGCCGATTGCATCAGGCGGCCGTAATCCAGGGCATGGTCCACGGCGTCCAGCACATCGTCCTGGGACAGCAGCGCGTCGGCCGGCACGATGGCCGATTCGATGCTCAGGTGGCAGGCGGGCGTGCCGTCCGCGCGCGCATGGGGGCGCACGGTAACGCCGGGCGTGCCGGCGGCCAGGTAGAACAGCAGGGTGCCTGGTTCGCTATCGGCCGTTACCAGCCAGCCGTCCACGGCGGCGTCGGCAATGACGTGGCGCTTTTCGCCGTTCAAGACATAGGCGCCTTCGCGCGGGGTGGCGCTGACGCCGAACACGCCCGCGGCCTCGCCGGCTTCCAGCTGCCCTTCGGTTTCTTGCCAGGCCAGCGCCATCATCCGCGTCCCATCGCACGCCGCTTGTAGCAGGGTGTCGCGCAAGGGGGAGTCCGGCAGGGGCGTGATTGTCGTGAGCAAGGTTGCGCCCAATACGCCCGCGCCCACCAGCGGCTCGGGCAATTGCGCGCGTCCGGCTTCTTCGATGACGGCGGCCATCGCGTGCCAGCCCAGGCCCAGCCCGCCCATGGCTTCCGGCACGCTCATGCCGAGCCAGCCGGCGTCGGCGATCTGGCGCCAATAGGCGCGATCGGCGCCGCTTGCCGAGCGCTTGCGCTGGCGCTGGTCGCGGCGCGACAAAAAATCACGCGCGCTGTCGCGTATTTCTTCGATCAAGGCAGGGTCCACGCTGCTCATACGATGCCCTCGGCGTGCAGGCGCGCGATCTCGTCGTCGGACAGCCCCAGTTCGGCGCGCAGCACCTCGGCCGTATGCTCGCCCAGCATGGGCGGCGGCAGGCCCGGCGCTATCGGCGTCTTGGAAAAATGGATGGGGTTGTTGATGACGGGCATGTCGCCCAGTTCAGGACGCGCGAGGCGGCCCAGCACCTGGCGGTGCCGTACCTGCGGGTCCCCAAACACCTGGTCCATCGTGTAGATCGGGCCGCAGGGCACGTTGGCCGCAGCCAGCGCGTCGTTCCATTCGCCGGCGGTGCGCGCCTGCATGGCCGGCTCGATCAGGCGCGACAACTCGGCTTGCGCGGCGGCGCGTTTGGGGTTGCTGGTAAAACGCGCGTCGTCGGCCAGCGCGGGTAGCTCGATCACCGCGCAGAAGGCGCGAAACTGCGTGTCGTTGCCCACCGCCACCATCAGGTGTCCATCGCGGCAGGCAAACGCGCGAAACGGCGCGGTGATCTGCGAGGCCGACCCCATGCGCGCCGGCACTTGGCCGCTTGCCAGATAGTTCATGCCGATGTGCGACATGGCGGCAATCTGCGCGTCCAGCAAGGCCAGGTCGATATGCTGGCCTACGCCGGAGATCTGGTCCCGATGGTGCAGCGCCGCCAGTATGGCCGCCACCGCGTAAAAGCCCGCCGTGATGTCCGACACGGAATACCCCGCCTTGACCGGCCCCGCGCCGGGTTCGCCATCGGGCACCCCGGTCACGCTCATCAGCCCGCTCATGGATTGAAAGATCGGGTCGTAGCCGGGCAGATGGCTGTACGGGCCGGACTGCCCGAAGCCGGTGATCGAGCAAATCACCAGCCGGGGGTTGACCTTGGACAGCGCGTCGTGATCCAGCCCGTAGCGGCGCAGGTCGCCCGCCTTGAAGTTCTCGATGACGATGTCGGCGCGCTCGGCAAGCCGGCGAACCAGCGCCTGGCCGTCGGGCTTGGAGATATCGATGGTTAGCGATTTCTTGCCCCGGTTCATCGCCACAAACGACGAGGTTTGCCGACTGGGTTCGCCATGGCGATCCGGCATCGGATAGCCCTGATGCCGGACGTCGTCGCCCCGGCCCGGGCGTTCGACCTTGATGACCTCGGCGCCAAAGTCGGCCAGCATCTGCGCGGCCCACGGCCCGGAGAACACGCGGCTTAAATCCAGGACTTTGACGCCCTCTAATGCTCGGCTCATCGGTCTTCCCCTTATTTGCCCTGGAACACCGGTGCCCGCTTTTCCAGAAAGGCGCGGCGCGCTTCCTGGGCGTCTTCGGTCTTGCCGATAGCGGCGGTCATGTCCTGTTCGTAGCGGTAGCCGTCGCGCAGGCTCATGTCTTCGATGGCGTTCAGCGTCTGCTTGGCCAGCACGGTGGCCAAGGGGCTCTTGGACGCCAGCTCGCGCGCCAATTCCAGGGCGCGATCCATCAAGGCGTCGGCGGGCACGGAGGCTTCGACGATGCCCAGGCGATAGAGCTCGTCGCCGTCCACGCGCAAGCCCGTCAGCATCATGCGGCGCAAGCGGGAATGGCCGAACAGCCGCATGCCATGGCGTCCACCGCCCAGCAGGCCGACGTTGATTTCAGGCAGGCCGACCACGGCCGTCGATGCCGCCAGCAAGATGTCGCACGAGGCCACGATGGCCAGCCCCGCGCCCAGCGCAGCGCCGTTGATGGCGCCGATGACGGGCTTGGCGCATTCGCGAATGGCATGAAAGCACTCGCGGGTGCGGCGCGAGTGCTGCGGCAGGTCGCCGGGACCCTTGATGGTGGCGGCGCGGTTCTTCAAGTCCGCGCCCGCGCAAAACGTCTTGCCCTGGCCGGACAACACCACGGCGCGCACCTCGGGCGTTTCCGAGATGCGGTCCAGCACCCAGGACAGCTCGTTCATCATGTCGGTGCTAAGCGCATTCACCGGCGGGTTGGCCAGCAGGATGACGGCCACGCCGTCTTCCAGTGTGACGTCCAGCGCGGTGTAGGGGCCGGTCAAGTTGTCGGGCATGGTCATGTCCGTGTCTCCGTCTTGTTCAAATGATCTTGCGCTGGCGCAGGTCGGCAATCTGCTGCGCGCTCATGCCCAATTCTTCAAGCACTTCGGCGGTGTGTTGCCCCAGCAGGGGCGGTGCGCGGTCGGCGCGCAGGTCCGCCGTGGCGAAGCGCAAGGGGTTCATCACTTGCGGCACGCTCTTGGCGGTGGGGTGCGGCAGGCGGCGCAACATGGCGCGGTGCGCCACCTGCGGGTCGTCGAACACTTCAGGCACGGTGTTGATCGACCCGGCCGGCACGCCGGCGCTTTTTAGCGCTGCAAGCCAGTGCGCGCGCGGCTGCGTAAGAAAGATGGCGTCCAGGATCGGGTCCAGCGTGTCCTGATTCGTCACGCGCTGGCTGTTGGTGATGTAGCGGGGGTCTTGCGCCAGCTCGGGCTTGCCCAGCAGGCGGCACAACGCGGCAAATTGCGCGTCGTTGCCCACGACGATGACGATGTCGCCATCGGCGCAGACAAAGGTGCGTTGCGGTTGGATGTTCGGATGCGCGGTGCCGGTGCGGCGCGGCACGCGGTTGCCCAGCAGGAAGTTCATGGCCTGGTTGGCCAACAGGCCGACCTGCACGTCCAGCATGGCGACGTCGATGTACTCGCCCTGGCCCGTCTGCGAGCGCCGCAGCAGCGCGGCCACGATGCCCAGCGCGGCGTAGACGCCGGTGGTCAGGTCCACGATGGGCACGCCCACCTTTTGCGGGCCGCCGCCGGGCTTGTCGTCGCGTTCGCCTGTGACGCTCATCAGGCCACCCATGGCCTGGATCAGGAAGTCGTACGCGGGCTCGGCGGCGCGCGGGCCGGTCTGCCCGAAGCCGGTGACCGAGCAATACACCAGGCGCGGATTGATCTTGGCCAGCGAGTCATAGTCCAGCCCCATGCGCGCCAGGGTGCCAACCTTGTAGTTCTCCAGCACCACGTCCGCGTCGCGGCACAGGTCCTTGACCAGCGCCTGCCCTTCAGGCGTCTGCAAGTCCAGCGTGATGGACCGCTTGCCCCGGTTGGTGGCGATGAAGTAGGCGCCGTCGGTGGTGTCCTGGCCGTGCTCGTCTTTCAGGAAAGGGGGGCCCCAGGACCGGGTGTCGTCGCCCAGGCCCGGCCGCTCGACCTTGATGACGTCCGCGCCCAGATCGGCCAGGATCTGGCTGGCCCAGGGGCCGGCCAGAATGCGGCTCAGGTCCAGCACTTTCACGTTTGATAACAGCGGCTGCAAAGCCTTCTCCTTGACTCCTGTGATGTGCAGGTAGTCTAGGATTTCCGGCTTGCGGCGGGATGCACCCGAGGCACAAAGCTGTTATGCGTTTGGCGCACCGACCCGCGTGCAATGGCAATGACGCGGCAACAACGCGGGCAAGGAAAAGCCGGGGGCTTGTCAGCGGCCCGTGTCGGGGTAATTCGGGCCAGCGTCGTTAAAGCCGCCGCTGCTGTAGGGATTGACGGCGCCGGGGTGCGGCGGGCCACCGGGGCTGTTGGTGCAAGCGCTTACCAAGGCAGAGATGGCAAGCGTGGTCAGCAAGGCAATCAACGTCGATTTCATGGTGGTCTCCTGCGGCTGCCCCGGGGCAAGGCGAGAAGAAATTATAGGGCGGCGACCGGTTGCCGGTGTGTGCGTTTGGTCCGAGGCGCGTCGCAGCGCTGCCGATACGCCTTGACCGCGTCGGAATCCGCCGGCTGGAAATAGGGGTGCGGGTACTGCGCCTGGCGCATGGCGTCGTGCAGGCGCCGGCCCCAGACGCATTGCGCCTGCGCCTCGTCCCACAGGCGCACCGCCTGCTCAGGGCGGTCGTGTTGCCATAGCGCCAGGCCATAGTCGGCCACCAGCTCTTCATTGCGGGACAGCTCCCGATACGCCACATGCAGCAGGCGCAGCCCTTCTTCGCTGTGGCCTTGCAGGCTCAGGATCCAGCCCAGGGTGCCTTGGTTGAACGCGTTCGGCCCCATCTCGCGGATCGATTGCCGCGCCTGGGCTTCGGCTTGGGGCAGGTAGTCCGGAAAGTCCGCCAGAAAATAAGCGATGTTGTTGGCCCAGTCCGTGTCGCTGGCGCGCCCTGCGCGGGCGAGCTTGGCTTGACGCTGTTGCAGCGTTTGGGCATCGGCCAGCGCCAGGTCGGGCATGCCCAGCAGCCGCTCTACGTCCAGCCGGTCGCTTAGCAAATCGGTGTCGACGGGTTTCAGGGATTGCGGAAACCGCCATTCGCGTGCCCGCATCAGCCAGTGGCGGGCATCGTCCTGCCGACCGACCATCAACAGCAATTGCGCCAGGTTCAACTGTTGTTGCGGGGTGGCGGCGCAGTGCATCGCGCCGATCAGGGCATGCGCGCCGTCAACGTCGCCCTGGCTGAACTTGCGGTTGATGGCGTCCAGTTCGTCGAAGCAGGCGTGGTTGTCGGTGACGGGCGACTCGATGGACAAGGATATGGGCACGGCCGGCGTGTCGTGGCTGAAGTAGGCCGTGGCGCCTTGGCGCGTGGTGTAGCCCAGGTCTACCCATTGCTCGCCCCAGCGCTGGCGCATGGTCAGGATGTAGGGCCACGCCGGTACCGGTTCTTTGGTGCTGCTGCTGGAATGCAGCTGGAAGAAGTGGCCCCATGCGCCGTCGCCGACGCGTCGGATCAGCGTGAAGTCGTCGGGGTCGTGCGGCTTGTCGGTCCAGACCCAGGCGGTACGGCCCTGGTCGTCGGTGACGCCGTGCAGGATGCCGTCCTGGCTGGGCGTGTCTTCAATGAACTCCTTCTTGCCCGTCAGGAACAGGCGATACGGCGTGTGCGGCGCGAGCGCACTGGTGTGGTCGCTCAGCAGTGTCAGGGTCAGGGTCTGGCCATGGGTGCCTCGGCCGTACTGGGGCATGCCGGGCGGGGGCTCGGTAAGGGCGGCAGCGGAAGGCGCGGCGGGTGTGGCAGCTTGAGAATCGCCGGGCAGCACAGGGGGCAGCACGGCGGGCGTCTCGGCGGGCGCCATAGGGGGCGCCATAGGGGGCGGCATATCGCCCACCGTCGCGGGTTCGGCGTGAGCGCCCGGCAAGGCCAGCAGGCCGGCGGCGGTCAGGATCAGCGAGGTCAGGCGGTGCAGGGTGAACTGGGGCATGGAGGTGGCGGGCACGAGGGCGGCCCGCCCGTCATTGAGGCGGGCCAGATTGTGTCACGAACGCGCGGCCTGTTGCTTGTCGGTCCCGATTGCTGGCGACCGTTTTTGATCGACACCGATCGTCGCCGGGCGGTTCCGCCTGCGTCCTATCGCGCTGACGGCTTCTACCGCTGTAGTCGTGCGGTGATGAACGCGTTGATTGCGCGGGTGGCCTCGTTGTCGGCACCGACGTCGGCGTTGACCTGCGCGTGGTTGCGGGCAACGCCGAACAGCGCGGCTTGGCCGCCTTGTGCCGTCAACAGGTCGGCGTAGCGCTGCGCCCGTCGGCACGGGTCGGGCCGCAATGTGGAACAGACGAACAGCGCGGGCGGCTGTGGCCCGGTCAGTTGCGCGGCGGGCGACGCCTGCGCCCATTCGGCGGGGTCCGCGCCGAAGGCGTCGTCGTAAAACGGGGCGTGCGGGCGCGGCATGACGTCCAGCAGATCGAAGCCCGCCCCGTCCAGGATGATGCTGGCCCGCCACAAGGGGGCGCCCGTGCGCTGGCGCATCGCGGCGTCGGCGGCCAGCAAGGTCAACAGGTGGCCGCCCGAGGAATGGCCCATGACGAACAGGTTGTCCGGGTCGGCGTGCCAGCGGGCAGCCTGCTGGCCGATCCACGCGATGGCCCGCCCCAGGTCTTCGGCTTGCGCGGCCGGGCGGGCTTGCGGCATCAGCCGCGTGTTGACCGAGACCACGGCGTAGCCCCGGGGCAGCCAGTAGGCCAGCTTATCCTGCACGACGTCGGGCGTGGCCTTGTCGCCGCCTTTCCATGAGCCGCCGTGCACCACGACCAGCACGGGGGCGGGTCGGCCGTGCTGTGTCGATGCATCGGGCAGATAGACATCGGCGATCTGGGCGGGGTCGGGGCCGTAGCGCTGATCGGCCAGCACGGCTGCCGGAAACGTCGAGGCGGTGGCTATCGGGGCGGCGTACGAAACGGTCATGCCCGGCCAGGGCAGGGCGGTGGCCAGCAACAAGGTCAACAGCAAGCGGGGCGCGCGCATGGATGGGACGTGGCGAAGGCGGAACGCCGATCAATGTAGCGCAGTTGCAGATGTCGCCGCCGACCGTCCCACCGCTTAGCCGACCCGACCGTCGCGACCGACCCGACCCGCCACGCCACGTCCTCATCCCCGCGCCGCCGCATCCGCCACCACCTGTGGCATGCTGCGCCCGTTCGCCGTTTTTCCACCGATCCGACCCCAGCCTTCATGCTCAAACTTCTACCCCGATTCTGCGATTTCCTGCTGTTGGCCGGCGCCGCCGCGCTCTTTGGCGCTTGCCTGACGTCGCTGTTGACCACGGGCGCCTACGGCTGGGCGGTGCCCGACGCGCCTTACCTCTACGGACCTCGCGATTTCTACGCCGACGCCGTGCTGGCGGGGCTGGCCGGGCTGCTGCTGTTGGCCCTTGCCGAGCGCCTGGCCGGTGCCCGCCTGACCGTGGCGGGCCGCGCGGTCGCGACGCTTTCGGCGACGTTTGCGGCGGCGCTGCTGGCGCTTTACCTGGCGCCGCCCGCGCCGATCGTGTTCGGCAACACCTGGGCGTGGGGCGAGGCCACGCGTGAACTGTTTCTGGCGCAATGGCCCTTGGTGCTGCCCATTGCCCTGGCGACGACGGCGGTGCGTTGGGCCTTGCGGCGCGTGTCCAAGCTCGGGGCGCGCTAGCCGCAGGCCCGCCTCGGCAGGCAGATGCGCCCGACCCCCCCACCCCCCCCCCCCGGAATTTTTCGGCGGGTTTCTGCCCCGATGCGCCCGGGTTGTCGGCGCCAA
>NZ_LBHW02000064.1:0-24013 GCF_001005835.2 Achromobacter sp. LC458
CCGTTCCCCAAAAGCAAAACGACCGCACGGTGCGGTCGTTTTGATTTGCTTTGTGACGGGGACTGCCGAGCGGCTCACGGTGAGCGGCTCACGGCGAGCGGCTAGCTGCTAACGGTTAGCCCCTGACGGCACATCACTTGTCCAGCGCGGACAAGCGCGATTCCATCTGTTGTACCTGTGCGGCAAGCTGGTCCACGCGGGCGCGCGTACGCGCCAGCAAATCGGCTTGTACGTCGAATTCTTCGCGCGTGACCAGGTCCAGCTTCGAGAACGCCTGCGTCATCATGGCGCGCACATTGCGCTCCACATCCGCAGCCGGGCTGCGGGCAATCAGGTCAGAAATATTTTTCTGGATGTCTTCCATCCACTGGGTGCGATTATTCATAGCGGCCTCTCTGGTTCTTGATGCCTCAAGTGTAGTGCCTTGCCGAGCTGACGCAGCCACGCCTCGCCAGCGCGTGCCAAAAAAAAGGGCGGGCCGCATGCGGTGACCGCCCATCAAAGCACAGGAGAAAACCGGGCTGCCATGGCGGCAACCCCCTACCAACATCGTTACAGGCAACCCATCTGGCTTGCCGATTGCGCATATAAATCCGACAACTGCTTGCATTGCGCCGCTAGCTGCGTCGTGCCAGCAACGGCAGCCCACTGCGATTTGGCTGCCTGAAGTTGCTTGCTGCTTACTGCTTGACGCTTGCCTGGGCCGGAGCTGTCTTGATTCTTCTTCACCCGTCCCCCGGCAACAAGCCGACGCCTGTAATCCCTGGTATCAAGGGAATCCTCCATTTGGCGGATTGAATGGCCGCCCGTTTACCGAACACGGCGACCTTGAAACCCGGGTCACCGTTGCGCCGCAACGCTCCGCGGCCGGTTCATACCGACCGGGCAGACCGGGCACCGAAGAAAACGGCAATACAAACCGCAACGGCCACGGCATCAACTGGCTACAAATGCCGCTGTTGAAACATATTTCGTTGCATGCACCCAATGGCGCGCATCACGCACCATATTGAGGCCGCTCCGTGGTGCATAACGCCCCATATTGGTGCGTACAGGCACAACATGCGCGCGTGCAGCCCGCATTCCACGCGCCAGGAAACATGGCATGGATATTGCTTGATAGTCGGAGCCAACGTGCAACCATGAGAGGAAATGCCATGAAACTCATCATCGCCATCATCAAGCCCTTCAAGCTCGACGAAGTGCGGGTGGCTCTATCCGGGATCGGCGTCCAGGGCCTGACTGTTACCGAAGTAAAGGGTTTTGGCCGTCAAAAGGGCCATACCGAGCTGTATCGCGGCGCGGAATACGCCGTGGACTTTCTGCCCAAGCTGCGTGTCGAAGCCGCCGTGCCCGATCACCTTGTGGACCAGGTCATCGAGGCGATCGAGCAAGCCGCTCGTACCGGCAAGATCGGTGACGGCAAGATCTTTGCCGCCCCGCTGGAACAGGTGATCCGTATCCGCACAGGTGAAGCTGGCGAAGCTGCGCTGTAAATAAATAAAGAAAGACTCATTGGAGCCTGAAAATGGATAAAGCAGATATCTCCTGGTTGCTCGTCTCTACCCTGCTCGTATTGATGATGGCCGTACCCGGTCTGGCGATGTTCTATGGCGGCCTGGTACGCAGCAAGAACGTGCTGTCTGTGTTGCTGCAAGTGTTGTGCACGTTCGTGTTGGGCCTGGTTCTCTGGTTCATCTACGGTTATTCGCTTGCCTTCACCGAAGGCAATGCATTCTTCGGCGGCCTGTCGCGCGCCTTCTTCTCTGGCATGTTCACACCGGCTGACGGCAAGTACGCCATGTCGAACACCCTGACCGAGCTGCTGTTCGCCTCGTTCCAGGCCACGTTCGCCGGCATCACTTGCGCGCTGATCGTGGGCAGCTTTGCCGAGCGCGCCCGCTTTTCGGCCGTGCTGGTGTTCACGGTGATCTGGTTCACGTTTGCCTACGTGCCGATCGCCCACATGGTGTGGTTCGCGTCCGAAACG
The DNA here is from genome assembly GCF_001005835.2 of Achromobacter sp. LC458. Lineage (NCBI taxonomy): Bacteria > Pseudomonadati > Pseudomonadota > Betaproteobacteria > Burkholderiales > Alcaligenaceae > Achromobacter > Achromobacter sp. LC458. The sequence continues at coordinate 1,991 of NZ_LBHW02000064.1, forward strand.
GCGCCTGGCCTGCTGAACGCCAAGGGCGCACTGGACTTTGCCGGCGGGACGGTGGTGCACATCAACGCCGGTGTGGCCGGCCTGGTGGGTGCTTATGTGGTGGGTAAGCGCGTGGGCTACGGCCGCGAAGCGATGCAACCGCACAACCTGCCGATGACCTTCGTGGGCGCCGCCCTGCTGTGGGTGGGCTGGTTCGGCTTCAACGCGGGTTCGGCACTGGCCGCCAACGAGAACGCCACGCTGGCCTTCTTCAACACCATGATCGCGACTGCCGGTGCCGTTCTGGCCTGGTTGTTCACGGAATGGGCCGTCAAGGGCAAGCCGTCGATGCTGGGCGCTGCGTCCGGCGCGATCGCAGGTCTGGTGGGCATCACGCCGGCAGCCGGCCTGGTCGGCCCGGTGGGCGCACTGATCATCGGCGTAATCGCCGGCATCGTCTGCGTCTGGGGTGTGAATGGCCTGAAGCGTTTGCTGCGTGCCGATGACGCGCTGGATGTGTTCGGCGTGCACGGTGTGGGCGGTATCGTCGGCGCCTTGCTGACCGGCGTGTTCAATGCCCAGGTCCTCGGTGGCCCCGGTCTGGCCGAACCCGGCATGATCGCCCACCAACTGTGGGTGCAGCTGGAAGGCGTGCTGCTGACCATCGTCTGGTCCGGTGTGGTGGCGTGGATTGCCTACAAGATCGCCAACGCCCTGTGCGGCCTGCGTGTACCGGAAGATCAGGAACGCGAAGGTCTGGACGTCACCAGCCACGGCGAATCGGCTTATCACAGCTAAAGCGGTTTGCAAGCCTGCGGCTTGACTGCCGCAGGGCTTGCCAGAAACGGCGTCGGGGGCTGCCCCCGACGCCGTTTTTCATTGGTGACCCCGGATGCAAAGGCAAAGAAAAACGCCCCGTTCAGGGGCGTTCAACGTCTGGAAGGTTCGGAATGGCCAATACAGGCCAATACAGGCAAATTCCGGCAAATTCCGCCCGCCCGGCCGATTCAGGCCGGGTCCAGCGCGTCCAGGTCGACAGGCAAAGCGCGGTTGAGCGCGGTGGCCACTTTGATCCGCAAGGCGTTCGAATGCGCGCGCCGCACCTCGCGCTTGACGTCCAGCAACTGCTGCGGGTGCATGGAAAATTCCGTCAGGCCCAGGCCCAGCAACAGGCGTGTCATGCGTGAATCGCCCGCCATTTCGCCGCACACCGCCACCGGCTTGCCGGCGCGCTCGCCCGCGTTGATGGTGTTGGCCACCAGGCGCAGCACGGCGGGATGCAGCGGGTCGTACAGCGCGGCAACATCATGGTCGCCGCGGTCAATGGCCAACGTGTACTGGATCAGGTCGTTGGTGCCGATAGACAGGAAATCCAGCGCCTGCGCGAAGGGCTCGATGGCGATTGCGATGGCGGGCACTTCCACCATTGCCCCCACTTCCATGTGCGGCGCATACGCCTGCCCACGCGCATCGAGCTCGCGGCGCGCCGCCTCGATGGCAGCCTTGGTGGCCACCACTTCGTGCATGTGCGCAATCATCGGGATCAGCAATCGAACCGGGCCGTGCGCCGATGCCCGCAAGATGGCGCGCAGCTGCGTGGCGAACATTTCCGGACGCGCCAGGCAGTAGCGGATTGCGCGCTGGCCCAGCGCGGGATTGGTAGCCACGGTGGCTTCGCCGTCCAGCGTCTTGTCCGACCCGATGTCCAGCGTGCGGATCGTGACGGGCCTGCCGGCCATGACCTTGACCACTGATGAATAGGCTTCGTATTGCTCTTCTTCGCCGGGCAGGTCCGGCCGGCCCATGAACAGGAATTCGCTGCGGAACAGGCCGATGCCGTGCGCGCCGGACGCCAGCGCCAGCGCGGCCTCTTCCGGCAGTTCGATATTGGCGTGCAGGACGATGTCGATGCCATCCAGCGTCACGGAAGGCTCGTCGCGCAATAGGCCCAGCTCTGCGCGTTCATCGGCGTACACGGCCTGGCGGCGGCGGTATTCCTGAAGAATGCGGTCAGACGGATTGACCACCACCGCGCCGGCCGCGCCGTCGATGATGAGCATATCGCCATCGCGTACCAGCTCGCGTACGTTGCCCATGGCAACCACGGCCGGCACGCCCATGCTGCGCGCCACGATGGCGGTATGGGACGTGGGGCCGCCCAGATCAGTCACGAAAGCGGCGAAGCGGCCGCCGCGCAAGCGCAGCATGTCCGCCGGAGAAATGTCGTGAGCCACGACCACCAGCGCATCGTCGCCGCCCATGTGGGACATGTCGGGCAGGATGGCGGACGTGCCGGCAAGCACATGCAGCACGCGCTCGATGACCTGGCGTACGTCGGCCCCACGCTCGCGCAGGTACTCGTCTTCCATGGCGTCGAACTGCTGGCCCAGCATCTGGCCTTGCGTGGTCAGCGCCCATTCGGCGTTGTAGTGACGTTCGGCGATCAGGCCCAGCGTTTGCTCGGCCAGCAAGGGGTCACCCAAGAGCAGGCTGTGCACGTTGAGCATGGCGCCCAGCTCGCGCGGCGCGTCGGCGGGCAAGGTGTCGGCCAATAGCCGAAGCTCTTGTTGCGCCGATGCCAGGGCCTCGGTCAGGCGGCTGCTTTCGGCGGGCACATCCTCGGGTGATATCCGGTAGTGCGCCACTTCCAGCGCCGCGGCGCCCATGACGACCGCGCGGCCGATGGCATATCCCTTGGCAACGCCTTTGCCATAAAGACAAACGACGGGGCTGGCGCGGCCAGCCCCGTCGTGGGCAATGTTCAGGGTCGTAGACGGGCCGGCCTCGGCAACGCCAGGGCCGGCGGATTCAGGGGGTGTTCTATTCCTGCTCACCGAATTTGCTGTCGAACAGAGTTTCGATTTCGGAAAGGGCTTGATCGGCGTCATTGCCGGAAGCCTCCAGTTTGACCGTCACGCCAAGCCCGGCCGCCAGCATCATGACGCCCATGATGCTCTTGGCGTTCACGCGTTGCGCGCCACGCGAGATGAAGATCTCGCTGGAGAACTTGCTGGCCAGTTGCGTCAGCTTGGCGGCGGCCCGCGCATGCAAACCCAATTTATTGCTGATGACGATGTCTTTAGTAGGCATAGGAAATATTATGACCGCGGATTAACGCCGCAGTGTTGATCGCAGCAAAGAGGCAAACCGTCAACCGCATTTCGACCGGAAATACCAGCCGACATAATAGGGCAAATTCCTGCCCGTCAGTCTACACGCAAGACACCCTGCACGCCGCCGGCCAAGGCCTTTTCGCGCGTATCGGCAAGCGGCAGATTGCGATAGGTCAAGGCGCGCAGCAGCATGGGGGTATTCAGGCCGGCCAGGACACAGCACTGAATGCCCTGCGCCTGGGCATCGGCCACGGCGCGCTTGGAGATATTGGCGGGGGTGGCGCCGATCAGGTCCGTCAGCACCAGCACACCGGCGCCGTGATCCTGTTCAAGAATATCTTTCAGGACGGCCGGTGCCTGATCGTCGGGCCGGTCCTCGGGCAGGATGTCGTGAATGGCCAGCATGCCGTCAAGGTCGCCCATGACGTGGCTGGCGCATTCGCGCATCGCCGCGCCCAAAGGCGCGTGCACGACGATAACAATACCCGTGGTCATGACGGATTCCAGAAAGATCAGGCTGCCGGGGCAGTATTCGCCACGGCCTTTTCAAGCGCCTGGACGAACATGCCCGCGACATCGAAGCCAGTCTGTTCGGCAATCTCGACGAAACAGGTGGGGCTGGTGACGTTGACTTCGGTGACGTAATCGCCAATGACGTCCAAGCCGACCAGCAGCAGGCCGCGAGCGGCAAGCTTGGGGGCGACGGCTTCGGCGATTTCGCGATCGCGCGGGGACAATTCCTGCGCCACGCCACGGCCGCCGGCGGCCAGGTTGCCGCGCGTTTCACCGGCCAGCGGAATGCGCGCCAGCGAATACGGCACCGGCTCACCGCCGATGAGCAGGATGCGCTTGTCACCCTTGACGATGTCAGGGATGTAGCGCTGAGCCATGATGGTGCGCGCGCCGTTGTCGGTCAGCGTTTCCAGGATGGCGTTCAGGTTGGGGTCTTTGGGTTGCAGGCGGAACACGCCCGTGCCACCCATGCCGTCAAGCGGTTTGACGATCACGTCGTGGTGCGTATCGTGAAACGCCTTCAGGCGAGCCATGTTGCGCGTCACCAGCGTCGGGGCGGTGAACTCGCTGATTTCGGTGATGGCCAGCTTTTCGGGATGGTTGCGAATGGCCGCGCCGCTGTTGAACACGCGGGCGCCCTGCGCTTCGGCGTATTCGAGCAGATGCGTCGAATACACGTATTCCATGTCGAAAGGAGGGTCTTTGCGCATCACGACGGCGCCAAAATCGGCCAGCGGCAGATCTTTTGCGGGGGACTCGGTCCACCAGTCGTGGCCGTGCAAGTCGGCATCCGCGACCAGCGCGATCGGCGTGGTAACGGCCTTGACCGTGCCGGCCTCGATGTAGAGATCGCCCTGCATGGCCACGCTAAGCGTGTGGCCGCGCGCCACGAGGGCACGCATCATGGCAACCGAACTGTCCTTGTACGCCTTGAGAAGCGGCAAGGGATCCAAAACGAACAAAACATGCATCGCGACACCCTGAACGTACGCCGCCTTCCCTGGCGGGAAGGCGGCTTTATGACATCGTAGCGCAGAGCCGCCCAATAAGCGAACCCGCCGGTCACGTGACGGACGGCGGGTCGGATGGGAAGCGGCCAAGCCTTCTTGCAAAGGCTATGGCTGGAACTTACGCGGCAGATTCAGGCTTGCCCGCAGCGGGCACGGCCTTCTTCTTGGGCGCCAGCACCATGACCATCTGACGGCCTTCGAGCTTCGGCATGGCTTCGACCTGGGCAAGTTCCAGCAGATCGTCACGCACACGTTCAAGCACACGCATACCCAGTTCCTGGTGAGCCATTTCGCGGCCACGGAAGCGCAGGGTCACCTTGGCCTTGTCGCCCTCTTCGAGGAAGCGGCGCAGGTTGCGCAGCTTGACTTGGTAGTCGCCCTCGTCGGTGGCCGGACGGAATTTGACTTCCTTGACCTGGATGACCTTCTGCTTGGAACGAGCTTCAGCTTGGCGCTTCTGCTCTTGGTACTTGAACTTACCGTAGTCCATCAAACGGCAGACCGGCGGCTCGGCGTTCGGCGCGATTTCCACCAGATCCACGTCGCTTTGCTCGGAAAGACGGAACGCGTCGGCGATCTTGACGATGCCCAGCTGTTCTCCGTCCAGACCTATCAGGCGCACCTCGGGGACGCGGATTTCACCGTTGATGCGATTGGCTTTTTCAGTGGCGATGTTGAAAGCTCCTAGAAATGTTAAGCAGCACTGCTATCAGGTTGATTGACGTCGCGACGGGCAGAAACATCCTCGGACAATCGCGCGACGAATTCGTCGTATGCGATGGCGCCAAGGTCCAATCCACCCAGACCGCGGACGGCTACGGTGCCGTTTTGTTTTTCCTTGTCGCCGACGACAAGAATGTACGGCACCTTTTGCAGGCTGTGCTCCCGGATTTTACGAGTGATTTTTTCACCACGCAAATCGGACTCTACTCTAAAGCCTTGTTTTTTCAGGCTTTGTGTTATTTCAGCCGCATAATCGGCCGAAGGTTCAGAAATGCAGCATACAACGGCTTGCACCGGGGCCAGCCAGGGCGGCATCGCGCCGGCATGGTTTTCGATCAGCATGCCGATGAAACGCTCGAGCGAACCCAGGATGGCACGGTGCAGCATGACCGGCGGACGACGCTGGTCGTTTTGGTCGACATACTCGGCGCCAAGGCGCACGGGCATGGAGAAGTCGACCTGAATGGTACCGCATTGCCAGTGGCGCCCGATGGCGTCTTTCAGGGTGTATTCCACCTTGGGACCGTAAAACGCGCCTTCCCCCGGGGAAATCTCGAATTCGCAACCCGTGCGGCGCAGGCTTTCCATCAACGCCTGCTCGGCCGTATCCCAGACTTCGTCAGAGCCGATGCGCTTTTCAGGACGCGTGGCGACCTTGTACAGCACTTCGGTAAAGCCGAAATCGCGATAGACCTTCTGTAGCAGGGCCGTGAAGTCGGCGCATTCGTCTTGCAGCTGATCTTCGGTACAGAAGATGTGGCCGTCATCCTGCGTGAACCCGCGCACGCGCATCATGCCGTGCAGCGAACCCGAGGGTTCGTTGCGGTGGCACTGGCCGAATTCGCCATAGCGCAGCGGCAGTTCGCGATAGGAATGCAGGCCGGCGTTGAAGATCTGCACGTGGCCCGGGCAGTTCATCGGCTTCAGGCCATAGACGCGGTTCTCGGACTCGGTCGTGAACATGTTTTCACGATAGTTGTCCCAGTGGCCCGTCTTCTTCCACAGCGAAATATCAAGGATCTGCGGCGCCTTGACTTCCTGGTAGCCGTTGTTGTTGTAGACGGCGCGCATGTATTGCTCGACCTGCTGCCACAACGCCCAGCCCTTCGGATGCCAGAAAATCAGGCCCGGCGCTTCATCCTGGAAGTGGAACAGGTCAAGTTCGCGGCCAATCTTGCGGTGATCGCGGCGCTCGGCCTCTTCCAGCATGTGCAGGTAGGCTTCCTGTTCTTCCTTGGTGGCCCAGGCCGTGCCATAGATGCGCTGAAGCATCTCGTTCTTGCTGTCGCCGCGCCAATAGGCCCCGGCCACCTTCATCAGCTTGAACACCTTCAGCTTGCCGGTGGACGGCACGTGGGGGCCGCGGCACAGGTCGATGAAATCGCCTTCGCGATACAGGCTCAGGGGCTCGTTGGACGGGATCGACGCGATGATCTCGGCCTTGTACTTTTCGCCGATACCCTTGAAGAATTCAACGGCATCATCGCGCGACCATTCTTCACGCGTCACGACCTCGTCTTTCTTGGCGAGCTCGGCCATCTTCTTTTCGATGGCGACCAGGTCTTCGGGCGTGAACGGGCGCTTGTACGAGAAGTCGTAGTAGAAGCCGTTGTCGATCACGGGACCGATGGTGACCTGAGCGTCCGGAAACAGCTCCTTCACGGCATAGGCCAGCAAGTGGGCCGTCGAGTGCCGGATCAGATCCAGGCCATCGGCGTCCTTGGCGGTCACGATTGCCAGGCGCGCATCGCCTTCGATGCGATAGCTTGTGTCGACCAGCTTGGACGACTCGCCTTCAAACGTCACGCGGCCGCCCAAGGCGGCCTTGGCCAGGCCCGTACCGATCGACTGAGCCACTTCGGCGACCGTGACCGGCCCCGGATATTGGCGTTGCGAACCATCGGGCAATGTGATCTGTACCATCGGGAGTGCTTCCTGGGGTTCTTGGAACGAGAAAAAAAATCAATGAACGAAAACGAAAAACGCGGCCTGATAGCCGCGTTTTCTGGTTGTCTTGCTGAGTCTTACCGCTGACCTGACACGGTGAAACCCGACGCACGAAAAACTAACGCGACATAGGGCGAAAGTTCCGGGTCGTAGTTCGTGCCAGCAGGAAAAGCATGATTCTGAGCCTGTTCAAACGCGCCAGGACGGCGCGTTGCAAGGTTGCGCGATCGATACCAACCAAGACCGGGCCGGGGGCACCCCAGCAACCAACGGATCGACCGAAATTAATGTGTCGATTGTAGCACCCTTTGCGCCTTTTCCGGGCGCCAGTCAAGCGAATATGCCCAGTCTTGCGGCTGATTGAATGCTCGTTCCAGGGTGCAAAGGTCCGATATTCGGGTGATTCCCGTCCGGACAGGCTTTCGAAAACGTAACCTTCCATCGCAAATTTATGACCAGGCGCGGAGCGTGCTCCGGACTTCAACTCTGGCCGAGAAAAGCGCGACGCGGTTCGCGCTACCGGCTTGTGGAGCATCGATGAAAGCTGTCCCAATACGTGTGACCAAAGCAGCCTCTATTTCCAACCCGCCACGCTGCGGCGAAGGCGTGCGCTCAAGCGGACGCAGGCATATGCTGCTGTCGCGGCTGCCGTCGGTTATCAAGGTGGCGATACTGGACGATCACCCCGTCGTCGCCCTAGGCGTGGGGGCATATCTTGAAAGCCGCCCCGGCTTCCGGGTGCTGCACCGAGAGACATCGGCGCGCGAAATGCTTGAGAAGCTGCGTCATACGCCCTGTGACGTAGCGCTGGTGGATTTTTATCTGCCCCAGGAACCCTGGGACGGCGTCAATTTTCTGCGGCGGCTGCGGCGGCACTACCCTGCCCTGGCGCTCATCACGTTTTCGGCGGGCAACCGGCAGGAAACGCAATACGCCGCGTATCGCGCCGGCGCCAACGGCTATTTGGCCAAGCAATGGGGAATGGTGTTGCTGCCCGAAATCATTCGCGCCGTACTCAACAACAAGAAGACCTTTCTGTCCGTGCAGGACGGCAAGGTTCGCCCCGTGCTGCCCGACCACCCCCACGCGATGCTGACCACATCTGAAATCGAGATCCTGCGCCATATCAGCCAGGGCCTGTCCGTCACGCAGATTGCCGCGCGCCTGTCGCGCAGCAAAAAGACGATCAGCACCCATAAGCGGCGGGCGATGCAAAAGCTGCAACTGGCCGACGATCTATCGCTGGCTCTATACCTGCGCGAGAAATTCGCGGAATGAAGCCGCCCCGCGCACGCGCCGCGTCAGATGATGCGGGAATAGCTGGCGCCGCTGCCGGCGCTGCCCAGGTAGCCGTCAAACGCCATGGCGACCGCGCGCACGAAGTACCAGCCCAGCCCGGTAACCTCTACTTCGCCCGCGCGCAGATTGACCAGGCCCAATTCGGCCAGGTTCGCCATTTGCAGCAGTTCGCGGCTGAAGTAGTCGCCAAAGCGCAGGCCGTGGCGCGCCTCGACGGCGGCAAAGTCCACGCGGCCCTGGCACATGATGTCCATGATGACTTCCCGCCGCACCAGGTCGTCGCTGGACAGGCTGAGCCCGCGTTCCACCGCGAAATGGCCGGATTCGACCGCGCCGTAATAGGCGTCCAGCACTTTTGCGTTCTGGCTGTACGTGTTGCCGATGCGGCCGATGGCGGATACGCCCAGGGCGACCAGATCGCGGTCGGGCTGGGTGCTATAGCCCTGGAAATTCCGGTGCAGCTGACCACGCTGCTTGGCGATGGCCAACGCGTCGGTGTTCAGCGCGAAATGGTCCATGCCGATGTACGTGTAGCCCTGCTGCAGAAAGCCGTCGATGGCCGCGCCAAGCAAGCTCACCCGGGTCTCGCGATTGGGCAGGTCCGCTTCATGGATGCGGCGTTGGGGCTTGAAGCGCTCGGGCAGGTGCGCGTAGGCGTACAGCGCAATGCGGTCGGGTCGCAACGCCACCACCTGTTTGATCGTGCGAGCGAACGATTCCGTGGTCTGCAACGGCAGCCCGTAGATCAGGTCCATGTTGACCGAGTCGTAGCCCAGGGCGCGCGCGCTTTGCATCAGCGCCCGCACGTCGTCAAAAGACTGCACCCGATGCACCGCCTTTTGCACCTGCTCGTCAAAATCCTGCACGCCGAAGCTCAGGCGGTTAAAGCCCAACTGCCGAAGGTGCGCCAGGCGCTGGGGCGTGGCCGTGCGAGGATCGACTTCGATGGAAATTTCGGCATCGTTCTCGAACCGGAATGCCGACCTCAGGTCCTGCATCAAACGGGTCAGCTCCGCATCGGACAGAAACGTAGGCGTTCCGCCACCAAAGTGCAGTTGCGACACCGGCACGCCCGGGCCAAGCTCTTTCACGTGCAAGGCGATCTCTTGCGCCAGCGCTTCCAGGTAGCGCACCGCACGGTCGTGATGACGCGTGACCACCTTGTTGCACGCGCAGTAATAGCAGACCGAATCGCAGAACGGGATGTGCACATATAGCGACAGCGGCTCGGTCGCGGCGTTGGCGCGACGCTGCCGCAGCGCGCTGCGATAGTCCTGCTCGCCGAAATTGCCGTGATAGCGGTCGGCGGTGGGATACGAGGTGTAGCGTGGTCCGTTCTTGTCCAGCCTCGCCAACAATCGAGGGGGAAAGAACGGTTCGGCGGCGGCAGGCGCGGGCGATGAAACGACGGGGCTTAGGGCGGCTTGCATAGCCTGGATTATTCGCCCTTGCGGGTCACCGCAACTTGATCTGGCGCAAACCCGGCGGCGTCTTGGGCGGGCGCCGGGTCACGCCCGTAAAATGCGGCTTTTACGTTGCACAACAAGGACGCCTCATGGGCACTGAACTGGACGGCCGCCTGTTGGCCATGCGCCAGGCGGTGGCAATTGCCATCGCCCTATCCACCCGCAGCAGCCCGCAAGCTACCGACATGGCGCTGGAACTGCTTAACGACCTGAAGGCCGGCATGGACAACGCCCCGTCCGACAGCCCCTTTGAAAAGCCCGAATGGGTAGAGGGCGCCCAGGACGAACTGGACGGCATCGCGCGCCTGGTCCGCGCGTTCACGAACGAGCCCTGAACCGGGCATGCAAGCAAGCGGCGCTGGCGCAACGCCAACGCCCGCTTCAGGCCAGACATTAACGTCGCCTAACTGGCCTGACCACCGGATAGGAAGACGTAGATCCCTCTGATCGTTTTCCCTGAAAACGTAAATTTCCCCTTCTATTTCAAAGGCGGCGTGCCTATATTGGTGGCCTGACCACCAGGCCATGACAACCCCACGCCACGATGAGCACCTTTCAGGCCGTCGCCGCCACCCGCTTGTATCGCATGATTGCCGACCAGATCGCTGGCCGCATCCGGGCGGGTGACTTCCTGCGCGGCGCGCGCCTGCCTTCCGAGCGCGAGCTGGCCGAACAACTGCAAGTGAGTCGGGCCTCGATCCGCGAAGCACTCATTGCGCTGGAAATCGAAGGCTACGTCGAAGTTCGCGTCGGCACCGGCGTGTTCGTCACGACCTCTCCGGACGGCGCCGCGTTTCCCGCAACGGCCGCCATGGGCGCGCCCGCCTTGGCCGCACAGGACGACATCGGGCCATTCGACCTTCTTGAAGCCCGCATGCTGATCGAACCGGAATGCGCGGCGCTGGCCGCGCACCAGGCCACGCCCGCACAGATTGCCGGCATCCGCGATGCCCATGCCGCCATGTCGCTGACCGACTCGCCCGGCCGCCATGACCGCGCGTTCCACAGCGCCATCGGCGCGGCCTGCGGCAACGCGGCGCTGGCGTCGGCCGTGGCGCACCTGTGGAATCTAAGCCAGTCCAGTTCGCTGTATAGCCGCATGCAGGACTATTTCGTCACGACGCAAGCGTGGGTCGCCGCCCATGCCGAGCATCAACGCATCCTGAACGCCATCACGGCGCGAGACCCGATTCGCGCGCGCCACGCCATGCACACGCACCTGCTTGGCATCCTGGCGCGCCTGCGCGAAGACTTCGATCCCCTTACCGATCATCGAGGCAACCCATGACTACGTCTTCCCTGTCCATCAACGGCCAACGCCTGTGGCAGTCGCTGATGGACCTTGCGCGCATCGGCGCCACGCCAAAAGGCGGCAACTGTCGATTGGCGCTGACCGCGCTGGACGGCCAGGGCCGCGACCTTGTCACCGGCTGGATGCGCGATGCCGGCATGACGGTGCGGGTGGACCAGGTGGGCAACATCTTTGCGCGCCGCGCCGGCCGCAATAACGACCTGCCGCCCGTCATGACCGGCAGCCACATCGATACCCAACCCACGGGCGGCAAGTTCGACGGCTGCTACGGCGTGCTGGCCGGCCTGGAAGTCATGCGCACATTGAACGACGCCGGCGTCCAGACGGAAGCGCCGCTGGAAGTGGCGATCTGGACCAACGAGGAAGGCTCGCGCTTTGTGCCCGTGATGATGGGGTCCGGCGTATTCGCCGGCAAGTTCCCATTGGAAACCGCGCTGTCGGCCCGCGACGCGCAAGGCATCTCGGTCCGCGATGAGCTGGCCGCGATCGGATACGCGGGCACCGACCCGGTAGGCGGGCGCCCGGTGGACGCCTACTTCGAGGCCCATATCGAACAGGGCCCGATTCTTGAACACGAGGAAAAGACCATCGGCGTCGTGACCGGGTCGCTGGGCCTGCGCTGGTACGACATCACGGTGACCGGCATGGAAATGCACGCGGGCCCCACACCGATGGCGATTCGCCGCGACGCGCTCTTTGCCGCCAGTTTTCTGGTGCAGACCGTCATCAACATCGCCAATGCGCACCAGCCGCACGGGCGTGGCACCGTGGGCGAGATCCACGCGCACCCGGGATCGCGCAACGTCATCCCCGGCCAGGTGCGCTTTACCGCCGACCTGCGCCACGAAGACGAAGCCACGTTGACGCGCATGGACCAGCAATGGCGCCGGGCTTGCGATGACATCGCCGTGGCCCATGGCGTGCAGGTGGACTTGAAAGACGTGCAGTATTTCCGCCCCACGCCCTTTGATACCGACCTGGTGGACAAGGTCCGGCAAGGCGCCGCCAGTCGCGGCCTGCCGGCGATGAACATCGTGACGGGCGCGGGGCACGACGCCGTCTACATGGCCGCGGTGGCGCCCACCGCCATGATCTTCGTGCCCTGCAAAGACGGCATCAGCCACAACGAAATTGAGGACGCGCAACCCGAGCATCTGGAAGCCGGCTGCAACGTCCTGCTTGACGCCATGGTGGCGCGGGCCAACGCCGCAAGATAGCGGCAACTGTTTCCTCGCGGATCGCCGCGCGGCCGATGCCGACGTCACCACGTCTTTCGGCACGCCGCGCGTGCACCGCCGATTTCGCCGCATTGGTGCGCGGCCTGCCTTACCCAGCACCTGTACGAAGCATGGCGGTAGCGGCTTTACCTGTAGTACCCCTGATAAACCCAGGTGGCACAAGGTTTGCTTGTCAAAGCACGGCATCCGCCGCGCAGCGGCGGTCACCTGTCAGTCCCTTTCCAGCCCGGAGGCTCGCAGTGAAATCGAAGAAATGGTTCTCCCTAAGCATCGGCGCATTGGTCCTTGCGGCCGCGCTACCCGCCACGCAAGCCTTGGCGCAGACCAAAGGCGGCACGCTGAACATGATCGTGCAGCCCGAGCCGCCCGTGATCGTCACGGCCATCAACCAGCAAGGCCCCACGCAATTTGTCGCGGGCAAGATCTACGAAAGCCTGCTGACCTATTCCACCGACCTGAAGCCGCAGCCCGGCCTGGCCAAATCGTGGGAAGCGGCGGCCGACGGGCTGACCTACACGTTCCACCTGCAAGACAACGTCAAGTGGCATGACGGCAAGCCGTTCACCTCGGAAGACGTGGTGTTCTCGCTTTCCGAGATGCTGCCCAAGACGCATGCGCGCGCCCGCGTCATCTTGAACAAGTTTGTCGATTCGGTGACCGCCCCGGACGCGAAAACGGTGGTGATCAAGCTGAAGACGCCCTTCCCCGCTTTCATGCTGATGTTCGAACCTGGCTTTGCGCCCATGATGCCCAAGCATCTGTACGCCGGCACGGACTTCATGACCAACCCGGCCAACCAGAAGCCCGTGGGCACCGGCCCGTTCATGTTCAAGGAATGGAAGCGCGGCGAATACATCAAGCTGACGCGCAACCCCGATTATTGGAAGCCGGGCAAGCCGTATCTGGATGAACTGGTGTTCAACGTGATTCCCGACGCGGCCTCGCGCGCGGTCGCGTTCGAACGCGGCAGCGTGGACGTGCTGCGTGGCGGTGACGTGGACAACGTCGACATCAAGCGCCTGCGCGCCCTGCCCAAGGTGGAATACACCACTGCCGGCTGGGAAATGTTCTCGCCGCAGGCTTACCTGATCTTCAACATGCGCAAGCCCCCGTTCGACAACCTGAAAGTGCGTCAGGCCATCATGGCCGCGATGAACCGCAACATGGTGGTCAACAATATTTTCTTCGGCCTGGGCAAAGTGTCGACCAGCCCCTTCGTGACGACCGAGATGTTCTACGACAAGAACATGCCGGCGATGCCGTTCGACATGAAGAAGGCTCGCGCGCTGATCAAGGAATCGGGCATCAAGCCCGAGGACTACACGATTCGCCAACTGAGCTTTCCGTATGGTTCCACGTGGGATCGCCTGGGCGAATACACCAAGCAGGCGCTGGAACAACTGGGCTTCAAGGTCAATGTGGAATCCACCGACGCGGGCGGCTGGGCCAGCCGCACGGGCAATTGGGACTTCGACCTGACCACCACGTTCACCTACCAGTACGGCGACCCCGCGCTGGGCGTGCAGCGGCTGTATATCTCGTCGAACATCGTCAAGGGTTCGCCGTTTGCCAACGTGCAGGGCTACAGCAACCCCGAGACCGACAAGCAATGGGAAGCCGCCGCCTCCGAGGTTGATCCGGCCAAGCGCCAGGAAATCTACACCAAGCTGCAAACCACGCTCGTCAATGACGTGGCCAACGGCTACCTGGTGGATATGGAATTCCCGACCCTGTACCGCGCCAACGTGAAGAACCTGGTCAAGACCGCGATCGGGTTGAACGAATCGTTCGACGACGTCTACATCGAAAAGTAAACGCAGCAAGACGCCGCCGCAAAGCCCTTGCGGCGGCGGATCCCGGCAGCGCATGGGCACGCCACTGGCCGCCCGCGTTCAGCCCGAGAGGACATCCCAAGCATGAAATTCCTTTCCTTTTTCGTGTCCCGCGTCGGCAAGGCCCTGGTGGTCGTGCTGGGCGTGGTCATCATCAATTTCTTTCTGATCCGGCTGGCGCCCGGCGACCCGGCTGCCGTGCTGGCGGGCCAGGCCGGCGCGGGCGATGCCGCCTATGTCGACCAGCTGCGCGTGGCTTTCGGCCTGGACAAACCCATCCTGACGCAACTGATGCTGTACCTGAAGGGCGTGGTCCAGCTGGACCTGGGCTTCTCGTACCGCAACCACGTCCCCGTGCTGGACTTGATCGTCGAGCGCCTGCCCGCCACGTTCCTGCTGATGTCCTGCGCCTTTTTGTTTTCCATCGTGCTGGGTGTCTTCCTGGGCGTGGTCGCGGCCAAGGCGCGTTACCGCAACAAGCGCCGCTGGATCGACAGTTCGGTGATGACCGGCGCGCTGCTGCTGTACGCCACGCCGCTGTTCTGGCTGTCGCTGATGGGCATTTTGCTGTTCTCCGTCGTGCTGGGCTGGCTGCCCGCATTCGGCATGGAAACCGTGGGCTCCGGCCTGACCGGCTGGGCGCGCGCCTCGGACATCGCCCAACACCTGATCCTGCCCACCGTCACCCTGGGTTGCTTCTTCATGGCCGTGTACGTGCGGCTGACGCGGGCGTCGATGCTGGAAGTGATCGGCATGGACTTCGTGAAAACGGCGCGCGCCAAGGGCGTGAGCCCCAGCCGCGTGATCCGCGTGCACGTGCTGCGCAACGCACTGCTGCCCGTCATAACGTTCGCCGGCATTCAACTGGGCCAGATGGCGGGCGGCGCGGTGCTGACCGAAACCGTGTTTGCCTGGCCGGGCATCGGGCGCCTGATGTTCGACGCCCTGCTTCAGCGCGACTATCAGCTGCTGCTGGGCATCTTCCTGGTCACCTCCATCATGGTGGTGGTGTTCAACCTGCTGACCGATGTGTTGTACCGCCTGATTGATCCGCGTATCGCCGCGGGCGCGCAGCAAGGAGCCGCCGCATGAGAGCTTTTGCCCGACGTTATATGCGCAACTATGGCGCGGTGGCCGGTCTTGCCATCATGCTGGTCGTCGTCATTGTGGCGCTGGCCGCGCCGCTGCTGTATCAAGAATCCCCCTGGATGATGGTGGCCGACCCGCTGATTCCGCCGTTCACCAACGCCGACTTCCCGTTCGGCACCGACATGCTGGGCCGCGACATCACCGCCGGCCTGGTGTGGGGCGCGCGGGTGTCCCTGATGGTGGGCCTGCTGTCGACGGCGGTGGCGCTGCTGTTCGGCATCCTGGTCGGCTCGGTGGCCGGCTACTGCGGTGGCCGCGTGGACGACGCGCTGATGCGCTTCACCGAGTTCTTCCAGACCATTCCGCAGCTGGCCATGGCCGTGGTGCTGGTCGCCATCCTGAGCCCATCGGTCTATTCCATCATGGGTGCAATCGCCGTCGTGTCCTGGCCGCCCGCTGCGCGGCTGGTGCGCTCTGAATTCATGACGCTCAAGCAGCGCGAATTCGTCCAGGCGGCCATCGTCATTGGCCAGACGCCGGCGCGCATCGTCAGCACGCAGATCCTGCCCAACGCCATGTCGCCCATCATCGTATCCGCCTCGTTCATGGTGGCCACCGCCATCCTGACAGAATCGTCCTTGTCCTTCCTGGGCCTGGGCGACCGCAACCTGATGAGCTGGGGCTTCATGATCGGCGCGGCGCGCACGATGATCCGCGAAGCGTGGTGGATGAGTGTGTGGCCCGGCGTGGCCATCCTGTTGACGGTACTGGCCATCAACCTGATCGGCGAAGGCTTGAACGACGCCCTGAACCCCCAACTGCGCAAGCGCGGCGAATAGGAGGCCAACATGACGACCGAAGCCACGCCCTTGCTGTCCATCCAGAACCTGAGTATCGCGCTGCCTCGCGGCGGCGACCGACCCTTTGCCGTGCAAGACGTTTCCTACGACATCCGCGCCGGCGAAATCCTGTGCATCGTGGGGGAATCCGGATCGGGCAAGTCCATGAGCGCCAACGCCATCATGGGCCTGCTGCCGGACTACCTGACGCCGCAGCAGGGCCGCATTCTCTTTCGCGGCAAAGACCTGCTGCAGCAGGACGAAGCCACGTTGCAAGCCATGCGCGGCAAAGACATGGCGATGATTTTCCAGGAACCCCTGTCGGCGCTGAACCCGCTGATGACCGTGGGGGAGCAGATCAGCGAAGTCATGCGCGTACACGATGCCTACCCGGGCGCCGAGCGTATGAAGCGCACGCTTGAATTGCTGGATTTTGTGGGCTTGCCGGACCCGGCAACGCTGTATCACGTGTATCCGTTCCGGCTGTCGGGCGGCCAGCGCCAACGCGTGATGATCGCCATGGCGCTGGCGCTGGAGCCAGCCCTGCTGATCGCCGACGAACCCACCACGGCGCTGGACGTCACCACGCAAGCGCAGATCCTGGCGCTGATTGCGCGCATCCAGAAAGAGAAAGGCATGGGCGTGATGTTTGTCACGCACGATTTCGGCGTGGTGGCCGAAATTGCCCACCGTGTCGCCGTCATGGAAAAAGGCGTGTTGGTGGAGCAAGGCCCCGCCGAAGACGTACTGAACCGTCCGCGCCACCCGTACACCCAACGACTGATCGCGGCGGTGCCGCATCGGCGTGGCGAGGAACGCGTGGCCACCGCCAATGACGCGCCCGTGCTGGAAGTGAAAGACCTGAAGAAGACGTACGTCATCGGCCACGGCTGGCTCGGCGGCAAACGCGAGGTGCATGCCGTTGACGGCGTCAGCTTCAGCGTACGACGTGGCGAAACACTGGGCATCGTCGGCGAATCCGGGTCGGGCAAATCGACGATCG
This sequence comes from Achromobacter sp. LC458, assembly GCF_001005835.2. Taxonomy (NCBI): domain Bacteria; kingdom Pseudomonadati; phylum Pseudomonadota; class Betaproteobacteria; order Burkholderiales; family Alcaligenaceae; genus Achromobacter; species Achromobacter sp. LC458. The sequence continues at coordinate 19,354 of NZ_LBHW02000064.1, forward strand.
GCAAATGCCTGCTGAAGCTGGTGGGCATCAACGGCGGGCAACTGATCTTCAATGGCCAGGATATCGCCGCGATGTCGGAATCGCGTTTCCGCCCGCTGCGCCACGATATCCAGATGATCTTCCAGGACCCTTTTGCCTCGCTCAACCCGCGCCACACCGTGGGCCGCATCATCAGCGATGGCCCCGTGGCCAACGGCGTGCCGCGCGCCAAGGCCGAGGCGCGCGTGCGCGAACTGCTGTCGCTGGTGGGGCTGGACCCGTCCGCCTTTGATCGCTACCCCAACCAGTTCTCGGGTGGGCAACGCCAGCGCATCGGCATCGCGCGGGCGCTGGCGCTGGAACCCAAGGTGCTGGTGGCCGACGAATCCGTGTCGGCGCTGGACGTCTCGGTGCAGGCGCAGGTGCTGCAACTGCTGCACGACTTGCAACAGCGCTTGCAGATTGCGCTGGTATTCATCACCCACGATTTGCGGGTTGCGGCGCAGATCTGCAATTCCGTGCTGGTAATGCACCGTGGCAAGGTCGTGGAATACGGATCGCCTACCCAGATTTTCGACAAGCCGCAACATGCCTACACGCGCCAGTTGATTGCCGCCGTGCCCGGTCAGCACTGGGACCCCACGCAAGCGACAATGGCCTGATCGCCCCCGACACCCACACCCACACCGACACCACGACGCATGACAACTTCAGGAGCATCCCCCGTGCAACGCCCCGCCGCCATTCCCACTGTGCAGATCGACAACGACCGCGTCACCGTCACCGAATGGCGCTTTCCGCCCGGCGGTGAAACCGGCTGGCATCGCCACGGCATGAACTACGTCGTGGTCCCGCAAACCACTGGCCCGCTGTTGCTGGAAACGCCCGACGGCGAGGTCACCAGCCAACTCACCACCGGCATCGCCTACTATCGACCGGTTGGCGTTGAGCACAACGTCATCAACCCCAACGACACCGAATTCGTTTTTGTCGAAATCGAAATCAAACAGGCTTGACGCGTCAGCGAGGACCACCATGAAGGCGTTTTTCTCGGAAGAACAATTGCTGCACACCCCGCAGCAGTTCATGCGCTTGGGGCGGATCAGCGCGCCTACCGACCTGCCGTCCCGAGCGGAAAGCCTGCAAGGCGCTTTGACAGCGCGCGGCATCCAGGTCCAGGCGCCTTCGGACTACGGCCGCAAACCGCTGGAAAGCATCCACAGCGCCGACTACCTGAACTTCCTGGAAACCGCCTACACGCGCTGGCAATCGTTGAAGGCGCCCGGCGTGGACCCGGGCCCGGAAGTGTTGCCCAACCTATCGCCTTACTACAACGGCCGCGTGGAGCAGGCGGGGCGCGGGCCCTGCCCGTCTCCGTCCATCGTGGCGCAAGCGGGGTACTACCTAAGCGACCTGTCTTGCCCCATCGGGCCGCAGACCTGGCGTTCGGCGCTGCGCTCCACGCACAGCGCGGTCGCGGCCGCCGATCACGTTGCCGGCACATCGGGCATGGCGTACGCGCTGTGCCGGCCGTCAGGCCACCACGCACACCGGGATCGCGCCGGTGGCTTCTGCTATCTGAACAGCAGCGCGGCGGCGGCCAGCCGCCTGCTACAGACCTGGTCCAAAGTGGCGGTGCTGGATGTGGACGCCCACCATGGCGACGGCACGCAGAACATCTTCTACCAGCGCGCGGACGTCATGACGGTGTCGCTGCACGCCGACCCCGGCGCCTACTACCCCTTCTACACCGGTTACGCCGACGAACGTGGCCATGGCGCGGGCGAAGGCTGCAACCTGAACCTGCCGCTGGCGCACGGTTCAGGCAACGACCCGTTCCTGGCCGCGCTGGACACCGCGCTGACGGCGCTGTCTGGTTACGCCCCGCAAGCGCTGGTGCTGGCGTTGGGCTTTGACACCTACAAGGACGACCCCATCAGCGTGCTGAAGCTGGACATCGACGCGTACCGCGACATTGGCGCGCGCGTGGCCAGCTTGCGCCTGCCCACCGTCGTCGTGCAGGAAGGCGGCTACATGGTGCAGGCGATCGGGCCCGCGCTGGACGCATTCCTGCAAGGCCTGGGCCACGCCGGCGCCTGACGCGCGGCAAGCACCATGGCCTCTGTTCCCGCCGCCGTCCTCCCTGCCCCTGCCGCCTCGCGCAATGCGGGCATCCTGTTGTTCTTCGCCGCGCTGGTGGCCTTTGCCACGTTCGACGCGGGGTCCAAGTACATGCTGGAACGCTACCCCGCGCCGTTCTTGAATGTGATGCGGTATCTGGCGGTGATTGTTCTGGCCATCACCATGCTATGGCGTCACGGTAGCGGGATGCGCCTGCGCGATGCCCCCGAAAAGCCGCTGTTGATCCTGCGCGGCGTCACGCTGGCCACCGTGGCCACGTGCTTCATGACCGCGCTGATCTGGATGCCTTTGTCGGAAGCCACCGCCATCTACTTCACGTCGCCGCTCATCATGGTGGCGTTGTCGCCTTGGCTGCTGGGCGAGCGCGTGCGCCCCGTGCAATGGCTGGCGGTGGCCGTCGGCTTTGCCGGCATGCTGCTGATTGTGCGGCCCGGCGGCGACTTGCCGCTGTTGGGCACGCTGTTGATGGCGGTGTCGGCAATCTGCTACGCGATCTTCCAGGTGCTCACGCGCAAGCTGTCGGGCAAGGTGCCCGGGCCGGTGCAGTATGCGTATACGGCAATCATCTGCCTGATCGTCACGGCGCTGCCGGCGCCCTTCTTTCTGCCCGACCCCTGGCCCACGCCTGCCGACGCCGCGATCATCATCGCGCTGGGCGCATGCAGCGGGTTGGCGCAGGTGTTGCTGATTGCCGCATTCCAACGGGTATCGGCAGCGACCCTGGCGCCGTTGAATTATTTTCAACTGCTGCTGGCCGTGCTGTTCAGCACCTTCTGGTTCCAACGCCCGCCCGACAGTTTGGCGCTGGCGGGCATGGCCTTGATCATGGCGTCGGGTGTTTTCCTGGCCATGCGTCGTGCAAGCTAAGTCCGCCGCTCAGCTGGTTTCGCGCTGCACCAGCGTGAAACCCAGGTCCACGTGCCGCTGGGCGATAGGCTCACCCGCCAGATGCTGCATCAGCAAGCCGGCTGCGGACACCCCGATCTGGTAACGCGGCGTGGCAATTGTGGACAACGGTGGGGTCGTCCAGGCCGTGCCGGCCAGGTCATGAAAGCCGACCAGGGCCATCTGCTCGGGTACGCGCACGCCCAGCCTGCCGCACTGAAACACGGCGCCTTGCGCCAAGTCATCGTTGCAGAAAAAGACCGCGTCGCAATCCGGATGCTGCTGGCGCAAGGATTCCAGCAAGGACGCCCCCAGACTGATCGACGACTTCTCCGGCGTCATGATTTCAAGCGTGGCGTCGTAGCAACCCGCATCACGCAGCGCCTGCCGCGCCCCTTCGCAGCGGCGCAAGGAACGCGGGTCCAACTGCGCGCCGATGATGCCGATGCGTCGACGGCCGCGTTCCACCAAATGGCGGCAGGCGGCATAGCCGGAGTCAAATTGCGAAAAGCCGACGCTCATGTCCTCGGCGCCCGCCAATGTTTCGATGGTGTGCACCGTGGCCATGCGCTGCGTGCGCAGCAAGGCCCATGTGCCGGGGTTGTGGTCGATACCGGTCAGGATCAACCCGTCCGGCGAATGCTGTAGATACTTGCGCAGCAAGGCTTCCTCGGCATCCGGCGAATACCCCGTCACCCCGATCAGCATGTGATAGCCATGCTGGTCCAACACTTCCTTGATGCCGGAAATGATGTCCACGAACACCACGTTGCTGAGCGACGGGATCAGCACAACGATGGTCTGCGAGCGCGCCGAAGCCAGCGCGCTGGCGGCATGGTTGGGCACGTACCCCAGCTCCTGGCAGACGCGCGCGATGCGCAGGCGCAGCGCCTCGGCCACTTTGTCCGGTGTGCGCAACGCGCGCGACACGGTGATGGCGCTGACGCCGGCGCGGCGCGCCACCTCTTGCATGGTGACGCGGCCAGCGTGCGAACTGCGGGGTTTACGGATGGACATTGGCCTTCGTGGTCGGGTGGGAAGCGCGTAGTCTGACTCAAAAAACAGGGGCTTGCCAAAAGCGAAATGTTAGCGCTAACATCCGCCAAAGCATAAGCGAAAAAAGCCCAGAAAAACCGGGCAGGAGACAAACATGCAAGCCTTCCCTTCCGGGCAGCGCGGCGGTTCGCCGCTGGCCCGTGCCGCCGATTGGTGTTTTGCGTTGCAGACCTGGCTGATGGTCGCCTGTCTGGTCGTCATGGTCGTGCTGCTGTTCGGCAACGTGGCGCTGCGCTATCTGTTCAATTCCGGCATCAACGCGTCCGACGAGGTATCCCGCCTGGCGTTTGTGTGGCTGATCTTCCTGGGCGCCGTCATTGCATTGCGCGACCACCAGCACATCGGCGTCACCATGCTGGTTGAACGCTTCGGCCCCGCCGCGCGTCGTGTCTCGCACATCTTCTGCCAGTTGTTGGTGTTGTGGGTGCTGTGGCTGATGGCACGCGGCAGCTGGGTGCAGACCGTGATCGGCATGGACACGGTGCTGCCCGTCACCGGCATGCGCCTGGCGGTGTTCAACACGGCGGCGCTGTACGCGTCCGTGGCCATGGGCCTGTTGACCGTCATCGACATCATCCGTGTGCTGGCCGGCGGCCCC
>NZ_LBHW02000065.1:0-22017 GCF_001005835.2 Achromobacter sp. LC458
GCATCGGACAGGATTCCCGACAGGTCTGGACCCTTGATTATGGATTCGCGGGGTTACGGACTCCCTTGGCCTCCCAATGGGTGGCCAAAGACGCCGGCTTCCGACAGACCACCTTGCACCCCGACCGCGTAGAGGTCGATGACCAGGGCGGCGTTCCCAATGTGCCGTGGGGGATGGTGCAAGAGAACCAGCAAATGCTGCCCGCTGAACGCAAGGCCGCGCTGATGAAGCGATATCGCGAGCGGGGCTGGGGCGAGGTCGGACAGGCCAGCTACGAACGCTTCTTGATCTGGCTGGAACATGTGCTGAACTCCCCCACTGTTCTTCGCCATCAAAACTATGCGCTGGAGCTGAACGACCAGCACTGGGAAGACCCGCAAGCCGCATATCGACGATTGAAACCTGGCGTGGATGTTTTTATGCCGGGCTTGAACGGAATGGATCGTATCGATGACGACACTGAAGGCGTCAAGCCGTTGACGACGGACGATCTGCTGGCCGGGGTTCGATTCAATATGCCGGTGCACGCGTTTGGGTATAACTGGTTGGCGTCAAACGCCGATTCCGCTAGACGACTCAAGCAGCGCATTGAGACGCTGCTGGAGCAGTATGGAAAACGCTGCAAACAGGTTTTGCTGGTGACGCATTCGATGGGTGGCCTGATTGCCAGGATGTGCGCCACGCTGCCCGGCATGGAGACCGCCATTTGCGGCATCGTCCACGGCGTCATGCCGACTAACGGTGCGCCCGTGGCCTACAGACGGTGCAAGGTCGGTATGCGAGACGAGAGCTTCGGCGCTTCGTTGGTTATTGGCAGCAGCGGGCAGGAAGTGACAGCGGTATTTGCCCAGTCGCCCGGAGCGCTGCAGTTACTTCCGACGACGCGATACTCCCCGGGATGGCTGAAGCTGCTGCGCGAAAACCAATCTCGCGCCCTGTCCGCGATGCCAGCGCTTGATCAATGCCCGTATGACTCCATTTATCTAGAAAGGCATCGATGGTGGGGCTTGGTAAAAGAGGAATGGCTGGCGCCGGAAGGTGGCACGGCTATTGAATGGACCCTCTACGAACGTGCTATCGAATTTGCCCGCGAATTCCACGCCGAGTTGAATACGTATTTCCATCCCAACACTTATGTTCTCTATGGGTCCGATGCTAAGTTTCCAAGCTTCGAAACCATCCGATGGAACATACGGCCAGGGTTGCGGTCGCCCGGTACCGTAAGAGCACCAGCTCCGATCGAATCGCTCATTACGGCACGGCACACCGATGTTCAGCACCGCGGTCGCACAATAGTCCGCGTGGGCCCGCATAGTGCCCTTGGGCGCGCCTCAGTAAAGTTCGTCGGAGATACGTCCACGCCACATGACCAGGGACCGCGGATATATAGCGATTGGGAACTTCACTGCGGCATGCAGGATGGCGTCGGCGACGGGACAGTACCCACGAGTTCTGGCCGTGCTCCGATCGATCAGGTCGAACGTGGCGAAGTTCGAGAACAACTGAAAATGCAAGGCTTTGACCATGAAGGCCCATTCCACGACGAGCGGGTTCAGCTTGTCACGCTTCAGTGGGTCCTGAAAATTGCTGCCCAGGCGAAGAAGCCGTCATGAAATCGCGCTTCTTTTTTGCCGGACTCCTGATCGTCGGGATCATAGGAAGCAGCAATGATTTATTTCTTCGCAAGGACACAACAGTGACTCCAGATACCGCAGACATTCAAACCTGGGTGCTCGGCAGGCATTTGATTGATTTTCCTTCGAACTGGCTTTACAGCACCAGCAGCTACGTGACGCTGTATTACGGATTGGATACCGATTTCAAAACCGCCCAAGTCCGGGTTCTGGGCACCGAAGTGTCCGCTGGCCGATTTGCGGATGCAGTCAACGACAGGGCATCGCAGATCGCGCTCGTCGATCATGATTCGGGCGGCTCGATGATGCTTGCCAAGATGCAGTTGAGCGAAACGCAAATATTGCTACGCTTCTTTCACAGTCCCGAACTGAAGAATTACCACACCCATGAGCTTCACCTTCTGGTTGGTGACGTCTATGTCTTGATCAGGGCTGACTCCTTCAAAAACGTCATGGCCCCCGTAGAAGCCCGCATCCAGGCGCTGGCCAAAACCATCACCAAAATCTCCGACCCACTCAGCGCCGGTCCTGGCTTTGGCCTTGGGCCCATCATCATCCGCGAGCACCACGATCAAGAAGTCGGAGTGATCGAATTTTTCATCGACGGGTCCAATGTCAGCTTGGAAACGCGCATTACGGCCTTGCAGCCCAGTCCATCGACCGGCCTTCAGGTACGCGCAAAACAACAGATGGCTGGTATGGCCTACAACACCTTGCGGGCGGGAAAGCTGACTCTTGCCTCCATGCAAGCAGAACAATTTGCCTTCGGCTTCACCGAAACCAATCACCACGCGTTTCTATTCCTGGCCGAAACCTATCGCGACAAGCGCGCATTCACTCAACCGTCTATTCACATGCGGATGAGCGGCGGCGGCACCCTTACCCCGCCGGCCGCTCCGGATGACCAACCGGACCTTGTCCGTTGGTCCCTGCCCCGCTTCGTACCGAACAAGCACGAGATTCCCCTTTGGAAGCGGCCGCCTCCCCCGCCCCGCGTGGATGCCACCTTAAGCGACAAAGAAGCCGGCAAGTTGTGGGACGCGATCGTCGCGTCGGTGCGGCTGCGTTACCTGGCCGTCGCGCCCAAGCCGCCTTCCGCTTTTGACCAGGGCAATCCGGAGAAAGCCGCTGCCGATCAAAAGGCGCTGGATGAATTTCTTAGCACTGACGAAGACGGCCGGCCCTGGACGCCGCCGGACGACGATCCGCCGCCCGACGATCCGCCGTCGCGGTAAAACACCGGATGCGCAGGCGCAGGCCCGCGCCGCATCCTTGCCTCAGCTGCGTGCCGGCTTGTTGCCGTGCGAGACGCTGGGGGTGTCGCGGAACAAGGACATATGCGTGTGGGTGGCAACCCACGGGTCGCCGATGGCTACGCGCGCAAACGACACGGTTGCGCGGCCGACGCGGTCGAAGGGTTTGCCGTCGGGGTGGTAACCGGTGGAATCCCATACGGCCATGCCGACGGCGAACAGGCGGTCGGGCGACACGAACGTTTGCACGTCGTCCAGGCGCCAGATGAAGTCGTCGATCGTGAACCAGACGTTGCGCCACTGCGTCTTTTCGGCGTGGTCGCGGCCGGTGACGAAGTTGGTGTAGGTGCCGAAGGCGAGGAAGTCTTCGGAGAACAGGTGGCGGGCGGCAGCGTAGTCCACCGCCTGCACGTGGTCGGACAGTTCCTTGAACCAGGCGCGCACGGCGGCGGCATCGGCGGCGTCAACGGGGGCCAGGGCTTGCACGGACATGAATATCGCTCCAATAAAGTAATGAATCAGGGTGTAGCAGGCATCTGATCGGCGAACCAGCACGCCACGGCATGGGCGGCCGGATCAGCACAAAGGACAAACGCAGTTCCTGTTGCAGTTCCTGCATGGGTATAGCCTTAACGGCCACACACCCCGCCCCTATGCCGCCTGAGAAATGGTGGGCAATTGCCAGGCGCCGTGCACCGTGGTTGCGTCCAGCGCCGAGCCCGGCCCCAGGTTCTGGTCCAGGTTCGGAGCAGCCTCAACCTGCACCAGCGCCGTCTGCGCGCTGGACCCCTGCGTCAGCCGCGACGTGCCGATGTCGGCCGTCAGCGTATTCGGATTGCCGTGCCGGTCCAGATCGCCGTCCGGGTCGGACCACGCGCCGGTGGACATCTGCACCACGCCCGGCAGCATGCCGGCATCCAGCCGCACGCCGGCCAGGCAGGCGCCCCGCGCATTGAAGACACGCACGCGGTCGCCGTCGGCGATGCCCCGCGCGGCGGCGTCCTCCGGGTGCATCGAGATGGGCTCGCAGCCCTGAATCTTGCTTGACCGCGACAACGCGGCCGGGTCCAGCTGGCTGTGCAGGCGATGGCGCGGCTGGTTCGTCAGCAGATGCAGCGGCCACGTGTCGACAACGGGCGCGCCCAGCCATTCCGATGGCGCCAGCCACACCGGATGCCCCGGGCAATCGGCGTAGCCAAAGCCCGCCACCACCTCGGAGGCCAGTTCGATCTTGCCGCTGGGCGTGCGCAGCGGATGCGCTTGCGCGTCGCGGCGAAAGTCCTCGAACAGCACGTACGGCGAGTCGGGCGCGGGCACCTCGGCGTAGCCGCGCGCCCAGAATTCATCGAAGGGCGGCAACGTCACGCCGCGCTCGGCGCAGCCCCCGCGCATGCCGTCGTACACGTGGCGGCACCAGCCCATTTCGTCGCGCCCGGCCGTGTAGGCCTCGTGAAAGCCCGCGCGCCGCGCCAGCTCCGCGAAGATGTCGAAGTCGTTACGCGCCTGCCCTTGCGGCGCCACCGCGCGGTGCATGGCGAACACGTAGGGGTCGCGCGACGAGCCGCCCACGTCGCAGCGTTCCAGTGATGTCGTGGCGGGCAGCACGATGTCGGCGCGGCGCGCCAAGGGTGTCCACCACGATTCATGCACGATCACGGTATCGGGCTTGGTCCACGCCTGCCGCAAGCGGTTCTGGTCCTGATGGTGATGGAACGGGTTGCCGCCCGCCCAATAGATCAGCTTGATGTCCGGATACGTGTGGCGCGCGCCGTTGAAGTCATATGGCTGGCCGGGCGACAGCAGCATGTCGGCGATGCGCGCGGCGGGGATGGCCAACTGTGCCGGGTTCTTCGGCACCGGGACTTCGGGGCCGGGCACCCGCCGGCGCGGCTCGCCTATGCCGTTCAAGGACGCGTGGCCGAACGCAAAGCCCCCGCCCGGCAAACCAATCTGACCGGCCAACGCGGCCAGCCCGATCAAGGCCCAGTAAGGCTGTTCCCCATGTTGCGCGCGTTGCAACGACCACGCCGCCGTCAACAGGCTGCGTTGCGCCACGATGGCGCGCGCCAGTGCGGTGATGGTGGGCGCCGGCACACCGCAGATGCCGGCCGCCCATTGCGCGTCCTTGGGCTGGCCGTCGGCCGCGCCCGTCAGGTAGTCGGCCCAGGTATCGGCGCCCACACAGTGGCTGGCGAGAAACGACGCGTCGTGCCGCCCTTCGGCCAGCAAGGTGTGCGCCATCGCCAGCATCAGCGCAGTGTCGGTGTTGGGCCGAATCGGGATCCACTCGGCGGCGATGCCGTCCGGCACATCGGCGCGCGTGGGGCTGAGCACCACCAGGCGGATGCCGGCCGCCTGCGCGCGAGCCAACCAGGCCGGCAAGTTGTGCAGCCCCGCGCCGCCCGATGTCACCTGGCTGTTCTTGGTGGGGATGCCGCCAAAGGCCACGATGACGCGCGTGTTGGCCAGCACGCTGTCCCAGTCGGTAACGTCGCCGCTGACCGGGCTGAAGGTGCCGATGACGTGCGGCAACAGGAATTGCGCCGCGCCCCAGCTGTAGTTGCCGACCTGATCGACGCAACCACCGCCTAGAAACAGGAACCGGCGGATCAAGCTGCGCGCGTGGTGGACTCGACCGGCCGACGACCAGCCATACGAGCCGCCAAAGATACCGCCGGGTCCGTGCTCCGCGCGGACGCGAGCCAGTTCCCCCGCCACCAGGTCCAGCGCGTGGTCCCATTCCACTTCCACGTAGTCGTCGCCTTCGCGCTCGCGGTTGCCCGCCAGCCAGCCCCGGCGCACCGCGGGCCGCTGCACGCGCAACGGCGAATGCTGCATTTCGGCGATGGAGTCCAGCATGGGCGACGGCGCGGCATCGGCATGAAAAGGCTCGCAGCCGACGACTCGCCCATCTTTCACTACGGCGGTGAACGCGCCCCAGTGCGCAAGCGAGGGATAGCGGGAGTCAGTCATGGAAGGCGTAAGGGTCTGCGGTTCAAGGAGATTTTCGCGAAGCATAAACGATGAGCCCCGCTAGTGGTTTTCCCTGAAAACGGGCAAATACGCGGTCACCCGCATTCCCAAGCGCGTCTGGCTCCGGTACATTTCGTCCAGTGGCCTGACCACCGGACCATCAGGCAGCCGAACAAAGGCCAGCGCATTCCACGCGGCCCCTGAAGCTGAACCGAAGCCGAAGCCCAACCCGTCAAAACGTTATCCAAGACACATCCGCCCCAGACCTATTACGCTCTACCCCCCGGAACCCACTTTCACGCCACGATGAATTCCCTTCAGGCCGTTGCCCCCACCCGCCTTTACCGCATGATTGCCGACCAGATCGCCGCGCGCATCAAGGCGGGCCACTTTCCCGTTGGCGGCCGCCTGCCGGCCGAGCGGGAATTGGCCGAGCAGCTGCAAGTGAGCCGGGCGTCGGTGCGCGAGGCGCTGATCGCCCTGGAAATCGAGGGCTATGTGGATGTGCGCGTGGGCACGGGCGTGTTCGTCTGCGCCCCGCGCGAAGACGGCCAATATCACGACGCCCGTGACGCGGCCACGCCACCGGCGGCGGCCGCCGATAGCGCGGCGGGCAGCGCTGAAGCCACCGACATCGGTCCCTTCGACCTGTTGGAAACCCGCCTGCTGATCGAGCCGGAATGCGCGGCACTGGCCGCACAGAAAGCGTCGCCCGCACAGATTGCCGCCATCCGCGCCGCGCACGACGGCATGTCGCTGACCGAATCGCCCAGCGTGCACGACCGCGCCTTCCATAGCGCCATCGGCGCGGCGTGCGGCAACGCCGCGCTGGCCGCCGCCATTTCGCACATCTGGCACCTGAGCACCTTGAGCCCGGTGTTCCACCGTCTGGAAGAGCACTTCGTGACCACCAAGGTGTGGATCGAAGCGCAGAAAGAACACGAACGCATCCTCGCGGCCATCGTCGACCGCGATCCCATCCGCGCGCGCCACGCCATGCATGACCACCTGGTCGGCATCCTGGCGCGCCTGCGGGAAGATTTCGGCAACGTTGGGATTCGATGAGCCCATGACCTCATAACGCGCTAGCCCGCCATGGCCTGACGCCCGGGCTTCTCCCCTTACCGACCGTGCAAGCACCGCCGGCGCAGATAGCGCCGCCCGCGGCAAGGGGATCGGCTTGTCCGTTGAAACGTGAATTCGCAGTCCCCGCAGCACCCGTCGTCCACACACATAAAAACAGTTCAAGGTGAAAAACATGCAGCTGACCCGTACCGTGAAGGTAATAAGCGCGGCGCTATTGGCGCTAGGCGCTCATGCCGCCCAGGCCAACAAGGCCGACAATTCCCTCAACATCGCGTTCGACGCGGCGCCCGCCACGCTGGACGCCTACAAGGAATCAGACCGCCCCGGCCTGGCGCTGGCGCGCATGGTGTTTTCGGGCCTGCTGCAAAAAAACCAGGACACGGGTGAATTCGGCCCATCCATCGCCACCGGCTACAAGTTCGTGGACGACACCACGATCGATCTGCCGATTCGCCGCGACGTGAAATTTCACGACGGTTCGCTGTTGACCATCGACGACGTGCTGTACACGCTGAACCTGGTGTCGTCCGACACCTACAAGGCGCGCTTTCAGAACCAGGTGGCCTGGATTGCCCGCGCCGAAAAAGTCGGCGACGACACCGTGCGCATCAAGATGAAGACGCCCTACCCGCTGGCGCTGGAAATGCTGTCGGAAAACCTGCCGATCTATCCGCGCAAGTACTACGAGGCCAACCAGTCCGACATGGGCGCCAAGCCCATCGGCACCGGCCCCTACCGCCTGACCGACAGCCAGCCCGGCAGCCGCTACGTGTACGAACGCTTTGACGATTACTTCGGCGCCAAGCCCGCCGTGCAGAAACTGGTGGTGCGCGTGCTGCCGGACGCCAACACGCAGTACGCCGAGCTGCTGTCCGGCGGCCTGGACTGGATCTGGCGCGTGCCGCCCGACGTGGCCAAGCGCATGGAGAAAACGCCGTCGGTTGCCGTGAAAAGCAGCAGCATCATGCGCATCAGCTATATCTCGCTGAACCCGCGCTTTGACGACGGCAAATCGCCGCTGGCCAAGCAGGAAGTGCGCCAGGCCATCAACCACGCCATCGACCGCGAAGCCATCCGCAAGGCACTGGTCGGCGGCGCGTCCAAGGTCATCAACGCCGCCTGCAACCCGGCGCAGTTCGGTTGTTCGGCCGATGTGCAGACCTACAAGTTCGACCCCGCCCGTGCCAAGCAATTGCTGGCCCAGGCCGGCTACCCCAACGGCATCACGCTGGACCTGGTGATCTCGGCCCCGCCGCGCAGCATCCTGGATGCGGCCGCCGCGCAAATGGCGCAGGCCGGCATCAAGGTGAATCTGGTGGAACAGCAATACGGCGCCGCCATGACCAACTGGCGCGACGGCAAGATCGCCATGCTGGCGTCCAACTGGGGCTCGTACGGCATTGCCGACGCGGCGCTGTCCACCAGCAACTTTTTCCGTGGCGGCCCGGACGACCAGGCGCGCAACCCCGACGTCATCAAGTACCTGGAGGCCGCCGACACGTCGGTCGACCGCGACCTGCGCGCGAAGAACTACGCCGCCGCGCAGAAGATCGTGGCCGACCAGGCGTACTGGGTGCCGCTGTGGAACCACTCGCTGAACGCCGTGCAGGCCAAGGACCTGAACTTCTCGGTGGATGGCGACGAGTTTCCGCGTTTCTACAAGGCCACCTGGAACTGATCCGGCGGCCATCGCGCCCAGGCGTTGTTCCAACCGTTGTGCCCGTCCGATCCAGGCGCTTGATGCGCCTGGGCGGAACGGCGCGCGCCGACGCAAGCCGCGGCATGTCGATGTTTGCCGATGCGCCGCCGCCAGCCGACGCTAGCTCTATAGGTTGACCCATGATTGCATTCCTGTTTCGCCGCTTGCTGGTCGCCGCCCTGCTGGTGGTGTTCGTATCGCTGATCAGCTTTTCGCTGGTGTTTGCGTCCGGCAACCCGGCCGCGCGCCTGGCCGGTGAAGGCAGCGCGGCCGACGCCGCCCGCCTGTCGCAACAGCACGGCTTTGGCGATCCCATCCTGGTGCAATACGGCCGCTGGCTGGCGGGCGTGGTGCGCGGCGATTTTGGCGACAGCCTGTACTTCAGCCGCCCCGTGGCCGAATTGCTGGGCCAGCATTTCCCCGCCACCGCCAAACTGGGCCTGGCCGCGATGGCCTTTGCCTTGCTGCTGGCGATACCGCTGGGCGTGCTGGCCGGCTTGCGCAAAGGCTCGCTGGTGGACCGCGCCACCATGCTGCTATCCGCCTGCGCACAGGCCATGCCGCCGTTCTGCCTGGCGTTTTTGCTCATCATCGTGTTCAGCGTGCGCAACCAATGGCTGCCCGCCTCGGGCTTTGACACGTGGAAGCACTACGTGATGCCGGTGGTGGCGCTGGGCCTGTTCGCCATGCCCGCGATGCTGCGGCTGATGAAGTCCGAAATGGAAACCGTGCTGGCCACCGACTACATCCGCACCGCGCGTGCGATGGGCCTGGGCGGCGCCAGCGTGGTGTTGAAGTACGCGCTGCGCAACGCGCTGCGGCCGCTGGTGTCCCTGGCGGCGGCGCAGATGGGCACTTTGCTGGCCGGCTCCGTCGTCATCGAAACCGTGTTCGCCATCAATGGCGCCGGGCTGCTGGCCTGGACGTCCATCCTGCGTGGCGACTTCCCCACGATGCAGGCACTGATCCTGATCTTTGCGCTGATCTACATCGTGCTGACCCTGCTTGCCGACCTGGTCAACGGTTGGCTGGACCCCCGCGTGCGAGCCGCCTGATGAATACCGCTATGACCGCTACCGCGACTTCCCTGCCCGCCGCCACGCGCGGCAACCGTCTGGCCCGCGCCGGCCGACTGCTTGGCCTGGCCGTGCTGGCCCTGCTGGTGCTGGCCGGCCTGATCGGCCCGTACCTGATCCCGCACGACCCCTATTCGCAAGACCTGCTGGCGCGTCTGCAAGAGCCCGTGTGGGCTGAAGGCGGTGGCTGGAACCACATCCTGGGCACCGACCAGCTGGGCCGCGACGTGTTGGCGCGCGCGCTGTACGGCGTGCGGGTGTCGGCGCTGATCGGCTTGTCGGTCGCGCTGATGGGCGGGCTGATCGGCACCACCCTGGGGGTGGTCGCCGGGTATTTCGGCGGCGCCGTGGACCGCGCCGTGTCCTTCCTGATTACCGCCCGCCTGGCGCTGCCCATCATCCTGGTGGCGCTGGCCGTGGTGTCGGTGGTGGGCGCATCGCTGACCGTGGTGGTGCTGGTGCTGGGCCTGCTGCTGTGGGAACGCTACGCCCTGGTGGCGCGCACCATGGCCGCCGGCCTGCGCAACGCCGAATTCGTCACCGCGTCGCGGCTGCAAGGTTGCACGCCTCTGCAAATCATCTGGCGCGACATTCTGCCGAACCTGGTGGGCAACCTGCTCATCATCGGCACGGTGGACGCGGCCATGGCCATCACGCTGGAAGCATCGTTGTCGTTCCTGGGGCTGGGCGTGCCCGCGCCGATGCCGTCGCTGGGCCTGATGATTGCCGAGGGCAAGGAAAACATGTTGTTCCAGCCGTCGCTGGTGGTCATCCCCAGCATCGTGCTGTTCGTGCTGGTGCTGTGCGTGAACCGCGCTGGCGAAACGCTGCGCGCCATCCAGATGAAAAAGGGCTGAGGCCATGACCGCGACGTCCCACCCCCTGCTGCGGGTTGAAAACCTGCATATCGACATCCACACCGCCACGCACACGAAGCACGTCGTACGCGCGGTGGACTTCACGCTGGAACGCGGCAAGACGCTGTGCATCGTCGGCGAATCGGGCTGCGGCAAATCGTTGACGGCGCTGGCGCTGCTGGACCTGCTGCCCGCCGCCGCGCGCCGCCGCATGACGCGCTTGGAGTTCGCCGGGCAAGACCTGTCCACGCTGGCGCCGCGCCAGCTGGCCGAACTGCGCGGCGCGCGCATCGCCATGATCTTTCAGGATCCGATGACGTCGCTGAACCCGGTGTTTCAGATTGGCACGCAGCTGATCGACGTGATGCGCCGGCACAAGCGCGTCAGCCGCCGCCAGGCCGCCGAGCGCGCGCAATACCTGCTGCGCCGGGTCGGCATCACCAACCCGGAAGAACGCATGCGCCAGTATCCGTTTGAGCTGTCGGGCGGGCTGCGCCAGCGCGTGATGATCGCCATGGCGCTGATGTGCGGCCCGGAATTGCTGATTGCCGACGAGCCCACCACCGCGCTGGACGTCACCGTGCAGGCCGAATTGCTGGACCTGCTGCGCGACATCCAGGCCGAGTTCGGCCTGGGCATGGTGTTCATCTCGCATGACATGGGGCTGGTGGCGCGCATCGCCGACCACGTCATCGTCATGTACGCGGGCGACATCGTCGAAGGCGGCAGCGTGGCCGAGGTGCTGGCGGACCCGCGCCATCCCTACACCACCATGCTGTTGAACTGCATCCCCCAACCCGGACGCACCGCGCCGCATACCGACTTGCCGACCATCGCCGGGGCCGTGCCGTCGCTGGACACCGCCATCCGGGGCTGCGCGTTTCGGGATCGTTGCCCGGTGGCCGAACCGCGTTGCGCGCAGCCGATCGCCCCGCGCGTGCAGGGCGAACACCGCTGCCTGTGCGTCAAACCCGGCGCGCTGCGCGCAGGAGCCCTGGCATGAATACTTCCATGAACAAGGCCACCGCCATGCCGTCGGCCACCCCGCCCACCAGCGCGCCCGCCACCGCGCCAAGCACCGCGCCCGGCAGCATCCGCCTGGACGCGCTGTCGTTCCAATACGGCCGCGCCAGCCTGTTCTCGCGCCGCCCCGCGCCGCGCATCCTGCATGACATCGACCTGCATGTGCCCGCCGGCCAGACCATCGGCCTGGTCGGTGAATCCGGCAGCGGCAAGTCCACCATCGCCAAACTGATGCTGGGCCTGTTGGCGCCCACCCAAGGGCAGGCGTTGCTGGACGGACAACCGCTGACCGCCATGCCCGCCCGCGCCCGCGCACGCCGCATCCAGATGGTGTTCCAGGACCCCTATTCGTCGCTGAACCCGCGCCGCACCATCAACGAAATCCTGACCGCGCCGTTGCGCGTGCATGGCATCGGCAACGCCGCGTCGCAGGCGGCGGCCGTGCGCCGCATGATGGACGCCGTGGGGCTGGTGCCCGCGTTTGCCGGCCGCTACCCGCGTGAACTGTCGGGCGGCCAGCGCCAGCGCGTGGCGATTGCCCGCGCGCTGATGCTGGAACCCCAGTTGCTGATTTGCGATGAGCCCACTTCCGCGCTGGACGTTTCCGTGCAGGCGCAGATCCTGAACCTGCTGATGGAACTGCAACGCGAACGCGGCCTGGGCTATCTGTTCATCAGCCACAACCTGGCGGTGGTGCAGCACATTGCGGATGAGATTGTCGTGCTGCAAGGCGGCCGCGTGGTCGAGCGCGGCGCGGCGGACCAGGTTTACTTTGCACCAAAGCACCCGTACACCCGGCAACTGATCGGCGCGACGCTGGCCGTGCCCGAAGCGCGGGAGCTGGCGGCATGAACGCACACGCGACCGCAGTGACGACCAGCCCGGCGACGACCAGCCCTGTGACAACCAGCCCAGTGACCACCATCCCCCCGACAACGCCCCTGGCCGCCACACCCGGCACCGCACCGATGCCGGCCGCGCAACCGCCAGCCCCCGCCCCGCATTACCTGCTGGTCGGCAACGACGAGAAAGTCACCTGGGACGACGGCCGGATCCGCTTCCTGGCGCCCGGCCGCGACTCGCTCAGCATCTTCGACGCCGCCGCCAACCCCGCCGCGCCCGCCTTGGTGGCCACCCTGCCGCTGCCCAATTCGCTGTTCGGTCCGCCCGTCAATCTGGCCGTCACGCCGGACCAGCGCCTGGCCTTGATCGCCGATTCCATGGCGTGGCCCGAACGCGCCGATAGCAAGGGCTGGCAGCCCACCCCGGGCCGTGACCTGTATGTGCTGGACCTGACCGCCACGCCGCCGGCCATCGTGCAGACGCTGCAAGTGGGCTTGCAACCGTCCGGCCTGTCGATCAACCGCGCGGGCACGATGGCCCTCGTCGCCAACAAGGCCGGCTGCTCGGTATCCGTGCTGACCATCCGCGATGGCCACGTGGCCGTCTGCGGGGAAATCGACCTGGGCACGCCCGTGGTCGCCGTGTCGTTCTCGGGCGATGGCCGCCGCGCCTACGTCGTCAAGACCGATACGCATCGGCTGGCCGTGCTGCACGTCGACGACACCGGCCCCACGCCCCGCGTCACGCACGATCCGTCCGAAGACCTGACCACCGGGCTGGTGCCGTTCAACCTGGTCGTGTCGCCTGATGGCACGCTGGCCTTGGTGGTGGATATGGGCAGCCCCACGGCGTCCGACGGCCATGCCGATTCCATCAGCGTGGTGGATTTGCAAAGCGATCCGCCACGCGTCGTCGACCGCGTCATGGTGGAAGACGGCCCCGAAGGCATCGCCATCAGCCCCGATGGCCGCCACGCCGCCGTGGCCATCGTGCAAGGCTCCAACAACCCGTCGTCCGACTGGTTCCACCATCCGCACGGCCAGATCGTGCTGTTGCACATCGACGGCCTGCGCGTCACCCGCGCGGCCGCCATCGATGTCGGCGCCTTGCCCGAAGGCATCGCCTTCAGCCCCGACAGCCGCTACCTGTATGTCGGCAATTTTCTGGACGCAACCTTGCAGGTGCTGGCCGTGGGAGACAACGGCCTGACCGATACCGGTACGTGTATCCCCCTGCCCGGCCACCCCGCATCCATGCGGGCGCAATCCTACTGAGCGGGGCCGCACCCCGCCGCCTGTTGAACCCACCACCCCTACTTCTCTCTTGCATCTGGAGTTACTTCATGACCCACGCTCCCCAAACGTTTCGCGCCCTGATCGGCGGCGCTCTGCTTGCCGTGGCCGGTTTTGCGCCGCTGTCCGCCCATGCCCTGGACATCAAGCTGGGCCACGTGCTGGCTCCCAGCCACAGCTGGAACAAGGCGGCCGAGGGTTTTGCCGCCGAGGTCAAGGAAAAGACCGCCGGCCGCGTCAACTTCGTGCTGTTCCCCAGCGGCCAGCTGGGCAACGAAAAGACCATGCTGGAAGGCTTGCAGATCGGTAGCCAGGGCGCCGCCATCATCGGCTCGGGTTCGTTGCAGCCGATTGAACCGAAGTTCGGCGTGGTGGAACTGCCGTACACGTGGTCGTCGTCGCAGCAAGCCTACAAGGCCTATGACGGCGAGCTGGGCGAGGCGCTGGCCAAGCTGGCCGACAAGAAGAACCTGACCATCATCTCGTGGTGGGAAAACGGCTTTCGCCATGTGACCAACAATCGCGGCCCCGTGAACAAGCCCGCCGACCTGACCGGCCTGAAAACCCGCGTCACGCCCGACAAGATGCGCCTGGACACCTTTACCGCGCTGGGCGCCAACCCGGCCCCGCTGGCCTTTGGCGAGCTGTACTCGGCGTTGCAGCAAAAGGTGTTCGACGCGCAAGAGAACCCCTTGTCCATCATCTACACGTCGTCGTTCTTCGAAGTGCAGAAGTACCTGTCGCTGACGGGTCACGTGTGGGGCCCGGCCAACCTGATCATTTCCAAGCCGGTCTGGAACCGCATTTCCGCCGATGACAAGAAGGTGGTGCAGGCCGCCGCCGACAAGTGGCGCGACGCCCAGCGCAAGATGATCACCGACGGCGACCAGCAGTTCGTGGCCCAGCTCAAAGAAAAAGGCATGCAGGTCAACGAGGTCGACAAGGCCGCCTTTGCCGCCGCCGTGCAGCCCGTGTGGAAGACCTACTCGGTCACCTACGGCCCCGAGCTGATGGCGATTGTGCAGAAGTACCGCGAGGCCCAGTAATGCTTAACCGACTGTCCGCCATCCTGTCGGGCATCAGCAAGGCCTTTGCCGCCCTGGCGGTGGCCTTGCTGGCGATCCTGATCTCTTACGTGGTGTTCTCCCGCTTTGTCACGCACACCACGCCGCACTGGGCCGAGGAATTGCCGCGCCTGGTGCTGGTGTGGTCGGCCTTCATCGGCGGCGTGGCGTGCAGCTACGAACGCTCTCACCTGATGGCCGGCCTGCTGCCTTTCGTGGTGCGCAGCCCGCGCGTGCTCAATGCCTTCGAGCGGCTGAACCAGCTGCTGGTCATCGTGGGCCTGGCGGCGCTGGGCTACGCGGGCTGGCAACTGGCCGAGCTCACGGGCGACCAGACGCTGCCCGCGCTGGACGTGTCCGCCGGCACGGTCTACCTGGCGTTGCCGTTTGCGTGCGCGGTCACCATCGTCGTCCATCTGGCGCAGCTGTTCGCGCCCACCCCCGCCACGGCAAAGGAATAACAAGATGTCTTCGGGTGCTCTCTTCCTGATGGGCGTGTTTACGATCACCGTGTTGATCGACATGCCCATTGCATTCGGCCTGGTGCTGTCGTGCCTGGCCTATCTGGCCGTGTATGACTCGGCGCCCATGATGGTGGCGGCGCAGCAGTACGTGGTGGGGCTGGACAGCTTCACCCTGCTGGCGATTCCGCTGTTCATCCTGGCCGCGCAGCTGATGAACGGCGCCGGCCTGACGCAGCGCATCGTGCGCCTGTGCGCCGCCATCGTCGGCGACATCAAGGGCGGCCTGGCGGTCGTGGCCGTGCTGGCCTGCCTGATGTTCGGCGCGCTGTCCGGCTCGGGCGTGGCCGACGTGGTCGCCATCGGCAGCCTGTTGTTGCCCGCCATGGCGCGCAGCGGTTACGACAAGGGCTTTTCCTGCGCGCTGGTGGGCAGCGCGGGCGCCACGTCCACCATCATCCCGCCCAGCATCGTGCTGATCGTCTACGGCACCATCACCGATACGTCGGTGGGCAAGCTCTTCGTGGCCGGCATCATCCCCGGCATCCTGCTGGGCCTGTCCTTGATCGGCGTGGCCATCTGGCAGTCGCGCAAGCACAACTGGGCGGGCGGCCAGCCGTTTTCCTGGGGCGAACTGCGCGCCGCGGCCATCGATGCGCTGCCCGCGCTGATGGTGCCGGTGCTGATCATCGGCGGCATCCGCTTCGGCATCTTCACCGCCACCGAAGCCGCCTCCAGCGCGATTGTCTACGCCCTGTTGATCGGCTTTTTCTGGTACCGCACGCTAAGCGTGAAATCGTTGTGGGACAACCTGAAATCCACCGGCGAAAGCAGCGCGTCCATCCTGCTTATCATCGGCGCGTCCGGCTTGTTTGCCTGGGTGCTGGTGGCCGAACAGGTGCCGCAAGCCTTATCCACCCTGCTGGTGGAATGGACCGACAGCAAGACGGCCGTGCTGCTGGTGCTGACGGTGGTATTGCTGCTGCTGGGCACCTTCATGGAGGCCATCCCCGTCATCATCATCGTGGCCCCCGTGGTGATGCCGGTGCTGGCACACTACAACATCGACCCGGTGCATTTCGGCATTCTGCTGTCCATCAACATGGCCATCGGCGCCAACACGCCCCCGGTCGGGGTAGACCTGATGGCCGCCTGCAAGATCGGCGGCATCAACATGATGCAAACGCTGCGCCCGCTGTCCTGGATGATGCTGGCCATGACCAGCGTGATGTTGCTGCTGACGTTTGTTCCTGAACTGGTGCTGTTCCTGCCGAGGCACGTGCAATGACCACCCACACCTATTTACGCCGCCCCGCCGCGCTGCGCCGCAGCTGGATGTTCGTACCCGGCATGGACGCCGCCGCGCAGGCCGCGGGCCTGGCCAGCGGCACGGACGCGCTGGTAGCCGACCTGGAAGAATTCACCGCGGCGGTGGAACGGCCCGCCGCCCGGCCACGCATTGCGGCCTTGTTTGCCACGTGCCGCGCGCAGGGCGTCGTGGCGGCCGTGCGCATCAACAAGCTGGAAGACGACGGGCTGGCCGACCTGCGCGGCGTGATGCCGGGCGCGCCGGATGCGGTGTTCCTGCCGCACGCCGAAAGCGCCGCGCAGATCGTTGCGCTGGATCAGGCCATCACGGCGCTGGAAGCCGAACTGGGCTTGCCCGCCGGCAGTACCGAGATCGTGCCCACGCTGGAATCGGCGCTGGGGCTGGTGCGCGCCTACGACATCCTGACCGCCAGCCCGCGCGTGTCCGCCTGCCTGCTGGCCGCCGAAGACCTGACGGCCAGCCTGGGCGCCGAGCGCGGCAAGGACGGCATCGAACTGCACGCGGTGCGCGCCCGCTTTCTGGTGGACTGCACCGCCGCCGGCTGCGTGCCGATCGACTGCCCGTTCAATTACCGCGACCTGCCCGCGCTGGAAGCGGACCTGCGTTGGGCCCGCCGCCTGGGCCTGAAATCCAAATGCGCCACGGTGGCCGAACAGGTGCCCCTGATCCACCAGGTGTTCACTCCGGCCCCGCCAGACGTGGACGCCGCGCGCGACTGCGTGGCGCGCTTCGAGGCGCAACGCGCCGGCCGCCACGACGCCGAACGCATCGACCCGCCCACCTACAACACCGCGCGCCGCCTGTTGGCGCGCCACGACCAATTCGAACGATGGGCCGCCGAGCGCCGCGCGCAGGCCGTGCCACAACAAGGAGACCTTGCATGACGTCATCCGCACTTCCCGAACGCAACGGCGGCCAAATCCTGATGCAGCAGTTGCGCATCCATGGCGCGCGCCGCGTGTTCATGATTCCCGGCGAAAGCTACCTGCCGTGCATCGACGCGCTGAACGAACACACCGACGCCATCGAACCCGTGGTCTGCCGCCAGGAAAGCGGCGCGGCGTACATGGCCGAGGCCTATGGCAAGCTGACGGGCGAACCCGGCATCTGCTTCGTCACGCGCGGCCCGGGCGCCACCAACGCCAGCATCGGCGTGCACACGGCGTACCAGGATTCCACGCCGATGATCCTGTTCGTGGGCCAGGTCGGCAACGACTTCATGGAACGCGAAGCCTTTCAGGAAATCGATTACCGCCGCATGTTCGGGCAAATGGCCAAGTGGGTGGCGCAGATCGATCGCACCGACCGCATCCCCGAATTCATTTCGCGCGCCTTCGCCGTCGCCACCAGCGGCCGGCCTGGCCCCGTGGTGCTGGCGCTGCCCGAAGACACATTGTGGGGCACGGCCCGCGTGGCGGACCTGCCGCGCTACCCGCGCGTGCACAGCCACCCGGGCGCCGCCGATCTGACGCGCATGACCGAATTGCTGAACGCCGCCGAACGCCCCTTCCTGCTGCTGGGCGGCAATGGCTGGCACCAGACCGCCATCGACCAGGTTGCCGGTTTTGCCGAACGCTTCGAGCTGCCCGTGGGCACCGCGTGGCGCCGCCTGGAATGTTTTGACCAGCGCCATCCCAACGCCGCCGGCCACGTCGGCTGGGCGATGACGCCGGAACTGCGCCAGCGCGTCAAGGACGCCGACCTGGTGCTGGCCGTGGGCACGCGCCTGGGCGAAGCCACGACCGAAGGCTATACCGTCATCGAAAGCCCGCTGCCGCGCCAGAAGCTGATCCACGTCTACCCGGACGCCGCCGAGCTGGGTCGCGTGTTTTCGCCCACGCAGGCCATCGTGGCGGATGTGGCCAGCTTTGCCGCCAGCGTGGCGGATCTGGCGCCCGGTCATGCCAAGCCGCGCGGCGAGGCCGTGCGCATCGCGCATCAGCAACTGGTGGACAGCCTGACCCCGCTGCCCGCGCCCGGCCCGATGAGCCTGGACGCGGCGGCCGCCTACGTGGACGCGCACGTGCCGCCCAACGCCTGCATCACCGTGGGCGCGGGCAACTACGCGCTGTATCCGCACCGCTATCGCCGCTACACCGGCCCGGGCACCAGCCTGACGCCCACCGTGGGGTCGATGGGCTACGGCCTGCCCGCCGCGATTTCGGCCAAGCTGCAAGACCGTGCCCGCACCGTGGTGTGCTACGCGGGCGACGGCTGCTTTCAGATGAACATGCAGGAACTGGGCGTGGCCTTGCAGTACAAGCTGGGCGTGGTCGTGCTGGTGTTCAACAACAGTATCTGGGGCACCATCCGCGCCCACCAGGAACGCGAGTTCCCCGCCCGCACGATTGCGCTGGGCTTTGAAAACCCCGACTTTACGCAGATCATCCGGGGCTACGGCGGTTATGGTGAAGCCGTGGAAACCACGGAAGATTTCGGACCCGCGTTTGAACGCGCGCTGGCCTTTGCCGATAAGGAAAGCCTGCCCGCGCTGCTGGAAATCCGCTACGACGCCAACGGCATCGCCCCGGGCGAAACGCTGATGGGCATCCGCCAAGCCGCGCAAGCCCGCATCGCGCGCGGCAACGGCAACCCGAACTCCGCCAACAATGGCCATTGACAGGACGTGAACCCATGACAAGCACGA
This sequence comes from Achromobacter sp. LC458, assembly GCF_001005835.2. NCBI lineage: Bacteria > Pseudomonadati > Pseudomonadota > Betaproteobacteria > Burkholderiales > Alcaligenaceae > Achromobacter > Achromobacter sp. LC458. The sequence continues at coordinate 19,239 of NZ_LBHW02000065.1, forward strand.
TTTCGATCAACGGACAGCGGCTGTGGCAGTCGCTGATGGACCTGGCGCGGATCGGCGCCACCCCCAAGGGCGGCAACTGCCGGCTGGCGCTGACCGCGCTGGACGGCCAGGGCCGCGACCTGGTCACCGGCTGGATGCGCGAGGCCGGCATGACGCTGCGCGTGGACCAGGTGGGCAACATCTTTGCGCGCCGCGCCGGCCGCAACAACGACCTGCCGCCCGTCATGACCGGCAGCCACATCGACACGCAGCCCACCGGTGGCAAGTTCGACGGCTGCTACGGCGTGCTGGCCGGGCTGGAAGTCATGCGCAGCCTGAACGACCACGGCGTCGTCACCGAGGCGCCGCTGGAAGTGGCCATCTGGACCAACGAAGAAGGCTCGCGCTTTTTGCCCGTGATGATGGGCTCCGGCGTATTCGCCGGTAAATTCCCGCTGGAAGTGGCGCTGGCCGCGCGCGACCACGACGGCAAGTCGGTGGCCGACGAACTGGCCGCCATCGGCTACGCGGGCGCGGACCCCGTGGGCGGGCGGCCGGTGGGCGCGTACTTCGAGGCGCACATCGAACAAGGCCCCATCCTGGAACATGAAGACAAAGTGGTCGGCGTGGTGACCGGGTCGCTGGGCGTGCGCTGGTACGACGTGGTGATCACCGGCATGGAAATGCATGCCGGCCCGACCCCCATGCCCATCCGCCGCGACGCGCTGTACGCCGCCACGTTCCTGTTGCAGGCGGTGATCGGCATCGCCAACGACAACCAACCGCATGGGCGCGGCACGGTGGGCGAAATCCACGCGCATCCGGGCTCGCGCAATGTCATCCCCGGTCAGGTCCGCTTCACCGTGGACCTGCGCCATGAAGACGAAGCCACGCTGACGCAGATGGACGCGCGCTGGCTGGCCGCGTGCACCGACGTAGCCGAACGCCACGGCGTCACCGTTGACGTCAAGCAGGTGCAGTACTTCCCGCCCACCCCGTTCGACCCGGACCTGGTGGCAAAGGTGCGCGACGGCGCCACGCGCCGTGGCCTGGCCGCCATGGACATCGTGACGGGCGCCGGCCACGACGCCGTCTACATGGCCAGCGTCACGCCCACCGCCATGATCTTCGTGCCCTGCAAGGATGGCGTGAGCCACAACGAGATCGAAGACGCCAAGCCCGCCGACCTGGAAGCGGGCTGCAACGTGCTGCTGGACGCGATGGTCGCGCGCGCCAACGCGCACAGCGATACGCCCGCCGCCTCCACCCCCCCATCCCGCCTTCATTCCGGAGAACCCGCATGAGCCAACACGACCGCGCCTATTGGCATGACCGCGCCGCCACGCTGCGCATCGACGGCCGCGCCTACATCGACGGCGCCTACTGCGACGCCGCCGACGGCGCTACGTTCGCCGCCTCCAGCCCCATCGACGGCCGCCGGCTGGCCGACGTGGCCGCTTGCGGCCAGGCCGATGTAGACCGCGCCGTGGCCGCCGCGCGCCGTGCGTTCGAAGCCGGCGTCTGGAGCCAGCTGGCCCCGCGCCAACGCAAGGAACGCCTGCTGCGCCTGGCCCGCCTGATCGACGAACACACCGAAGAACTGGCGCTGCTGGAAACGCTGGACATGGGCAAGCCCATCCGCGACGCGCTGGCTTTCGATGTGCCGGAGACCGCGCGCTGCTACGCCTGGTACGCCGAAGCCATCGACAAGATCTACGACGAAATCGCCCCGACCGGCCCGGACGCGCTGGCCACCATCACGCGCGAAGCGCTGGGCGTGGTCGCCGCCGTGGTGCCGTGGAACTACCCGCTGATGATGGCCGCCTGGAAAGTGGCGCCCGCGTTGGCGGCGGGCAACAGCGTCATCCTGAAACCGGCCGAACAGGCCTCGCTGTCGGCCATCCGGCTGGCGGCGCTGGCGGAACAAGCCGGCATTCCCGCCGGCGTCTTCAACGTGGTGCCGGGCCTTGGCGCGGTGGCCGGGCAGGCGCTGGGCCGCCACCCCGACGTGGACTGCGTAGCGTTCACCGGGTCCACCGCCACGGGCAAGCGCTTCATGAGCTATGCGGGCGAATCGAACTTGAAGCGGGTGTGGCTCGAATGTGGCGGCAAGTCGCCCCACATCGTGTTTGACGACTGCCCCGACCTGGACCGCGCCGCGCAAGCCGCCGCGCTGGCCATTTTCTCGAACCAGGGCGAAGTGTGCATCGCCGGGTCGCGCCTGTACGTGCAGGACGGCATTTACGACGCCTTCATGGAAAAAGTCGCGGCGGTGGCGACCACGTTGCAGCCGGGCGACCCGCTGGACCCGGCCACCGCCATGGGCGCGATGGTGGACGAACGGCAGATGCAGGGCGTGCTGGACCGCATTGCCGCCGGCCAGTCCGAAGGCGCAACGTTGCGCATCGGCGGCAAGCAGGCGCGCAGCGACACGGGCGGCTACTACATCGAACCCACCATTTTCGATTGCGCGCACCAGGATTCCGCCTTGGTCCGCGAAGAAATCTTTGGCCCGGTGCTGGCCGCGCAACGTTTCGGCTCCGAAGACGAAGCCATTGCGCTGGCCAACGACTCGGTCTACGGGCTGGGCGCGGGCCTGTGGACGGCCAACCTGTCGCGCGCGCATCGCCTGTCGCGCCGCCTGCGCGCGGGTCTGGTCTGGGTCAACTGCTACGCCGATGGCGACATCACGGTGCCGTTCGGCGGCGTCAAGCAATCGGGGTCGGGCCGGGACAAGTCCCTGCACGCGCTGGACAAATATTCGGACTTGAAGACGACCTGGATCAGCTTGACGGTGTGA